>CACXGW010000026.1 GCA_902767325.1 uncultured Ruminococcus sp.
CGATATACAAAACGTTGAATGCTCAATCGGCGGTTCGGTCAAGACCAAACCCTACAAAAAGATTTATAATCAGTGATCAGTGGTCATTTAAAACAACGTCACCCCAAACAAATGCAATATCCACAGCACGGCGCCGTATATCACCGAGGCGGAAACACCGTACACCAGCACCGGACCCGCGATGACGAACATCTTTGCGCCGACGCCGGTGATGAATCCCTCGGATTTGAATTCTATCGCGGGCGACGACATTGCGTTCGCAAAGCCCGTTATCGGCACCAGCGAGCCCGCGCCCGCCTTTTTCGCGAGCTTGTCGTAAATCCCCAGAGCCGTCAGCAGCACACCGGTGAAAATCATCGCGACCGAGGTCAGCGTTTTCGCCAAGTCCTCCTCAAAGCCCCAAAGCGTAAAAATCTCGAATATCCCCTGAGCCGCGGCGCATATCCCGCCGCCTATCAGAAACGCCCTCAGGCAGTTTGAAACGGTTTTGCTTTTGGGCATATTTTTTTGCACGATTTTCGCGTACTCCCGAGACGTCATACCAAAACCTCCCCAAAATGTGAATTATTTGTGAAATCGGAAACGCTTGCAACAATATTCTTTGCGGAAAAAAGCGAATTATGTTAAAAATTTCACTTTATTTTTTTCTATGTTTGTTGTATAATGATTATAAGTATATAATGGGGGCGAAGGGCTTGGAACATTACCTTGACAACAGCGCGACCACGGCGGTGTCCCGCGCGGCGGCTGACAAGGCATATCAGATAATGACAGACATCTACGGCAACCCCTCGTCTCTTCATCTCAAGGGCTTGCAGGCTGAGCGTGAGCTTATCGCGGCGCGCAAGGCTGTGGCGTCAAAGCTCGGCGCTTCACCCGATGAGATATTCTTCACGAGCGGCGGCACCGAGGCTAACAACACCGCGCTGTTCGGAGCGGCATACGCCGGCGCGCGCGTCCGCAAAAAGCTCATCATCTCCGCTGTCGAGCACAGCAGCGTCACCGAGGCTGCAAAGCAGCTCGAAAGCGAGGGCTTTAACGTCGTGTTTGTAGCGCCGCGCAACGGTATGATCCGCCCGGAGGACGTCATTTCTCAGGTGGACTCAAACACATCGCTCGTATCCGTTATGCGCGTCAACAACGAAACCGGCGCCATAATGCCCGTAGATGAGATTTTTTCCGCCGTTAAGGAGATAAATCCGCAAACGCTCTGCCACACTGACGCTGTTCAGGCGTTCGGCAAGCTCGAAATAAAGGCGAAGAGGCTTAACGCCGACCTCATCAGCGTCAGCGGACACAAGGTCCACGCGCCGAAGGGAGTCGGAGCGCTCTATATAAAAAAAGGAGTGCGGCTCGTTCCGCGTCAATACGGCGGCGAGCAGGAAAAGCGCTTTCGCGGCGGCACCGAGGCGCTGCCAGCCATAGCGGCGTTCGGCACAGCCTGCGGCGAATTTGACATAGCCCGAAATTTTGAGCTCGTGACTGAGCTTAACCGCTACGCTAAGGAGCAGCTTCTGGGGATAGAGGGCGTAACGCTCAATTCTCCCGATGACGCGCTGCCGTATGTGCTCAACTTCTCGGCGGGCAGAGTCCGCAGCGAAACAATGCTCCATTTTCTCGAGGAGCGCGATGTGTTCGTCTCATCCGGAAGCGCCTGCGCAAAGGGGAAACCCAGCCACGTTCTGAGCGCGATGGGGCTTTCGCGCGAGCAAGCCGACAGCGCCCTGCGCGTAAGCTTTTCAAAGCATAACACCAAAGCCGACATAGACGCTCTGTGCAGCGGGATCAAAACCGGACTGAGCGTGCTGGCACACAGATAGTCAATTCGTAATTCGGAATTAAACTCTTAACTCTCAAATCTATGATAACGTGAGGTTATATGAAAGAAATACTGTTGCTTAAAAACGGCGAAATCGTGCTGAAGGGGCTTAACCGCCGCCAGTTTGAGGACGCGCTCAAAAAGAATATAAGGTCAGTGCTCAGACCGCTGGGCAGCTTTGAGATCACCTCGGCTCAGTCCACGATAAGCGTGCGTCCGCTCGACGACGACATCGACCTCGACGAGGCGTGCGAGCGCGTGGCAAGGATATTCGGCATCGTCAGCTTTTCACGCGCCGCTGTGTGCGACGAAAAGACGATGGAGTCCGTGCTTGAGACCGCGCCCGTATATCTCGAAAAACAGCTCAGAACTGCAAAAACCTTCAAGGTCGAGGCAAAGCGCAGCGACAAAAAGTTTCCGCTCAAATCCCCGGAGATCTGCCGTGAAGTCGGCGGAAAGATACTTTCAAAGTTCCCGCACCTCCGCGTTGACGTCCGAGATCCGGACGTGACCGTATATGTCGAGATCCGCGACACCGCGGCATACATACACGCAAACGCCATCCGCGGCGCGGGCGGCATCCCCATAGGCACCGGCGGCAGAGCCGTTCTGCTCATCAGCGGCGGCATAGATTCTCCCGTTGCGGCATATATGATGGCAAAGCGGGGGCTGAGAATGATCGCCGTCCACTTCGCAAGCCCGCCCTACACGTCACAAAGGGCGGAGGACAAGGTCGTCCGTCTGCTTCAGAAGGTCAGCCGCTACGCCGGACCGATGACGATGTTCACGGTCCCGTTCACAAAGATACAGGAAAAACTGCGCGACGACTGCCCCGAGGAGCTGTTTACGATCATAATGCGCCGCCTTATGATGGAGATGTCCCAGCGTATCGCGCGCGATCACGACTGCTCCGCGCTCATAACGGGCGAGAGCCTCGGTCAGGTGGCAAGCCAGACGATCGGAGCGCTCAACTGCACCGACGAAGCCGCCGATATGGTCGTTTTCCGTCCGCTGATCGGAATGGACAAGCAGGAGATAATCGACATTTCCTACAAAATCGACACCTACCGGACCTCCATCGAGCCCTACGAGGACTGCTGCACGGTCTTTACGCCGCGCCATCCCCGCACCAAGCCCGTGCTCAAGTTTGTAAAAGAAGCCCAGGAAAAGGCGGGCTTTGAACCGCTTATTGAGGAAGCGCTGAACAATCTGAAGAAAACGCCGATATTCCCCGAGGAATGACCGGCTGTCTATACACCCCACGCACCGTTAAAACGCATGAAAGGAAGGTCTTGCGTGATATTTGATATTTTATTCACCGGCAAGCAGACCGGACGTACCCCTTCGGATACCGAGCTCAGGTATCTGCTTCAGGAACGCGGCGACGAGCTTCTTTCCGTCAGAAAATCATTTCGGCAGTCAAAGTTTATCGACCTCGCCCTAAAGGGTATCGCCAAAGAGGACAGAAAGCCCGACGCGGTTTTCGCGGTCGAGGCGCTTTCAACGACCGACAGCACATCCTTCAAAAAATACTTTGTCGAAGCTGTGGCGAGCGCCGAGCGCGCGGAAAACAAGCCCGCTTCGAAGGAATACTGGAAAAAGCGCAACGCGGCATTCCGCGAGGCAAGAAAAAACAAAGCTTCCGAGGAAGAGCTGAAGGCTCTTGAGGAAGAATACAAGGTCATGCGAAAAAAAGCCAAGGTCTTTTCGCTCGGCGATTTCGGCAACGGCTACAAGGGCTACGCCTTCACCTACAGGGGAATCCGCGTGGTCGCGCTTCCGAAAGCCGAGCTGACCGGCAAAACGCTTGAGGAGACCGTCAGGTTCGCTAAGAGCCGCCTTGACGAGGTTTACGAAAAATCAAAAGAGGAATATCCCGGCGGCTTTTCCGAGCAGCCCTGCGTTCCCGAAAAGACCGGCTTTGTAAACCGCTTTATCCCGCTGCCCGGCGACGACAAAAAGGAGATCGCCCGCAAATGCGTTGTTATCGCGTCCGTTCTGGTATTTCTGGCGGCGGTATGGATCCTTATTTACAATATGGTCATCCTGAGCCTGCAGAACGCTCAGCTCTACGACGAAATTCAAAAGGTCGCACACAACAGTTCCCAAAGCGGCGACACTCCCGACAAGGGCGACGACGATTCCGTCAACTGGGACAAGCTGAAAAAGATCAACAAGGAGATCGTCGGCTGGGTCCAGCTGAAGGGCACCAAAATCGACTATCCCGTGCTGTGGCACAAGAGCGACGACGCCACAGACCAGTATTATCTCAACCACAATTACAAAAACGAATACGATTCCTACGGCAGCATTTTCCTTGACTACCGCTGCAAAAACGGCACCGACAGCAAAAACATCGTGCTCCACGGTCATCATATGAACGATGGCTCGATGTTCGGAAATCTGATGGACTACGGCGGAACCGAGGGCGATCTTGACTACTACAAGAAGCACGCCACGATCAGGTTCGACACGCCGCAGGGCAAGGGGACCTACAAGATAATTTCGGTTTATAAAACAAACACCCTGTCAAGCCACGGAGAATTCTTCAACTATATGATCGGAGATTTCCAGAACGACAAGGACTTTATGAACTATGTTTACAACGTCAGGATCCGCTCGCTGTTCAACTGTCCCGTTGACGTCAACGAGGACGACGAGCTGATAACGCTCTCGACCTGCTCGTACGAGTACACAAACTTCCGCACGGTCGTCGTAGCGCGCAAGACCCGCATCGGCGAGGATTCCAAGGTGGACGTCAAAAAGGCGAGCATCAACAAAAACACGGTATGGCCTGAGGTATATTACGATACCCGCGGCGGCACACGTCCCACCGTGACCGATTTCTGCACCGCCTACGAGAAAAAGCAGATCGACTGGTACGACGGCAACTACGACTTCAAGGATCAGAAGATAGCTCCGTCCACGACCAAGCCGACCGGAACCACGGAAGGTACCACTTCTCCCAAAAAGAAGACCAGCGATCCCAGCGAACCGCCCTCCACCAAGCCCGTAGTGCTGTGCAGCGTGACCTTCATCAACTACGACGGCTCGTTCATCGAGAACCAGACGGTAGAGTACGGCAAGTCCGCAAAGGCTCCTAAGAAAGATCCCGTCAAGCCAAGCGACCAGTATTACGACTATATCTTCAAGGGTTGGGGACTCGACTTCAAGAAGGTCACCTCCGATATGACCATCGCCCCGATCTTTGAGCCGCGGCTCAAGCCCGAATACACCAAATCGGAATAGGAGAAAGCTATGAACTGCAGTATAATTTACTATTCGGCGCGCAAGACCTCGTTTTGCGAAAAGGCGCTGAAAAAAAGCTTTTCCGAGCTGGGGCTCAACCTTTCGTCAGCCGTGTTTGCCACACGTAAGGACGCGTTCGGCGACGAGCTGATCAGCGCTTTTGAGCAGTCCGACGCCGTGTTTACGGTCGGAGGTCTGTCGTTTGAGGACAGCCGCAGCGCGCGTGACATCATATCTCAGGCGGCAGCCGGCAGCAGTCCCGAGCTGTGCCGCAGGCTGAAAAACGACAGCGGCGACGACGGCTATCTCGTCCGCGCGGGCAAGCAGCTTTTGGTCATGCTTCCCGACGAGCCCGGGCAAATCGAGGCTATGATGCGCGGCACGCTTGCCGCCTACATCAAGAGCGTCGACATCAATCTTTAAGTGAGGTAATGAAATGAGTACAGGTACATTTGAAAAATACGAATCCGAGGTGCGCTCTTATTGCCGCCATTTTCCCAAGGTGTTCACCGACGCCAAGGGAGCTGTCCTCACCGACGAAGACGGCAACAAGTACATCGACTTTTTCTGCGGCGCGGGAGCCGTGAATTACGGCCATAACAACCCCTACATCAAGCAGAAGGTCGTTGACTATCTTGCCACCGACGGCATAATCCACGCGCTGGATATGTACACCGCTCCCAAGCGTGATTTCATCGAGGGTCTCGAAAAGAAGATCATCGAGCCGCGCGGACTAAAATATAAGATCCAGTTCTGCGGACCCACCGGCACCAACGCAAATGAGGCAGCGCTCAAGCTCGCCCGCAAAATAAAGGGCAGAAGAAACATCTTTGCCTTTATGGGCTGCTTCCACGGAATGACGCTCGGCTCACTGGCGCTGACAAGCGAGATGTATGCCCGCAACGCCTGCGGAGCGACGCTCACCGACGTTACCCACATCCCCGCTCCCTATATGTTCAAGGGGCTGGATGTGATAGAGTATATGCAGACCCTGCTCGACGACGACCACTCGGCGATCGAAAAGCCCGCTGCGCTTATAATGGAATCGGTTCAGGCTGAAGGCGGCATTTTCCCGTTCAGCAATGAGTTCCTGCGCGGTGTGCGCGAATTCTGCGACAAAAACGATATTCTGCTCATCATCGACGATGTTCAGATGGGCTGTTGCCGAACCGGCACCTTCTTCTCGTTCGAGCGCGCCGGCATCGCCCCCGATATGGTCGTTATGTCCAAGTCTATCGGCGGTATGGGTATGCCGCTTGCGATCCTTCTGCTCAAGGAAGAGCTCGACTGCTGGAAGCCCGGCGAGCACAACGGAACCTTCCGCGGCAACCAGCTCAGCTTCGTAGCGGGCGCTGCGTCGTTTGACTACCTGCTCGAAAACAACGTCGAAGCCGAGACCCGCCGCAAGGGCGAGCTCGTGAAAAGCTTCCTCGAAAAAGAGGTGCTCCCGCTCGATCCCCGCCTTCAGGTCCGCGGAATGGGCTTGATCTGGGGCATAGATTTCAGCGCTATCGACCCCGAGCTGTCCGAAGCGGTCATCGAAAAATGCTTCGACGAAAGGCTTATCTGCGAATGTGCCGGCAGAAACGGCGCCGTATTTAAGATCATGCCTCCGCTCGTCATCGAGGACGAGCTGCTCATGAAGGGTCTGGAGATCGTCGCCAAGGCGGTTAAAGAGGTATTGAGATAGACACTAGAAGCTAGATGCCGGATGATAGAAGCCGGATGATAGAAGCTGGTAAGTTATAAGTTATAAGTCTGAAGTTATAAGTAGGGGCGACCGTCGGTCGCCTCTGTTTTTATTCGGCAAAGTCCGCAAAAACTTAACTCTTTTTAAACTATCTGTAGGGTTCGGTCTTGACCGAACCGCCTGTTGAGCACTCAACGTCTTGTTCATCGTGTGCGGTACGGTCAAGACCGTACCCTACATCATAAACAAATATAGTTTTATGTTACAGC
>CACXGW010000027.1 GCA_902767325.1 uncultured Ruminococcus sp.
CAAAAGGGTTGCCGTCCGGCTACGGATCCCCTTGATTCTGCTGACTTTGGGGGATTTCTCCACGCGCTTCGCTTGGTCGAAATGACAGTTTTAGGCTATAATCGCATAATGTAACAGCCACTTTGTTTTATTTCTTCAATACCTCGACGATCTCGCCGACATACATCTTGTGATAGTCGCCGTTGTAATTCGGCAGAACCGTTTCACGGTCGATAACGCTTTCCTCGTTGAGATACTGCGCGTACATTTTTTTGCACACGAGCACCAGCCGAGCCTGCTCGAAGTACGGCGTACCGTCCCCGGTGAAGGCGGGTTCAAGCCCCGTTTCCTTTGGCTTGTCGTGATCTCTGCCGCTTTTTGAGCCGCAGAACGCCAGCGCCTTGCGGTATTTTTCGTCGAAGAAGCTTATCGTGAACTTATCGCCGCGCTCCAAAAACTCAAAGGTGTAGCGCTGCGGACGGATGAAAATGAACGCGACGGGCTTGTTCCAAAGCACGCCCACGCCGCCCCAGCTGACGGTCATTGTGTTGAGCTTTTCGCTGTTGCCCGCGGTCACCAAGCCCCAATCCTGCCCGATGAGGTTGAACGGATTGTCGGCGATCTCCTGCGGAAGACAGGTTTTAAAGTCTGACATATCATCAAATCCTTTCAGTAATAACTATGTTTTTTCCTTTTCTATTATTATAGCACTTTTTGAATAATATTCAATACTGCGCGAATAATATTCATTATTTTGCATATTATCGGCATAAAAATGAATATTCATAACAAATCCTTTGCAAAGAAATCCTCGTGTTTTTCTTTATATCCACACGGATTTTATCCTGATAATCTGCAATTTCACGAAAAATCAGCCACATTTCCGCTATTTTTGTGCAAAGCTTAAAAATTGTATATTTATTCAAAAAGCACTTGATTTTTCAAAAAGTTGGTGTATAATGGTATTCGTAACCAAAAAAGTATGGAGGAAATCATCATGGCTGATAACAAAATCAAAAAAGTAGTGCTCGCTTATTCGGGCGGCTTGGACACATCCGTAATCATCCCCTGGCTCAAGGAAAACTATGACGACTGCGAGGTAATCGCGGTCTCCGGCAACGTAGGTCAGGGCACCGAGCTTGACGGTCTTGAGGAAAAGGCTATCGCCACAGGCGCTTCAAAGCTCTATGTTGAGGATCTTAACAAGGAATTCGTTGAAGAATATGTGTTCCCGACAATGAAGGCGGGCGCGGTTTACGAGGGAAAATATCTTCTGGGCACATCCTTTGCACGCCCCGTTATCGCCAAGAGGATCGTAGAGATCGCAAAGGCTGAAGGCGCCGACGCGATCTGCCACGGCTGCACCGGCAAAGGCAACGACCAGGTTCGTTTTGAACTTGCAATCAAAGCGTATGCTCCCGATATGAAGATCATCGCACCCTGGAGAACCTGGGAATTCAAGTCCCGTGAGGAAGAGATCGCATATGCCGAGGCGAAGAACATCCCCCTGAAAATAAACAGAGAAACCAACTACTCCAAGGACAAGAACCTCTGGCACCTCAGCCACGAGGGTCTCGACCTGGAGGATCCCGCAAATGAACCGATGTATAACAAAGAGGGCTTCCTCGAGATGGGCGTGTCACCCGAGCAGGCTCCCGACAAGCCCGAATATGTTACCATCAGCTTTGAAAAGGGTATTCCCACCAAGATCAACGGCGAAGTCACCGAATCCGTAGCTGTCATCGAAAAGCTCAACGAGATCGGCGGCAGAAACGGCATCGGCATCACCGACATCGTTGAAAACCGTCTTGTAGGTATGAAGGCGCGCGGCGTTTATGAGACCCCCGGCGGCACCATCCTCTACGCGGCTCATGACAAGCTTGAGGAGATCTGCCTTGACAAGGACACCCTTCACTATAAGAAGAACCTCGCGAACACCTTTGCCGATCTGGTTTACGACGGCAAGTGGTATACTCCGCTGAGGGAGGCGATGTCCGCTTTTGTTGACAGCACTCAGGAATATGTTACCGGCGAGGTAAAGTTCAAGCTGTATAAGGGCAACATCATCGACGCGGGAGTTACAAGCCCCTACAGTCTCTATGACGAAGAGATCGCTACCTTCGACGAGGACGAGGTTTACGATCAGAACGACAGCGCAGGCTTCATCAATCTGTTCGGTCTTCCCATCAAGGTCAGGGCGAAAAAAGGCCTGATCAAATAAAAATATCAGTTACATTCGGGCAGGGTGAAACACCCCTGCCCATAAAGTGTTTTAAGAAGAGATAAATCATCATGGATTTGATACCCATATTTTCACTTGTTTTGAGCTGTCCCGTCTTTTCTATATTTCTTTTCCGGCGCGTTTTTGCCCAGGAAGAGAAAACGCCCGCACATAATGTATTCTACATATTGTTTGCCTGCGAATTTATCGCCCTGTTTGTTTTCGTCGCTTTTCTTTTTATCGGCAATCCGGCAAGCATAGGAATCTGTGTGGATCAGCACGTAGCGATCCTCGGCTACAGCGGGATTGCGATTATTGTGTTTTTTATAGCCGAAATAACAGTATATTTTACTTTGATCAAAAAAAATCAACCACATAAATAATTTCATTTTTGAGGTATAGTATGCAGCTTTGGAAAGGCAGATTTAAAAAAGAGCTTTCAAAAACAACAAACGACTTCAACAGCTCGATCCCGTTTGACAGCCGTATGTATAAAGAGGACATCGAGGGCAGCATCGCCCACGCGACGATGCTCGGCAAATGCGGCATTATCAGCGAAGAGAGCAGCGCCGACATCGTTCAGGGGCTCAAGGGCATTTTAGCCGATATCGAATCCGGCAGCCTTAAGATCGACATGGAAGCAGAGGACATCCACACCTTTATCGAGGGCGAGCTGACGAAAAGGATCGGCGACAACGGCAAACGCCTCCACACCTCGCGCAGCCGCAACGATCAGGTCGCGCTGGACACTAAGCTCTATCTGAAAAAAGAGGTCGTAAACGTCAAAAAGCTCGTGGTCGATCTTATAAAAGTCATCGCCGACAAGGCGGAAAAATACAGCGACGCGGTAATGCCCGGCTACACTCATCTTCAAAGGGCGCAGCCGATAGTGTTCGGACATCATCTGCTGGCGTACGGCGAAATGCTCCTGCGCGACGTGTCGCGTCTGGAGGACTGCCTTAAAAGAATGGACGAAATGCCGCTCGGCTCCTGCGCTCTGGCAGGCACGACCTATCCGATAGACAGAACGATCACCGCCGAGCTGCTCGGCTTTGACAGGATAACAAACAACTCGCTCGACGGCGTTTCCGACCGCGATTTCTGCATTGAGTTCGCGTCGGTGCTCTCGATCATCATGGTTCATCTCAGCCGCTTTTCCGAGGAGATAATTATGTGGTGCAGCTGGGAATTCAAGTTTGTTGAGCTTGACGACGCGTTTTCCACAGGCTCGTCGATAATGCCGCAGAAAAAGAACCCCGACATTGCCGAGCTGGTTCGCGGCAAAAGCGGCAGGGTGTTCGGCGATACGATGACGCTGCTCACGGTCATGAAGGGGATCGCGCTTGCGTACAACAAGGATATGCAGGAGGACAAGGAAGCGATCTTCGACGCTGTCGACACCGTCAAGATGTGTCTCACCGCCTTTATCCCGATGCTCGACACCATGCGCGTAATCCCCGAAAATATGCGCAAGGCTGCGGCGGGCGGCTTTATCAACGCCACCGACTGCGCCGACTGGCTGACCAAAAACGGCGTTCCGTTCCGCGACGCTTACAAAGCCACCGGCGAGCTCGTCGCGCGCTGCATCGAGCTTGGGACCGACCTTGAAAATCTGCCGCTTTCCGAATATCAGGCGGTTTGCGACGTTTTCACCGAGGATGTTTTTGAAGCTATTTCTCTTGAAAAATGCGTTTCCACCCGCACCGCATTTGGCGGTCCCGCTCCCGAATTGGTAAAAGCCCGGGCGCAGCGCGTAAAGGAAATCGCGGAAAGATTATAATGCGCTGAAAGCGCAATTCATGCGTGCATGCACGCTATTCATGTGATAACAATTTATGAACCAACGGTTCAATTCATTCAAGAACCTCGCGTTGCCTGTTGCTCTTTTTCAAAGATGAAGTGGCTTCGCCGTGAATTTACTTCGTAATGAATTGCCGCAAGCGGCATGAATTAAATTCTACGAATTCATAAAAAAGGATTGATATAAATGATAAAAGCAGGAATTGTAGGCGCTACGGGTTATGCCGGCGCGGAGCTTGTGCGGCTGCTGACAGCCCACCCCGAAGCGGACGTCGCGGCTATCAGCTCGGTTTCGTTTGAAGGACAGAAGCTCAGCGACGTTTATCCCTCCTACGCCTTTTTAAACGATATGGTCTGCGAGAATCAGGACGCCGTTGTTGAAAAAAGCGACGTTATTTTCGCGGCACTCCCCCACGGTCTTTCGCAGGAGCTTGCGGCAGCTTGCCTTTCACAGGGCAAGGCGTTCATCGACCTCGGCGCTGACTTTCGCCTCGAAAGCGAGGAAGAATATGCCGAGTGGTACGGCGGAACGTTTCTTGACAAGGCTCTCCACGAGCAGAGCGTCTACGGTCTGCCCGAATTCTTCCGCGATAAAATCAAGGGCAAGCGCCTTATCGCCAACCCCGGCTGCTACACCACCTGCTCGCCTCTGGCGATCGCTCCCGCGATCTCAAAGGGGCTTGTCAGCACCAAGGGCATAATCTGCGACTGCAAAAGCGGCGTGACCGGCGCGGGCAGAAAGCCGACTCAGGGCAACCACTTCCCCGAGCTCAACGAAGGCTTCCACGCCTATAAGGTGGCAAATCACCGCCACACGCCCGAAATAGAGCAGACCCTTTCAAAGCTCAGCGGCGAGGACGTCACGATCACCTTTGTTCCTCATCTTCTGCCCGTGAACCGCGGCATTCTGGCGACAGTGTACGCCGACATCAAATACGGCGTGTCGTTTGAGGAGATAAAAGCGGCTTACGAGGAGTTCTATAAGGACGAATTCTTCATCCGCCTGCTTCCCGACGGAAAGTGCGCCGATATTCACAACGTGCGCTATTCCAACTTCTGCGATATTTCCCTGCACCACGACAAGCGCGCCGGAAAGCTCGTAGCCTGCGCCGCGATCGACAATATGGTCAAGGGCGCCGCGGGTCAGGCGATCCAGAATATGAACATCATTTTCGGCTTGGACGAAAAAACAGGCTTGGTCATCGTTCCGCCTGCATTTTAGAAGGTAAGTTTATGAGCAATTTAATATACATCGGCGGCGGCGTGACCGCTCCCGCCGGCTTTACCGCCAACGGCGTTTGCGCGGGAGTTAAGGCGGCGACCTCTGCCGCTATCACAAAGGCGATGAAATCGAACGACTCGCCCGTTATCCCCGACGGCAAGCGCGATCTGGCGCTGATCTGCTGCGACCGTCCCTGCACGGCGGCAGCGATCTTCACAAAAAATCTCGTGAAATCCGACACGATCTACGTCACGCAAAAGCACCTTGAAAACGGCGTGGCTCAGGCGGTCATCGTCAATTCGGGCAACGCCAACGCCTGCAATCCCGACGGCTACGAAAAAGCCGAGGCTATGGGTAAGCTTGCGGCGTCCGCGCTCGGAATCGACGAAAACGACGTGATAGTCGCTTCAACCGGCGTTATCGGTCAGCCTCTTCCGCTGGCTCCGATCGAATCCGGCGTCAGGAAGCTGAAAGATATTCTTTCGAAAGACGGCGGAACTAACGCCGCGGAAGCCATAATGACCACCGACACCGTCAAGAAGGAATGGGCGGTGCAAACCGTGATCGACGGCAAAACCGTCACCATCGGCGGCATAGCGAAAGGCAGCGGAATGATCCATATCAATATGGGCACGACGCTTTCGTTTGTGACCACCGACGCGGCGATCTCTTCAAAAATGCTCCGCGAAGCGCTTATCGAAGCCGCCGACGTGAGCTACAATATGGTCAGCGTAGACGGCGACACCTCCACAAACGACACGCTCGCTATCATGGCGTCAGGCTATGCGGGCAACACCGAAATAACCGAGAAAAACGGCGATTACTATCTGTTCCTCGACGCGCTGACAGACGCGTTAAAGAACGTCGCAAAAAAGCTCGCCGGCGACGGCGAAGGCGCCACAAAGCTGCTCATCTGCAACGTCAGCGGCGCGAAGGACGAAGCGGCGGCAAAAATCATCGCCAAAAGCGTCATCTGCTCAAGCCTTGTTAAGGCGGCAATGTTCGGCGCGGACGCTAACTGCGGCAGAATACTCTGCGCGATCGGATACAGCGGCGCTCAGGTTGACGACGTGAAGAAAATCGACGTTTCTTATAAATCCGATGCGGGCGAGATACTCGTTTGCCAAAACGGCTGCGGCCTCGCGTTTGACGAGGAAAAAGCCGAAAAGATACTGAAAGAAAACGAGATCGGAATCATCATCACTCTCGGCGACGGCGACGGCTCAGCCGAAGCCTACGGCTGCGATCTAACATACGATTACGTAAAAATCAACGGAGATTACCGTACATGACAAATCAGCCCAAACGAAAGCCAAATCGTTTGGCACAATATGATTATTCTTCTCCGGGCGCTTTCTTTATCACAATTTGCACGAAAAACAAAAAATGTATATTTTGGAAAGTAGGGGCGAGCAGTGCTCGCCCGGGTTCAACAACAAACCTTTCCAAAATCGGACTAACTGTAAAGAAAAAGATCGCCGAAATACCAATTTTTTATCGAGATATCAAAGTTGAAAACTCTGTCGTCATGCCAAATCATGTGCATTTGCTTTTGACACATTACTATGACGACAGCAGGCGAGCAATGCTCGCCCCTACAACCAATATCTCAACGGTCATTCAACAGTTTAAAGGTGCTGTTACAAAAGAAGTTGGTTTCTCCGTTTGGCAAAAATCCTTTCACGACCGAATAATACGGAACGAAAAAGAATTTATAAAATTATATGAATATATAGAGAATAATCCCTATATTTGGGAAGGAGATTCTCTGTATATAAAAACATAAAGCACAGGAGACACAAACTATGGACGTACAAAAGCGGGCTAAGGTTCTTATCCAGGCGATGCCCTACATCAAAAAATGGACGGGCGAGACCATCGTCGTGAAATACGGCGGCAACGCCATGATAAATGAAGATTTGAAATCCGCCGTTATGAGCGATCTGGTGCTTATGCAGCTTGTCGGAATCAACGTCGTTTTGGTGCACGGCGGCGGACCCGAAATAAACGCCATGCTTGACGCTGTCGGCAAGGAGAGCAAGTTTGAAAACGGTATGCGCGTGACCGACCGCGAAACCATCGACATCGTTCAGATGGTGCTGGCGGGCAAGGTCAACAAAAGCCTTGTTCAGATGCTTGAAAGCCACGGCGGCAGAGCGCTGGGTCTTTGCGGACTTGACGGCAAAATGCTTATGGCTGATAAGCTCGTCGAAGGCGCGGCTGATCTGGGCTTTGTCGGCGAGATCCGCGAGGTCAATCCCGAGCCCCTGCAAAACGCGATGAAGGACGGCTATCTTCCCATCGTCGCAACAGTCGCGGGCGGCTACGACGGCGAGGTCTACAACATCAACGCCGACCTTGCGGCGGCTCAGATCGCGGCAAAGCTCGGCGCTATAAAGCTGATTTTAATGACCGACATCCGCGGACTTCTGCGCGACGTCAACGACGACGAAAGCCTTATCCCCGTTGTGAACGTCAGCGAGGTCCCGATGCTAAAGCGCGACGGGATCATCTCGGGCGGTATGATCCCCAAGATCGACTGCTGCGTTGAGGCGGTGCGCAACGGCGTGAACCGCGCCCATATCATCGACGGCAGACTCGAGCACTCTATCCTTCTCGAGCTGTTCAGCGACGAGGGTATCGGCACGATGTTCTATTGATCGGCAAAAATCTAAACAAAAAGGACTTACTATGATAAACATCCGACCCATGACGATCGACGACTACGACGAGATCTTCGCGATGTGGCAGATCACCAGCAAGCGGGCGCTTTCCTCGGCGGACAGCCGGGAGCAGATAGAGCGCTACCTAAAGCGCAACGAGGGGCTTTCCCTTGTGGCTGTTGCCGACGGAAAAATAGTCGGCACGGTGCTTGCGGGACACGACGGCAGACGCGGCTTTATCCACCATATGGCGGTGCTTCCCGAATACCGCCGCCGCAGGATAGGTCATGCCCTTGCCGAAAAGGCAATCGCGAACATAACTTCACAAGGTATTGAAAAGACCCACATTTTCTGCTATCAGAACAATGAGACCGGGCAGAAATTCTGGAGCGACTTCGGCTTTGAAAAGCGCGACGACATTTTTATATACAGTTATCAGAGGGAAAAATGAACACAAAGGAAAAAGACTTAAAATATATAATGCACACCTACGGCAGGTATGACGTGGCTCTGCAAAAAGGCAAGGGCGCTGTGGCTTTTGACGAGGACGGCAAGCGTTATATCGACGTAAGCTCGGGCATCGGTGTAAACAGCCTGGGCTACTGCGACGAGGGCTGGGCAAAAGCCGTTGCCGACCAGGCAAACACCATTCAGCATATGTCAAACTACTTTTACAGCGCGCAGGCAAGCGATCTTGCCGAAAAGCTCTGCACGCTTACCGGACTTGCAAAGGTCTGCTTCGGCAACAGCGGTGCCGAGGCTAACGAATGCGCCATAAAGCTCGCGCGCAAATACAGCTTTGACAAATACGGAAACGGCAGAAACGAGATAATCACCCTTGAAAACTCCTTCCACGGCAGGACCGTCACCACGCTTTCCGCCACGGGTCAGGAGGTTTTCCACAACTTCTTCTTCCCCTTCACGCATGGCTTCGGCTTTGTTCCGGCAAATGATTTTTCAGCGCTTGAAAACGCGGTATGCGACAAAACCTGCGCCGTTATGATCGAGGTCGTTCAGGGCGAAGGCGGCGTGAATATCCTCGACAAAAGCTATGTGCAGGCGATCTCAGAGCTGTGCAAAAGCCGTGATATACTTCTTATTGTCGACGAAGTTCAGACCGGCGCGGGAAGAACAGGAAAGCTGTTTGGGTATGAACACTACGGCATTTTGCCCGACATCGTCACCGCGGCGAAGGGGCTCGGCGGCGGACTTCCCATCGGCGTTTGTATGTGCGGCGAAAAGCTGAAAGACGTTATGTCGCCCTCCACGCACGGCACCACCTTCGGCGCGAATCCCGTTGTGTGCGCCGGCGCGAATTATGTGCTGGATAAGATATCCGACGAAAAGTTTTTGGCTTCCGTTGAGGAAAAAGGCACTTATCTCGAAAAGAAACTGATGGAGCTTGACGATGTAAAAAACGTTCGCAGGCTGGGACTGATGGTGGGTATCGAAATTGACGGCGACGCCCACGATCTGGCGATAAAATGCGTTGAAAACGGACTGCTGATAATCACCGCAAAAGACGTGCTCCGTATGCTGCCGCCGCTGACGATAACGGCAGCCGAGCTTGACGAAGCGGTTTCAATATTAGATAAAGTTTTAAAGGAGAACAGATAAGATGAAGCATTTACTAAAGCTTGAGGATTGGTCAACGGAAGAAATCGTCCGCACGCTCAACCTCGCAGACCAACTGAAATATG
>CACXGW010000028.1 GCA_902767325.1 uncultured Ruminococcus sp.
ACGTCTGTGAGAGTGAGATACCTTGATGCCGAATTTTACATCCTTACCGCAGAATTCACATTTTGCCATGCGTCTGCACCTCCTTAATTAATCGAATTATATTCCTAACTTTGTTATCATACCAGAAAACATAAAAAAAAGCAAGAGTTTTTTCAAAATTTCTTATCTTGTTTTTTTATCCTTGTATTTTAACTCAATTTGTTATATAATATATATTATCTGTAAATATATCATGGAGGCGCTTATGCTTCGTACATTATTATCCGGTAATTTCACCATGCAGGAGATCCTCGCGGATATCCTCGCCGTTTTGCTTGTTGTATTTTTGATACTGCCGTTTCACGAGTGGGCGCACGCGTTCACCGCGTCCTGCCTCGGCGACAAAAGCATAAAGTCGCGCGGAAGGCTCTCGCTCAATCCGCTCAGCCACATCGATCCCATAGGCGCGCTTATGCTTCTTCTGCTCGGCTTCGGCTGGGCAAAGCCCGTGCCCGTTGATCCGCGCAATTTCAAGCATCCCAAGCTGGGAATGGCGATAACAGCCGTTATGGGACCCGTGGCTAATATAGTTGCGGCTCTTGTCGGAATGATAGCCTTCAACGCGATCAAATACAATGTCCCCGAATGGCTGTATTCTTCATCCGGATTGTCTGTTCAGCCGTCGATCATTTGGTATTTCCTCAGCTTTTATGTCAGCGTTAATATCAGCCTGGCGGTGTTCAACCTCATTCCGATCCCGCCGCTTGACGGTTCAAAGGTATTGTTCCTGTTTTTGCCAAACAATGCGGTGAACTTTTTCTATCGCTATCAGCAGTTTTTCTTCATCGGTCTGTTCGTGCTTTTGTGGGCGGGCGCTCTCAACGGAGTGCTTACGTTCTGCACGGGCTGGCTGTACAACGGATTGGACTGGCTGGCAAATCTGCCGTTTAAACCGTTTGTGGGGTAATGGCTATGGAAACTCAGTTGCAATATAAGCTTCCCGTATTTGAGGGACCGCTTGACCTGCTATTGACCCTTATCTCAAAAAACAAAATCGACATCTACGACATTCAGATATCCGATCTGCTCGACCAATATATGGAGCAGATCAACCGAATGCAGGAAAACCAAATGGACATCGCCTCCGAGTTCCTTACAATGGCGTCGAGGCTTGTTTACATCAAGTCAGTGATGCTGCTGCCGAAATATGAGGAAGAGGCAGAGGAGCTTAAAAAGGAACTGTCCGGTCAGCTGCTCGAATACGCCGTATGCCGTGAAATCGCGGCAAAGCTCGGCGTTATCTACGATTTCGACACCTTCTTCCGCGAGGCGTCTCCGGTCGAGTTTGACCTGACATACAACCGCGTTCACGAAAGCGTCGAGATCGCCGCCGCGTATGTCAGCGCCGTCGGCAGAGGAAAGCGCAGGCTGCCTCCGCCCGAGCAGGCTTTTTCGGGCATAATCGCGCATAAGATCGTGTCGGTCAACAGCAAGATCATCCACCTTATGCGCCGCCTGTGGCACGGAAAGCAACTTAAATATCACGAGATTTTTGAGGTTTGCGAGGGGAAAAGTGACCTGGTCGCCACATTCCTCGCGACGCTTGAGCTTGTCAAAGGCAAACGTATCCGCATTGAAGGCTCGGGCGAAAACGCCGTGGTGCGGATGATAGAAAGAGAAGAGGAGGAAGCAAAGTGAGCGAAATAAATATCAAATCGGCAATAGAAGCGATATTGTTTGCAAGCGGCGCTTCTGTTGAACTGTCCCGACTGGCGCAGGCGCTTGAGATCACCGAGGAAGAGGTTCAGCACGCGGTTTGTGAGCTTATCGAGGATTATAACTCCGCCCAAAGGGGCATTACTATAATAAAGCTGAAAAACAGCTATCAAATGGTATCCAAAAAGGAATACGCTCCGCAGATACGCACGGTGATGGATCTGCGCCGCAACACGCCGCTTTCTCAGGCAGCGCTTGAGGTTCTGGCGGTTGTAGCCTACAACCAGCCCGTGACAAAGGCGTTCGTTGAGCAGGTGAGAGGCGTCGATTGCAGCGGAGTCATCGGCAGTCTGACCGCAAAGGGGCTTGTCGAAGAAAAGGGCAGGCTCGAGCTTCCGGGCAGACCGCTGCTGTACGGCACCACAGAGCATTTTCTGCGCTGCTTCAACATTTCGTCGATAGACGAGCTTCCGCCGCTTCCCGAAACCGATGAGACTGACAAGTCTGAGGAAGAACAGCCGCAATCAGAGGAGAATCAGCTGTGACGTGGCTGTATATCATTCTGGGGATCCTACTGTTTATCATTTTGCTGATGCTGATCCCGATCGGCATAAAAGCGGGCTTTGAGGGCGAACTGAAGGCGTATCTGAAAATCGGCTTTATTCCGATAAGAATATATCCTCCCAAGCCCAAAAAAGAAAAAAAGAAAAAGCCCGAGGATGAAAAGTCCGAAGAGGAAAAAGAAAAAAAGCCCGGCTTGATCAAAGAAAAGGGCATAATGTGGCTGGTCGACGTGATCCGCGAGGCTGCACAGCTCGCAACGGGCGCGCTGAAAAGCTTTTTCCGTCATTTGCAGATCAAGCGGCTAAACATAAGCATAAGCTACCACGGCGAAGACGCCGAGGACACAGCGGTGAAATACGGCTACTTCTGCCTTTCCGTGTATCCGGCAGTAAGCATTTTGGTAAAGGCTTCAAACTGCAAGCAATACGGCGTCGATATTTCGCCGAACTTCAACGACGGTGAAGAATCACGCTACGCGATCGACATTTACGCCTACATCCGTGTGTTCTGGCTTGTCGCGCTTGTGTTCCGCTACGGCTTTAAGGCATTAAAACTTATCATAAGCATTAAAAGAGGAAGAAAAACAAAAAACGATGATCAATCGCTTTCCGATACAAATATATTATATGAAGGAGAATCTGACATGGAACATCCTATCGGTAATTTAATGAATGTCACAATGGAAAAAATCAAAGAAATGGTAGACGTCAACACCATCGTCGGCAATCCGATAACCGCCGAGGACGGCACCCTTATCATTCCGGTGTCCAAGGTGAGCTACGGCTTTGCTTCCGGCGGCTCCGATCTGCCTACGAAGAACGAGAATAAAGACCTCTTCGGCGGCGGCAGCGGCGCCGGCGTCACCATTCAGCCTATCGCGTTTTTAACGGTATATCAGGGCAACGTTCGCCTGATCTCCGTAAACGGCGGCGACGGCATTGATAAGATCATGGGTATGGTTCCCGATGTTGTTGACAAGGTAAAGGGCTTTTTCAAAAAGGACAAAAAGACCGAAATCAAGGTTGACGACGATTTCTCCGAGATCACCATCGACGACGTAGACATCTGATACGGCATATAGGCGGCTTTTCCGGCATACACTCAATTGAGGTGATATGATGAAAAAGCTGCTTGCTGTTGTGTTGTCCGTTTTTTTCGCCTTTGCGTGTTTTTTGCGCGTAACGGCTGCTGACAAACCAAGCGTTTCTGCCACGGCGTTTGTGCTGTACTGTCCCGATAACGGTAAAATAATTCTTTCAAAGAATGAAAACAAGCGTATGAAGCCCGCCAGCACCACCAAGCTGATGACGACTTTGCTGACGCTAGAAGAAGCGGCTAAAAATGACCGCGTCATCACCTTTACCGACGAGATGACAGCCGAGGGAAGCTCGATGTATCTCGAAGCAGGGGAGAAGGTGCGGCTCAGCGATCTTGCCGTTGGTATGATGATGTCCTCGGGCAACGACGCGGCAAACGCGGCGGCGGTCTCGATTTCGGGCAGTATAAAAAAGTTTGCCAACCTGATGAACGCGCGCGCTTCCGAAATCGGAATGGAAAACACGCATTTTGTCACACCAAGCGGACTTGACGACGACAAGCACTACAGCACGGCATATGACCTTGCGCTGCTTATGGCGCAGTGTCTGGAGAATGAGGCATTTGCCGACCTGACAAGCCAAAAGAGCGTGGCTGTCAGCTTTGAAGAACCGAACAATAAGAAGATAACCTACGCCAACCACAACCGTCTGCTTTCGATGTACAGTGACTGCATCGGCGGCAAAACCGGCTATACCGAGGCTGCCGGAAGATGTCTTGTTTCCGCGGCGAAGCGCGACGGCGTTACGCTAATCTGCGTAACGCTTGACGATAAAAACGACTGGCAGGATCATATCAACCTGTATGATCACGGCTTTTCACAGCTCAGCTCGTATGAATCCCCCGACAGCTCGCTGTGTATTGAAGTCCCCTGTGTCGGCGGTGAAAGCGATGTTGCTGCTGTTATGGGCGAAAGCGACGTCAAGCTCGTGGTCGACGGCGACAAAGCAAAGGATATAAAAAGAAAGATTTACCTGGATAATTTTGTATACGCTCCGGTAATTTCGGGCGAAGCTCTCGGAAGGATCGATTACACGCTCGACGGAAAAGTGATCCGCAGCACATCATTGGTCGCTGTTGAGGATATTGCGTTTCATAAAATCGAAAAATCCCTGTGGGATAAGATTAAGGATTTGTTTACAAATGGCTAAAAACGAAGAACCTATCAGACTTCAAAAGTTCATCTCCCAATGCGGAGTCGCCTCGCGCAGAAAAGCAGAGGAGCTGATTACGCAGGGAAAGGTCAAAATAAACGGCAAAACCGCCGTTTTGGGCGACAAGGTAACTTCCGCCGACAAGGTTTATGTCAGCGGAAAGCGTATCGTTATGCCCAAGACGAAATACCGCTATATAATGCTCAACAAGCCGCGCGGCTACATAACCACGATGAGCGACGATCGCGGCAGAAAATGCGTTGCCGAGCTTGTAAAGAATGTGGGCGAGAGGGTGTATCCCATCGGCAGGCTGGACAAGGATTCCGAGGGTCTGCTCATTTTTACGAACGACGGCGAATTCGCCAACAAGGTCATGCATCCGCGCAACAGCGTTTATAAGTATTACCGCGTGACCGTCCGTCCCGACATCAACGAGGATCAGCTCATCAAGCTTGAAACAGGCGTTGAGCTGGACGGCGAAAAAACCGCTCCCGCGATCGTTCACGTCGTACACAAGGAGCCCGGCAGAGTCGTTATGGAGATGATTTTGCACGAGGGCAAAAACCGCGAGATACGCCGTATGTGCGAAGCGGTCGGTTTGGAGGTCGCACGCCTCAGAAGAACACAGATCGGCGGCGTAAAGATGGGTATGCTCAAGCAGGGCGACTGGCGCGACCTTACCGAAAAGGAAGTCAAAAACCTGCTGATTAACCCCTTGGTAAACGGAAGAATAATTTGATAAAAATATTAAAGATTTACGGTCGGAAGACAAAAGACTTTTTTAAAGCCTTTTGCCCGGCCGTTTTTTTATAAATCCACTTGTGTTTTTTTTACAATTGCGGTATAATAAAAAAGTATTCTATTAATATGCGGTAGTTTGGCTTTATCGCAGGCATAGGAGGAAAAACGGATGGATAACAATCAAATTCTGTCGGCAAAAGCGGAAATAGAAGCAACCGCGGCTTATCGCACGCTAACCGACTTTTTTGACGCGGACAGCTTCTGCGAGATCGACGCCTTTGTCAAGTCTGACAGCGGCTTTGCCGAGGTCACGGCGGGCTACGGCACCGTTGAGGGAATGCCCGTGTACGCGTTCGCGCAGAACAGCGATATTAGCGGCGGCGCAATGAGCAAGGCTCAGGCGGCAAAGCTTAAAAAATTATATAAGCTCGCGCTTAAAACAGGCGCTCCGGTCGTCGGCTTTTACGACAGCGTCGGAGGCAGACTTTCCCAGGGCACCGATCTGCTTGCAGGCTGCGGAGACCTGCTCAACCTCGGCGCTAAGCTCAGCGGCGCTGTTCCTCAGATCTCGGTTGTTACCGGCACCTGCCTCGGAACGAACGCTCTGGCTGCAGTCAGCGCGGATTTTGTGATAATGACAGAGGACGCCAAGCTTTCTCTCGATGTTTCGGGCGAAAACGCGGACGCCGAATATAATGCGGCAAACGGAAACGCTTCACTCATCGCGAAAGACGCCGCTCAGGCTGTAAAAAAAGCCCGCGAGCTTGTGTGCTATCTGCCGTCCAATAACCTCAACAGTGCTCCCGAAGCCGATGTTTCGGAGCCGACTCTTCAGGGAAGCTGCATTGTCAGCAAGACCGTAGACGGCGGCTCAAAGCTGAAGATCGCCGATCCCTGCGGCGACACCGCGCGGATCAGACTTGCGCGTATGAACGGCAGTGTTGTGGGCGTTGTCCGCACCATAGGCAAGAAGCTCGACGATCTGTCCGCCGCGAAAATCGCTAAGTTCGTTCGCTTTTGCGACGCTTTCTCGCTTCCCGTGCTCACATTTGTTGACTGCGACGGCTTTGAAAACCTTTCCTCAGCCGCGAAGCTCAGTTCGGCTTACGCCGAGGCGACCACTGTGAAAATCTCCGTCATAGTCGGCAAGGCTATAGGCTCTGCTTATATCGCTCTCGCCGGAACGGGAGCTAACGCCGACGTGGTTTACGCTTATCCCGACGCGATAATCTCACCGGTCAATCTTGAAGCTGCCGCGCTCATCCTTTCCGAGGATGCAATGAAGGTCCCCGTAGCGGAGCAAAGCGCTGCCGCCGAACAGTTCGCGAAGGAAAAGCTCTCCGCTTTCTGCGCGGCTCAGAACGGTTATATCGACGGTATCGTCGGGGAAGATCAGCTCAGAAAAGCGCTGATCTCGGCGCTCGATATGATGGCGGGCAAGAGGGTCCCGACCGTCGCCAAGAAACACAGTACAGTATAAAAACGATATTGACATAAAGGGGAAATTAATATGAAACATCTCAAAATAACCGTAAACGGTACGGCATACGACGTTCAGGTCGAAGAGCTCGATTCCGCTTCCGCACCCGCCGCGTCACCCGCGCCCGCTGCACCTGCGGCGGCTCCCGCTCCCAAGCCCGCGGCTCCCTCCGGAGCTGTCGGCAACATCAGCGTAAAGGCTCCGATGCCCGGCACTGTCGTCAACGTTGTCGTCAAGCCCGGTCAGGCAGTCAAGTCCGGCGAGGACCTGGTGTTCATCGAGGCGATGAAGATGGAAACGCCCGTTAAATCTCCTCAGGACGCAACTGTCGCCACTGTCGAAGTGTCAAAGGGCGAAGCGGTCGACTCCGGCAAAGTGCTTGTCACCTTAAACTGAGATCGGGAGTTTTAACATGGCAAAGAAGATAAATATTACAGAGACCGCGCTGCGCGACGCGCACCAGTCTCTTATAGCGACGAGAATGACCACGGAGGATATGCTTCCGATCCTCGATTCGCTCGATAAAATAGGTTATTATTCGCTTGAATGCTGGGGCGGCGCGACATATGACGCCTGCCTGCGCTTTCTGAACGAGGATCCGTGGCAGCGTCTGCGCACTATCAAAGACCACTGTCCCAACACCAAGCTTCAAATGCTGTTCCGCGGACAGAATATGCTGGGCTATCGCCACTACGCCGACGACTGCGTCGAGTATCTTGTAGAGCGTTCCATCGCGAACGGCATCGACATCATCCGCATTTTTGACGCGCTCAACGACATCAAAAACCTGAAAACCGCCATCACAGCCGCAAAGCGCGAGGGCGGTCACGCTCAGGTCGCGATTAGCTACACCACCGGACCCGTCTTTACCGACGATTATTATGTGGAGTACGCAAAGCGCATCGCCGACGCGGGCGCAGGCTCTATCTGCATAAAGGATATGGCGGCGCTGCTCACCCCGTCGCGCACCGAATCGCTCGTTAAAGCTATCAAAGCCGCGATTCCGGAAATCCCGCTTCAGATCCACACGCATTACACCTCGGGTCTTGCCTCGATGTGTCTGCTCAAGGCGGTCGAAGCAGGAGCTGACGGCATAGACACCGCGATCAGCCCGCTTGCGCTCGGCACCTCGCACGCTCCCACCGAGTCGATGGTCGCCGCGCTTCAGGGAACGGAATTCGACACAGGGCTTGATATCCGCGCTCTTGCCGAGATCCGCGCGTATTTTATGACGCTCAGAGAGAAGTATATCAAGAGCGGCTTGCTCGACCCGAAAATGCTCGCCACTGACGCCAAGGCGCTGATTTATCAGGTCCCCGGCGGAATGCTTTCAAACCTGCTTTCACAGCTCAAGCAGGCGGGCAAGGAAGATCAGCTCGATAAGGTGCTCGAGGAAGTCCCGCGCGTAAGGGAAGAATCCGGTTATCCGCCGCTTGTAACGCCCACCTCTCAGATCGTCGGCACTCAGGCTGTGTTCAATGTCATCACAGGCGAGCGCTACAGTATGTGCACTCAGGAGTTCAAGGGAATGGTCGCCGGCGAATACGGCACAACGCCCATGCCCATCGACCCCGAGTTCCAGAAGAAGATCTGCGGCGATATGGAGATCATCACCGGCAGACCCGCCGACAGGCTCGAGCCCGAGCTCGACAAGCTCCGCCTGGAGATAGCCGAGTGGATGGAACAGCCCGAGGATGTGCTGTCATACGCTCAGTTCCCGAAGGTCGCGCTCGACTTCTTTGAAAAGAGAAGAAACAAAAAGTTCGGCGTCAACGGCGACCTGCTCGATAAAGAAAATAAGATCCATCCTGTTTGATAACAGATAAAGAAAACGGACAGCCCATATCGGACTGTCCGCCTTTTTTTGTCGTTTTATGAAGCCTTGACCTTTAAGAACTGCTCCTGCATATATGCGTAAACATCGTCGTCAACATTTTTGAAGATGTAGCATTTATTCAGGTAATCCTCGCCGGGGAAGGTTAGCTCGCTGTTTTTAATATCGTCGTCGAGGAAATCGGAGGCTCCTGTGTTCGGTGTGCCGTAGCGCAGATACTTGCAGTTTTCCGCGGCGATCTCAGGCTCCTGCATATAGTTGATGAACGCCTCGGCGTTATCCTTGTTTTTGCTGCAGGTCGGAACGCAGAACGCGTCGTAAAACAGATTGGAGCCGCTTGCGGGCAGGCAATAGTCGAGGTCCTCGTTCTCTTCCATCATAACGGCGATGTCGCCTGCGTAGTAGGAAGCGATCGCCGCCTGGCTGCCGAGCATTTCGTCAAACACCTGATCCATTGCGTATTTTTTCAGCAAAGGCTTTTGCTC
>CACXGW010000029.1 GCA_902767325.1 uncultured Ruminococcus sp.
AAGAGCGGCGGAGGGAACAGGCCCTGTGAAGCCCGGCAACCTGCATTGCAAGGTGCTAAATCCTGCGGTATTTACCGAAAGATGAGTATTTTTGAACGCCTTTCGGACGAAGGGCGTAATTTTTTTGGGAGATGATAGTATGGCTAAATATCTGTTTACATCCGAATCCGTTACCGAGGGACATCCCGACAAGGTCTGCGATAAAATTTCCGACGCTGTGCTCGACAGCATTCTCGCTCAGGACAGCAGCGCGCACGTCGCCTGCGAAACCACCGTGACCACCGGCGTCGTCCACATTATGGGCGAGGTCTCCACTACAGCACAGGTCGATTTCAGCTCGATCGCCCGCAAGGTGATCGACGACATCGGCTACAACGACCCCGCCTACGGCTTCGACGCGCAAAGCTGCGCGGTGCTCACTTCTCTTGATAAGCAGTCCGCGGATATCGCTATGGGCGTAAACGAAAGCTACGAGCACAAGGACGGCGAGGACGACGCGTTCAATCAGATCGGCGCGGGCGATCAGGGTATGATGTTCGGCTTTGCCTGCACCGAGACCCCCGAGCTTATGCCTTTGCCCATATCTCTGGCTCACAGGCTCGCAAAGCAGCTTGCAAAGGTCAGAAAGGACGGCACACTTACGTATCTCCGTCCCGACGGCAAAACCCAGGTAACCGTGGAATATGAGGACGGCAAGGCAAAGGATGTTGACACCGTAGTCGTTTCCACACAGCACGATCCCGACGTTTCTCTCGAGCAGATCCGCAAGGATATGATCGAATATGTTATCAAGCCCGTTATCCCGGCGGATATGCTTGTTGATACAAAGATTTTCGTCAATCCCACCGGAAGATTCGTTATCGGCGGTCCCGTCGGCGACGCGGGACTGACCGGAAGAAAAATCATCGTTGATACCTACGGCGGTTTCTCGCGCCACGGCGGCGGAGCGTTCAGCGGCAAGGACCCGACAAAGGTCGACCGCAGCGCGGCGTATTACGCGCGCTATATCGCCAAGAACATCGTTGCCGCGGGGCTTGCCGAAAAGTGCGAGGTGCAGCTCGCCTATGCTATCGGCGTGGCAAAGCCCGTTTCCGTTATGGTCGACGCATTTGGTACCTCAAAATACAGCAACGAGCAGCTTGCAGCAGCCGTGGACAAGGTGTTCGACTGCCGCCCGCAGTCTATCATCTCGCAGCTTGAGCTGCAAAAGCCGCAGTATTACGAGCTTGCCGCCTACGGTCATATGGGCAGGGAAGAGCTCGGCGTAAAATGGGAGCAGACGGACAAGACGCAGGAGCTTTTAGACGCAATAAAATAAGCCTTTGCATAGTGTGCAAAGACTTGACAAACGAGTATATTTTGGTATAATAATAGTAGAGATAAGGCAAACCGATAAGCGGTCAGCCCTCAGTATAAGTTTATAATTATTAAGAAATAAACCGAACTTTTGGACGAAGGCGGTTTATTTCTTTTTTATCTCTATGATTGTATATAAAACAAGTGAAAGAATCACAATCGCTATGTAATCCATAGAACCGCCCCCCTTCAGAGGGCAAAGACTTAACCGCCTACCGTTTAGGTCTGCCTTATCCGACTAAATTATATCAAAAGACCTGATAAATGTCAATATAATTCCTATTTCGAAAAATAATCTTGTTGACAAATCCGGAAGAATACATATAATATAAATGAAGGTTGTCTTCGGGGCGGAGTGAAATTCTCCACCGGTGGTAAAGTCCACGAACAGATTTTAAATCTGCCGAGCCTGTGAAATTCAGGCACCGACGGTCAAAGTCCGGATGAAAGAAGACGCGCTTTGGCTGTATTGCCTTATATCGCGTATTTGCCCCGTTGCTTTTGCAGCGGGGCTTTTTTCCGAATGACCTTTAATAATATCATTAAAGGAGTTGTTTTTATGGCAACAAAAACAAACAGTAAAATCAAATCGCTTGCTATCCTGGCTATGCTCACGGCGCTTGCGATCGCCGCAGATATGTTCCTGCGCATCCCGAACATCGGCGGCTTTCTGACCTACGAGCCGAAGGACGTTATCATCACTATCGGGGCGTTCATCTATAACCCGTTCGCCGGACTTATTATGTCGCTCGTCGTATGCTTGGTTGAAATGGTTACTATAAGCTCCACTGGCTTCATCGGATTATTGATGAACTTCCTTGCTTCGGCTATGTTCGTCGGCGTTGCTTCGATAATCTATTACCGCAAAAAAACGATGCTCCGCGCGATAATCGGACTGCTTGCGGGCTCGGTGGCGATGATCGCGGTAATGCTGCTGTGGAACTACATTATGACGCCTATCTATATGGGAGTTCCGCGCGAAATGGTTGTCGGTATGATTCCCACGCTGCTGCTGCCGTTCAACGCGCTCAAGGCAGGGCTCAACGCCGCGCTGGTGCTGTTCCTCTACAAACCCGTTGTCACCGCGCTGAGAAAGTCAGGGCTTATTCCCGCGCGCGAGAGCAACGACGGCGAAAACAAAAAGATGAACACCATCATCATGATAATCGTGTCGGCGCTGGCGGTCGCGACGCTTCTGCTCGTGCTGCTGATTTTCGCAAAGATCATTTAAGCGCTTGACAAAAGGCTGATGTGTGCTATAATTATAACCATTAAAATCACAGAGTAGAATACGGCGCGTGAAGTGCTTTTGCGGACGGGGAGTTGCCGCAAGGACGAAAGGGTTTTTCCTGCGATGCCGTTTTCGCATCCCGCTGTTTCTTTGAAGAATTATCCGAAAGCGGGCATTTGCCCGCTTTTTTCTTTGGAGATATCCGGGTATCAGGCAATGTCGTAAATTTATGCAAACATTTCCTTAATATGCGTAGGGGCGACCGGTGTGTCGCCCGCCGGCAGGAAACGAAGCTTTCCTAAAAAAGCCGGCAAAATAGGACAGCTTGGCTTGGCGGGCGAGCAATGCTCGCCCCTACAATTCACAAGGAAATATTTGATTATTTCCTTAATTGACAACATTGGGGTATTAGGAGGATTTATGTCACCTTTAAAATCACTTAAAAATTCTTTTTTAGAATTTAAAAAGCTGCAATCACTAGCGGTTATGGCAATGATGATCGCGCTTTGCGTGGTGCTTGGAATATTTGCCAACATTATGATGTTTGGCAATGCCGTAAAGATCACCTTTACATTTTTGCCAATCGCGATAACAGGCGCTATGTACGGTCCCGTAGCTTCGCTGTTTGTGGGAGTGCTGGGGGATATTCTGGCGATGATCTTTATGCCAAGCGGTGGACCGATTAACCCCGGGATCACCCTTTGCGCGGCGCTGACAGGTTTGATTTATGGTTTTTTCCTTTACAAAAACAAAATCACCCTTCCACGCGTAATTATCGCCTGGGCGCTTAAAGCGCTGATTTCGGAAACTTTCCTCAAGGCTTTTTTCCTTTACATGATGTATGGCGGCGATTATCTAGGCTATTGGCTGTTTTGGCGGCTGATCCAGCAGTCTATTTTGTGCGTGCCCGAGATACTTCTCATCTTCGGCGTCGGCAAGCTGATAATCGCGGCGGAAAAATCTATCGGAAAAAAATAAGAGCAATATAAAAACCGGCACCACAACGTGATGCCGGTATGTTTTTGTAAAGCAGTAGTTTTGACTCGCCGTTGCAGATACTTTTGTATTGAATCTGTGTTTTTCAAAGGCGGAGTGCCCGACCGTGGCAACGGTTATTTTGCGAATTCTGCGGCGCGGCTTTCGCGGATGATGTTGACCTTGATCTGTCCGGGATAGTCGAGCTCTTCTTCGATCTTCTTGCATATCTCTCTTGCAAGAGGGATCATACGCTCGTCCTTGACGGATTCGGGCTTGACCATTACGCGCACTTCTCTGCCTGCCTGAATGGCGTAGCAATTCTCAACGCCGTTGAAGGAGGAAGCGACCTCCTCAAGCTTTTGCAGACGCTTGATGTAGTTTTCGATATTCTCTCTTCGCGCTCCGGGTCTGGCGGCGGACAGCGCATCGGCTGCCTGAACCAGGATAGCGACGATGGTTTTAGCCTCAACGTCGCCGTGGTGGGCGTGGATAGCGTGAATGACCGCGTCGTTTTCTTTATATTTTCTGGCGAGGTCAACACCGATCTGGATGTGTGTGCCCTCAACCTCGTGGTCGATAGATTTACCGATATCGTGAAGCAGTCCCGCGCGCTTCGCAAGTGTCGGGTCAAGTCCGAGCTCGCTTGCCATAGCGCCCGCGAGATATGCGACCTCTATCGAATGCTTCAGGACGTTCTGACCGTAGCTGGTGCGGTAGCGCAACCTACCCAAAAGCTTGACAAGCTCGGGATGAACGTTGTGGATACCCAACGACAGCACGGCGCGTTCGCCTTCTTTTTTGATCGTGGCGTCAACCTCGCGGCGAGCCTTTTCGATCGTTTCTTCGATTCTTGCGGGGTGGATACGTCCGTCGGAAATCAGCTTTTCAAGCGCGATTCGCGCAACCTCTCGCCTTACGGGCTCGAAGCACGAAAGCGTGATAGCCTCGGGTGTGTCGTCAATAATAAGATCAACGCCGGTAAGCGTTTCAATGGCGCGAATGTTTCTTCCTTCGCGGCCGATGATCCTTCCCTTCATCTCATCGTTGGGAAGGGGCACCACCGAAATCGTTGCCTCGGCAACATACTCGGCGGCAAGACGCTGGATGGAAAGTGAAATGATATTTCTTGCCTTTTCATCGGCTTCGTCTTTAAGCTGTTCCTGATATTCCATGATTTTTACAGACTTTTCATGAGACAGCTCGTTTTCCAATTGGGAGAGCAAATAGCTTTTTGCCTGCTCTGCGGTATAGCCCGAAATCTTTTCGAGCATTTCAAACTGACTTTTCTTGAGTGTTTCGATCTCCTCAAGCTTTGCGTCAGCCTCTTTGATTCTCTTAGCGGCCTTCTCTTCCTTTTTCTCGACGTTGTCGAGCTTGCGGTCGAGAGTTTCTTCCTTCTGCTGGATACGGCGTTCCTGGCGCTGGACCTCGCGGCGGCGGTCGGCGATCTCTTTTTCGCTTTCATTTCTGAAGCGGTGAACTTCTTCCTTGCCCTCAAGAACCAGCTCTTTCTTTTTCGCCTCGGCGGTCTTGATGGCGTCGGAAACGATCCGCTTTGCTTCTTCCTCCGCGCTGCCTATCTCTTTTTCAGCGGTGTTTTTTCTCATTGTTATACCGATGAAAATTCCGATGGCTCCGCCTGCGACAACAGCAGCAACTACGCTGATGATCAGAATCAAGAGTGAAACCTGCATCTCCCTGACACCTCCTTGTTTCGTAATTTCTCAAAAGTTAATCGGCTTTAAATAAATCAAAAAAACTTTGGGGTGCCGTTACAAGATATTAAGTTTTTAATGTACAATAAATATTTTTTAATAAATAAAAAATGCTGATCAAACGTTAAAAAATATCTATATATAACGGCTCCCGAAAGAGTCTGATTAAAAAAAGCGAATTGTGAAAGCCTGACGCTATTGTCAAAAAAATCACAATTGCAGACCCCATAGTTATGGAATCTAAAGTAATTTTATAATAAAATCAAGTGAATGTCAATAAGTTGCAGTTATGTTTTACAAAAAATAATTCTTTATCGCAATAATGTATTTGCCGATGGCAGGATTTTTTGTGTTTTTGACGGGTTTTGGTCAACGTGTGGAGATTTTTTGAAAAAATCCCCATAATTTTACGGCAAACTATTGAAGAAATGTAAAAAATGTAATATAATATATTTACCTTAAAATTTTAGGAGGAATTATTATGTCAGTAAAAGTTGCAATTAACGGTTTTGGCCGTATCGGACGTCTCGCTTTCCGTCAGATGTTCGGCGCAGAGGGTTACGAGGTCGTAGCGATCAACGATCTTACCGATCCCAAAATGCTCGCTAACCTTCTTAAGTACGACACCGCTCAGAAGGGCTATTGCGGAACAATCGGCGAAGACCTTCACACCGTTGAGGCAGGCGAAAACTCCATCATCGTAGACGGCAAGGAAATCACCATTTATGCAAAGCCCAACGCTGCAGAGCTTCCTTGGGGCGAGCTGGGTGTTGACGTTGTTCTGGAGTGCACAGGCTTCTATTGCTCAAAGGCTAAGAGCCAGGCTCACATCGACGCAGGCGC
>CACXGW010000030.1 GCA_902767325.1 uncultured Ruminococcus sp.
AAGGATTGGATGAATGAGTTGATTTTTGAGCGATGAAATGTTATACTGAAAAAAATCAGCAAATCGGAGGTTTATTATGTTAGAAATCGGCACTCAGGCGCCGGGATTCACCCTGCCTGACCAAAACGGCGAAATGAAATCGCTTGCCGACTACAAGGGTCAAAAGGTCGTTTTATACTTTTACCCAAAGGATATGACCTCGGGCTGCACCAAGCAGGCGTGCGCGTTCGGCGATCTGTATCCGCAGTTCCGCGAAAAGGGCGCCGTGGTGCTCGGCGTGAGCAAGGACACAGTAGCGTCTCACAAGAAGTTCGAGGAAAAATACGGTCTCCCCTTCACCCTGCTTTCCGACGTTGACAAAGAGGTCATTCAGGCATACGACGTGTGGAAGGAAAAGAAGCTCTACGGCAAGGTAAGTATGGGCGTTGTGCGCACCACATATCTTATCGACGAAAACGGCGTGATAATAAAAGCCTTCGGCAAGGTCAAAGCCGCGGACAATCCCGCGCAAATGCTTGAAGAGCTTTAAACCGGTAAAAAGTCGGAGAGGCAGATGTTCTTATTGATTAAAGAATTGCTGCTCAACCTCCTTTGTAGGGTTTGGTCTTGACCAAACCGCAAATTGAGAATTTGAAGCACGCTTAAATCCCACGGTTCGGTCAAGACCGAACCCTACAATACAAAACAAAAAAACAAGAGGCTGTTCAACAACTCACTTTTGAGTTACTGAGCAGCCCTCTTTTAATATCTGTCATTTCGACCAAGCGCAAGCGCGCAGAGAAATCCCCTTCCTTTGCATACCTCCGTCTGTCGCCGAAGGGGATCCCTCGGCTAAATCGTTTAGCGATTTTGCCTTCGGCACCGCTCGGGATGACAGTTTTGCTTTAGTTATTGTTTTCTTAAATCTTCAATGCTGCGAACAAAACGCAGAAGTAGTGGCAGATACTTCCGAACAGCGTAAATATATGCCACACGGAATGGAAGTATTTCACCTTTTTGATGGCGTAAAAAATAACGCCGACCGTGTAGAATATCCCGCCCGCGATAAGGAACCACAGGCACAAGCTGCTCACCGCCTCGTGCAGAGGACGGATGGCGATTATGATTACCCAGCCCATAGCGATATAGCACACGACCGAGGGCTTTCTGAACTTTTCAAGGTCAATGGAATTGAGCGTTATCCCCACAGCGGCAACGCCCCATATTATGCCGAACAGCGTCCAGCCCAGCGCTCCGCGCAAAACGTTGAGCGTTATAGGCGTGTAGGTTCCCGCGATCAGAAAGAATATGGTGTTGTGATCCATTATCCTGAAAAAGCTCTTTGCGCGCGGATTTGAGATCGCGTGATACAGCGTGCTCATACAGTACAAAACTATCAGACTTCCGCCGAATATCGCCGAGCTGACGACCGTTAATGCGTCGCCGAAAATCGCCGAAACGACGATCAAAACAGCGGTCCCGCCCAAAGCCAGAAGCGTTCCGACTCCGTGCGTAACGGAGCTGAAAATCTCCTCGCCGAGCGTATAGGGTTTCTTTATCATCTTTTCACTCCCTGTTTGCATTTTACAAAATTCATCTTGAAAATATACCTATCCCAAAAACTTTTTCAGCGTTTTGATATCCTTGTTCGGGAAAAGCTCACAAAAATGCGCCAGCAGTTTTTTATAAGATTCTTCGGGCGATTTGTCATACACCCTTTCTGTAAAGCTCTCCCCCATAAAATGCTCGGGCGTTGAGTATTCCGCAACTCCCCAGCCGTAGGGATTTCCGAACCTGTCTTTCATATATACGAAATCGCTGATTATCACATAGCCCTGAGCCTGCAAGCGGCTGATTATCGTATCAAAGCCCTTATTGCCGCCTTTTTTGTAGTTTCCGAGAGTCTTGAGCCGCTTTGAGATAACAGGCGCACTGTTGTCCAGCAGCTCATACAGCACCTTGTCGCGATAGTTTGAAAGTCCGTCCTCATAACGCGCGTCAAAATCATATCCGTCGCGGCGATAATTGGCAAAATCCGGGAACCATTCGGGGCTGATAAAACAGGCTTTTTTCTCAAAAAACTTGCCGTAGGCGCAGCCTGTTTCGCGGATAACGGGTCCCTTCCATTCCCACGCGCTCCATTCGCCGCTTTCGCTGTGATACCAGCAGTCCCGGGTGACGTGCTCCTCGACCGAAAAGCCCTCGATAGAATTCGAGAAAAACGGCAAAAAACCGAATTTGTTTACCGCGTCAATCAGATGTTGCTTGCTGCCTATTATAAAATCGTCAAACATTTGAATTCTCCTTTTTCACGGCTGTGAAAAACGCTGCAGCTATATTATACACCAAAAACACAAACCGGAAAACCCTTTCGGACTGTCCGGTATGATTATCGTTTGATTTTTAATTTTCGGGATACTGGGCGCGAATATCGTCCAAAGCCTTGTCTATGCTCTTGCGAGACTCATCGTCCAACTGTGAAAACGCGCTGTTGGGAACGCCGTTTGCGTAGTCTACAAGAGTTTTTGTAAGAGCACATACGCCTGCGGAAATCAAAGAAATAATGATAGCAAAGATTCCGATAATAACGCCTGCCTTGCGCGGACCTTTTTTATCTCTGTCTTTTTTGCTCATGATTCCGAACACTATCGCAATTATGCCGAGAACGCCTGCCACGATCGCCATAATGATATTGGTGGTACCGTGAAGCGCGATGCTTGTACCCGCGATTTTATATGTGGGAAGAAACAGAGCTAATCCAATAAGAATAAATGCCGCGATACCTGTGAATAAACCGATAAATCCTTTTACATTTTTCATAATTATTTCTCCTTTTTTATTGTGGCTATATTATATCATATAAACTACAACAAAACCATAACAAAAATGAAATAATATTATTTTTTTCTGTTTTTTCTACTTTCTCAGGCAACAAAAGATAAAAATCGGTCATTTTCACAGGCAGCTATAGCTTATTATAATACATACAATTGAAAACTGAAAAAATGAATAATACAAAACAAAAATCCCGCCGACACTGTCGACAGGATTTTTGCTTTGGTGGAGAATGCAAGACTCGAACTTGTGACCTCCTGCGTGTGAAGCAGGCGCTCTAACCAGCTGAG
>CACXGW010000031.1 GCA_902767325.1 uncultured Ruminococcus sp.
GCGACCAAAACGTCCGCTACTGCATTTCTCTTGTGAACGCGGGCAGCGAGGAAAAAATCGAGGAGCTCGCGGGCGACTGCATTTGCATCACATCAAAGGGAAAGCCTATAAAGCCGAAAACCATCGGTCAGAAGCGATACTGTAATATGATCGCCAAGAACACCGTCACCATCGGCGTAGGACCCGCCGGCACCGGTAAAACCTATCTCGCCGTCGCGATGGCGGTCACGGCGTTCCGCAGCAAGCAGGTCAACCGCATAATCCTCACCCGTCCCGCGGTCGAAGCGGGCGAAAAGCTCGGCTTTCTTCCCGGCGATCTGCAAAGCAAGGTCGACCCGTATCTGCGTCCGCTCTACGACGCGCTGTTCGATATGCTCGGCGCCGAAACCTATCAGAAATACGTCGAGCGCGGCAACATCGAAGTCGCTCCTCTGGCGTATATGCGCGGCAGAACCCTCGACGACAGCTTTATTATCCTCGACGAGGCGCAAAACACCACGCGTGAGCAAATGAAAATGTTCTTGACGCGTCTTGGTTTCAACTCCAAAATGGTCATCACCGGCGACATAACTCAGATCGACCTCCCCAACGGCGCCAAAAGCGGACTTAAAGACTGCATCAAGATCCTCAGGAACATCGAGGGCATCGGTCACTGCACCTTTGACGAAAAGGACGTTGTGCGCCACCGTCTTGTGCAGGACATCATCAAGGCATACGCAAAATTTGACTCAAATACAAAACGGTAAATATATTCCTAAAATCCAAGAAAAGGGTGGTACAATGGCAGACAAAATCAGGGTAGTTATTACAAACAAGCAAAAAACGGTAAAGATCCCCACCGGCATCCGTATGCTGGTGCGCCGCTGCTGCAACGCGGTGCTTCAGCTCGAAAAGTTTGAGGGACCTGCCGAGATCAGCGTCACCTTTACCGACAACGCCGGTATCCGCGAGCTGAACAAGCAGTTCCGCGACAAGGACATCGAAACCGACGTACTCTCGTTCCCGATGGGCGAAAACGGCGTTTATGACACCGACATGGAAACAGGCGCGAAGATCCTCGGCGATGTGGTCATTTCCGTTGAAAAGGCGAGAGACCAGGCGGAGGTCTACGGTCACAGCTTCCAGCGGGAGATCGGCTATCTTACCGCTCACAGCGTTCTGCACCTTCTCGGCTACGACCATATGGAAAAGCTCGAAAAAGTCAGGATGAGAGAAAAAGAAGAGCTTATCATGGAACAGCTCGGTCTGCCCGCGTCCTCCAGCTATATCATCGAACAATATTAAGTTAATGAAAAAGCAGCTTCTCAGCTTTTGGCACGCCATCTACGGGATCGGCGGCGCGCTGCGCACCGAGGCACACTTGCGCTTTCATATCGTCGCGGCTGTATTCGCTTTGCTGTTTGCGGGCTTCTGCGGCTTTTCGGCGGAACGTTTCGCGGTGTTGATAATCCTTATCGGCGCGGTCATAGCGCTTGAGCTTGTCAACACCTCGATCGAGCACGCCTGCAACTCCGTAACCCGCGAATTCAACGCGCAAATCAAGCTCGCGAAGGATCTGGCGGCGGGCGCCGTGCTTGTGATGGCGGTCGCTTCCGTTGCGGTCGCGGCTGTGTTCTTCCTCAACGCCGAGTCGCTCGGGAATCTTTACGGCTTCTTTAAGTCGTATCCGCTTACGATCATTCCGCTTTCCGTGCTGGCAGTGCTTTCAGCGCTGTTTGTGCTGCTCGGCGGCGGCAAAAGAAAACATAAATGATACAAGGGACGGCAAAACGTCCCTTTTTCATAGGAGATGAAATCATATTGAATACAAAGGATAAATCCGCCTTTATCGCGATAGTCGGCAGACCTAACGTCGGCAAAAGCTCTCTGCTCAACCGCTTTCTGGGACAGAAGATCGCGATCGTGTCCTCAAAGCCCCAGACCACCCGCAACCGCATCACCGGCGTTCTGACCGACGGTGAATATCAGCTCGTCTTTTTCGACACGCCCGGTATGCACAAGCCGAAAAACACCCTCGGAAAATATATGGTCCGCTCGGTAAACGAAAGCGTCGGCGGCGTCGACTGCTGCCTGCTCGTCGTCGAGGCGGACAGAGAGCCGGGACAAACCGAGCTTGATCTGATCGACAAATTCAAGGCGCTTCAAATGCCCGCTATCCTCGCGATAAACAAAATCGACACGCTCAAGGAAAAAGACGTATTGATGAAGCAGATCCTCAGCTACACACAGCTGTACGATTTCGAGGCGATCGTGCCCGTCAGCGCGCAGGACGGCAGCGGACTTAACGATTTGCTCGAAGAGCTTAAAAAGCAAGCCTCCGAGGGCGGCCATTTCTTTGACGACGACGCCCTTACCGACCAGCCCGAGCGCGTCATAGTCGCGGAGATCATCCGCGAAAAGATATTGCGCCTTTGCGACAAGGAAATACCTCACGGCACGGCGGTGCTCATCGAAAAAATGAAGACCCGCGAAAACGGCATTCTTGACATCGAGGCGACCATTTTCTGCGAGCGCGAGACCCACAAGCGCATAATCATCGGCAAGCACGGTGATATGCTCAAAAAAATCAGCACCTACGCCCGTCAGGACATCGAGCGGTTCTTCGACTGCAAGGTGTTTTTGCAGACTTGGGTAAAGGTCAAGGAGGACTGGCGCAACCGCGCCCAGCTAGTCCAGAATTTCGGTTATAACGAAAAGGATTTCGATTAGCCGACAGTATGTAAAGGAAACTATTTCTATTCATAAAACCCAGCCGTTCATCAACACTACATTCGGAGGTGTTGTTATGGACGAATGGAATCAGTGGCGGCTGTTTTTATCGTCGGGCAGCGTGCTCGACTACCTTGCCTACAAACGGGCGAAGGAAATGGAAAACACCGGAGCCGACACGGTGCTCGGGGAGGAAACCGATGAAATTCCGTACAGAGGGACTGATAATCAGGGAACAGAATATCGGTGAGCAGGACAAGCTTATAACCGTGCTCACAAAGTCCCACGGTGTGGTCAAGGCGTTTGCGCGCGGAGCCAAAAACTTAAAAAGCGGCAAAAGCGCGGCGTCGTCGCTGCTCAGCTATTCAATGCTGACGTTTCATCAGGGGCGCGACAGCTACTCCGTCAGCGACGTGCGCTCCTTACATATCTTCTCAAAGCTGCGCGGCGACGTCAAAAAAATGTGCCTCGCGCAGTATTTTTGCGAGCTCGCGCTGACGATCTGTCCCCGCGAAAAAAACGCCGAAAAATATCTGAGCCTCATTTTGAACGCGCTATATCTTCTAAACGAAAACAAGCGCCCCGAAAATCTTATAAAGCCATGCGTGGAAATGCGTCTAGCGGCTATGGCGGGCTATCTGCCCGACCTCATTATGTGCCGAGAATGCGGTGTTTATACCGCAGAAACTATGTATTTCCTGCCGCAAACGGGCGAGATCGTCTGCAAAAACTGCTTCAATGTCGGCGACGAAAACGCCGTCGAGCTAACCGAGGGAGCGCTCACCGCGCTGCGGCATACTGTATATGCCGACGACGACAAGCTGTTTTCGTTCACCCTTACCGACGACGGACTCGATATGCTAAACCGAGCGAGCGAAGCGTATCTGCAATACCGATTTGAAAAGAACTTTAAAACACTCGATTTCTATAAAAATCTATAAACCGACAACTGACTACTGACTACTGAACAATGAACAGACATTACAAAACACTTGAACTTGATAAGATACTGGAAAAGCTTGCCGCTCAGACCTCGCTTTCCGATGCGCGCGAAATGGCGCTGTCGCTCGAGCCTCAGACGGACATCAAAAAGGTACATATCCTGCTGAAGCAGACCGACGACGCGGTGATGCTCAGCGGGCGTTTCGGCGCGCCTTCCTTCGGAGGAGCCGTCAACTGCGCGTCATATCTGCGGCGTGCCGAGGCGGGCGGCTGTCTCAGTGCAGCGGAGCTTCTGCGCATAGCGGGCACCCTGCGAATCATCCGCACCGTCAGGGAATGGCAGTCGCGCTGCGCTTCCGTGGAAACAGCTCTGGACGGCTATTTCAGCGGGCTTATCTCCAATAAATATCTCGAAGAAAAAATCACCTCCGCGATCCTCAGCGAGGACGAAATTTCCGACAAGGCGAGCTCGGCGCTGTCCGACATCAGGCGCAAGATACGCACCGCCTCGTCAAAGGCTCGCGAAGTGCTCGATAAAATCGTCCACAGCTCAAAATACATCAAATACTTGCAGGATACCATCGTCACCCAGCGCGACGGCAGATACGTCGTGCCGGTGCGCTCGGAGTGCCGCAACAACGTTCCCGGTCTGGTTCACGACACCTCGTCAAGCGGACAAACCGTGTTTATCGAGCCGATGGGCGTTGTCCAGGCAAACAACGACATCAGAATGCTGAAAAACAAAGAGGAGGAGGAAATCGAGCGGATCCTCTTTGAGCTTTCCGCCAACGCCGGCGATTTTGCCGACGCTATAGTCCGCAGCTATCAAAACCTCGTTCAGCTCAATCTTATTTTTGCGAAGGCAGAGCTGGCGTATTCCATGCGCGCCACAATGCCAAAGCTTAACGACAGGGGAGTAGTGGTGCTCAAACAGGCACGTCACCCGCTCATTGCGAAGGAAAAAGTCGTGCCGATAGACCTGCATCTCGGAAATGATTTCGATACGCTTGTCATCACCGGACCGAACACGGGCGGTAAAACCGTCACGCTCAAAACTTTGGGACTCATCACCCTTATGGCTATGTGCGGCTTTTTGGTGCCGTGCGCGGATAACAGTGAGATCAGCGTTTTCCGCCGTGTGCTGGTCGATATAGGCGACGAGCAGAGCATCGAGCAGTCTCTGTCCACCTTCTCGGCGCATATGACTAACATCATCCAGATAATGAAGCTTGCCAACTCCGGCACGCTTTGCCTCATAGACGAGCTCGGTGCGGGCACCGACCCGGTCGAGGGCGCGGCGCTGGCTATCGCCATACTTGAAAAGCTGCGCGAAAAGCACGCGAAAATCGCTTCTACCACTCACTATGCGGAGCTCAAGGAGTTCGCCCTTCGCACCGAGGGCGTGGAAAACGGCTGCTGCGAATTCGACGTAGCAACGCTGAAGCCCACCTACCGCCTGCTCATCGGAGTTCCCGGCAAAAGCAACGCTTTCGCTATTTCCAAGCGCCTCGGTATGGATAATGATGTTGTCGAACGCGCAAAGCAGCTTGTCAGCACCGAATCACGCCAATTCGAGGACGTCGTCGAAAAACTCGAAAGGCAGCGCCAAAGCCTTGAAAAGCAGGTCGAAAACGCCAACCGTCTCACGGCAAAGGCAAACACCGAAAAGCAAAAGGCGGAAAACGAGCTGAAACGCGCCAAGGCTGACGCCGAGCGAGAGATCGCGCGGGCAAAAGAAGAGGCACAGCGGATCGTTTCGCGCACACGCGCGCGTGCGGACGCGCTTGTAGAGGAGCTTGAAAAGGCTCGCAAGGAAAAGGAGCTTTCGGCGGAAGGCCGCTCAAAGCTGCGCCGCGACATCGAGCAGATGGAAGCGCATGCCGACCCGATAAAGCTGAAAAACACTCCCGCCGAGGAATACAAGCTGCCGCGTCCGCTCAAAGCAGGCGACGAGGTGCTGATATACGACATCGACACAAACGCCACCGTGCTGGCGCCTCCGAATAAAGACGGTATGGTGCTTGTTCAGGCGGGCATAATAAAATCGCGCGTGGATGTCAAAAACCTGCGCCTGATAAAATCGGAGACCAAACCCAAAAAGCCGAAATTTTCTTCGACTCGCAACGTCCCGACCCGTATGGACGTGCGCCCCGAAACCGAGATCGACGTTCGCGGACAAACCGCCGTCGAAGCTATCGGGATCGTTGACAAGGCGATCGACAACGCCGTGCTTTCGGGCGTCGGCAAGCTCACCATCATTCACGGCAAGGGCACCGGCGTGCTGCGCCGCGAGATCAACCAATTCCTCCGCCGCCACAAGGCGGTCAAGTCCCAGCGTCTAGGCACCTTCGGCGAGGGCGAAGACGGAGTAACAATAGTAGAGTTAAAATAAATAAGCTTTCTCCGTGGTGGAGAAGGTAGCACGTTGCTATTCTAACAATATTCGGGACAAGAAGTGATGTGGTTCTATAAGAAAGCCTTCCCCCGAGGGGAAGGTGTCATACCGCTTTATGCGGTATGACGGAAGAGGGCATTCGATACGTTAGAATTAGCGCAATATTGATACAGTCGAGAACATACGTTATGGATTAAAGGACGTTATGAAACGACCTTATATATAACAGAAACAATATGCAGAAGGAAAGGTTCGCTTGCCCTCTTTCGTCACGGCACAAGTGCCGCGCCACCTTCCCCTCGGGGGAAGGCTTATTTGTTCGACACTAAATCTATTTGTTAGAGGGGAGAATGTTTTTGCCTCGATATCCTGAAAAGAGTAATAAATCAAAAAGTATTGCGAGAACTTTGCGTAAAAATATGACCAAAGAAGAGCGCCATTTGTGGTACGATTTTTTAAAAGGCTATTCTCCCTCGTTTCGCCGTCAGTATGTGATACTGGAATACATTGTTGACTTCTTTTGTCCTTCAGCGCGTTTGGCGATCGAGTTGGACGGTTCGCAGCATTACGAACCCGAAACTGCATTAAAGGACAGGCTGCGTACGGAAAGGATTGAAGAATACGGTATCGAAATAGTCAGATACACAAACCTTGATATTCAAAAAAGATTTGATGAAGTATGCGAGGATATTGACGAACGAGTTAAACACATATTAAAACAGGAGTAAAAAATGAAAAAACAATTTCTCGACAGCGGCAAAATCGTGGGGACGCACGGAATAAAGGGCGAGGTTAGAATTGACCCGTGGTGTGATTCTCCCGAGTTTTTGTGCGGCTTCAAAACTTTATATCTTGACGAACGCGGCGAAACATCCGTCAAAGTCAGATCCCGTCCCCACAAGCGGATCGTCCTGTGCAAAATCGAGGGCGTCGATACGATAGAGGCGGCGGAAAGGCTTCGCGGAAAAATCATCTATCTCAACCGCGACGACGTTAAGCTCGACGAGGGCGCTCACTTTGTTCAGGATCTTATCGGTCTTGAGGTGCGCGATGTCGACAGCGGCGAGGTATACGGCAAGCTCACCGATGTGCTCCGCACCGGCGCCAACGATGTTTATGAAATCAAAAAGGACGGCAAAACATATCTCGCTCCCGTCATAGACGAGGTGGTGCGCGAGATCAACACGGAGGAGGGCTATGTGCTGCTCGCTCCTATGAAAGGGATTTTTGACGATGCGGATTGACATCATAACTCTGTTTCCCGAAATGTTCGAGCCTGTACTCGGAGAGAGCATTATCGGTCGCGCGCAAACGAGCGGCGCTATCGAGATACATACTCATCAGCTGCGCGACTTCGCCTTTGACAAGCACCGCCGCGTGGATGACACCCCCTACGGCGGCGGAATGGGTATGCTTATGAAGGCGGAGCCCATAGCCCTCTGTTTTGAATCCGTTTGTGAAGAAACGGGCGTGCGTCCGCACTTCATCTATATGTCTCCGCAGGGCAAGACCCTTACGCAGAACCGTCTGCGCGAGCTTTCCGAAATCGAAAACGTCTGCATACTCTGCGGTCACTACGAGGGCGTAGACCAGCGCGTGCTCGACGCTTTCGTCGACGAGGAGATATCGATCGGCGACTATGTACTCACGGGCGGCGAGCTTCCGGCGATGGTGCTTACCGACGCGCTGTGCCGCATGGTGCCGGGCGTGCTGTCAAACAATGCCTGCTTTACCGAGGAAAGCCACTGGAACGGTCTTTTGGAATATCCTCAGTACACAAAGCCCGCAGTTTGGCGCGGGGTCGAGGTGCCCGAGGTACTGCTAAGCGGACACCACGCAAACGTGGAAAAATGGCGCCGTGAAAAGGCTTTGGAAGCCACAAAGCAAAAGCGTCCGGATTTGTTGGAATAGGCAATTATGATGTAAAATATTGCTATATGTTTGCTTAATACAGGTAAAACGACAGATTTCCTTGTAAAGTTGCACAATAAACCGCCCTAAAATTCTACGCCTAGTGAAACTTCAGACGAAAATAATTTACCGTATTGACCTTGGCAAAAAAAATGATTATAATGTTAGAGAGGTTAAACCGAAACACTTCATTTATGAATAGAGAAGAGGGTAATTACAATGTATGCTAAGGAAGTTTTAGTTCAGAACAAAGCAGGTCTGCACGCTCGTCCTGCCACTTTCTTTATCCAGAAGGCTAACGAGTATAAGGCAACCATCTGGGTTGAGAAGGAAGAGCGCCGCGTAAACGCCAAGAGTCTCCTCGGTGTGCTTTCACTGGGAATCATCGGCGGCACTACAATCAAGATCATCGCTGACGGCGCTGACGAAACCGACGCGGTAGAAGGTCTGTCAGAACTCGTAGAGTCAGGCTTTGCCGAATAATTTGCATTGACACTCATTTTGGGCGGATTGATTCCGCCCGTTTTTTTTACACTATCTTTTTAAGGGGGCGGCACAATGAATCCTAAAATAAGCGACCTGCGAAAAAAAGCCATGGCGCTTCCGCTGCTCCCGGGTGTGTATATCATGCACGCGAAAGACGGCGAAATAATATACATCGGAAAAGCCAAGGCGCTGAAAAACCGCGTCAGCCAATATTTCGGTTCGCAGAACAACCATCCCGAAAAAGTCCGGCGCATGGTCGACAACGTCGACGATTTCGAATATATAATCACCGACAGCGAGTTTGAGGCGCTCATTCTCGAGTGCAGCCTTATAAAACAGCACACACCTAAATACAACATTCTTTTAAAAGACGACAAGGGATACAGTTATATACGCGTAGGCGCGGGCGACTGGGGCAAGCTGAGCTATGTCCTGCAAAAAGCCGACGACGGCGCCAGATATATCGGTCCGTATAAAAGCAGCTTTTATGTCAAAAGCGCGGTCGAAGAGGCAAACAAGATATTTATGCTGCCTACCTGCAACAGAAAATTCCCGCAGGATTTCCGCAAGGCGCGTCCCTGTCTCAACTATCACATCAAGCAGTGTATGGCGCCCTGCACCGGGCGCGTAAAGCTTGAGGATTACCGCGAAAGCGTGGCGCAGGCGCTCGAATTCCTGAAGGGCGGCTCGTCGCATTCCGTAAAGCAGCTCACCGCTCAGATGGAAGAGGCGGCGGAAAATCTCGAATTTGAACGCGCCGCGCGTATCCGCGATAAGATCGCCGCGGTAAAAAAGATGGGCGACAAGCAAAAGGTCGTTTTGAGCAAGGTGCTCGACCAGGACGTCATCGCTGGTTTTTCCAACGACGGCAAAACCTGCTTTCAGGTGTTCCGCTTCGAGGGCGGCAGGCTGTTTGACCGCGAAAGCTTTATTTTCGACAGCGGCGACGCGCAGACCGAAACCGAGGAATTCATCATCAGCTACTACACGCTTCGCAGGGATATTCCAAAAAATATTGCTGTAGCGTCCGATTTTGACGGCCGCGAGGATGTTCAGCGCTGGCTCGGCGAAAAGCGCGGCAGCAAGGTCAATCTGACTGTTCCGCAGCGCGGCGAGCAGGCTCAGCTCGCTTCGATGTGCCGCTCGAACGCCGCCGAGGCGCTGGCTCAGCAAAAGGGCGCCACCGTGCGGGAATTCGGGGTGCTTGAAGAGCTGCGTCAGACTCTCGGGCTTTCAAGCCTGCCCGAGTATATCGAGTGCTACGACATCTCAAATCTCGCGGGTACCGAAAACGTCGCGGGAATGATAGTTTACAAAAACGGAAAGCCGCTCAAGTCCGCTTATAAAAAGTTTAAGATCAAGGGCTTCGAGGGACAGGACGACTACGCTTCCATGGCAGAGGTGCTGTCGCGCCGTTTTGACGAATATGAAAAAGCCGAAAAAGCAGACGAGGGCTTCGGCAAGCTGCCCGACCTCATTTTGCTCGACGGCGGCAGGGGACAGGTCTCAGCAGTCCGCGCGGTGTTTGAACAGCGCGGGATAGACGTTCCGCTTTTCGGCTTGGTCAAGGACGATAAGCACCGCACACGCGCCGTGACAGGCGACGGCGGCGAGATAGCGCTCAATTCAAGGCGAGCGCTGTTCACCTTCCTGAGCAAAATGCAGGACGAGGTCCACCGCTTTGCCATCGGCTATCATCACGCCCGCCGCAAAAGCTCGGTTTTCCGCAGCTCTCTAACCTCAATAGACGGCGTCGGCGAGGTTAGGGCAAAGGCGCTGCTCAGGCATTTCCGCACGATTGACAATATTTCAAAAGCCGATCTGGCAGAGCTTGAGGCGGCTCCCAAAATGACAAAAGAAACCGCCGGAGCCGTTTATCGTTATTTCCACGCACAGGAAGAAACCGGCGATCAATAGATTTATTTATTTTAACAGCAAAAAAACCTTGTAAAATGGTGCGTTCTATGATATACTGTTTTTATATGTGAGGAATTATTATGCGAGTTATCACAGGAACGGCTCGCGGCAGACGGCTCGAGACCCTTGAGGGCGACGACGTCAGACCGACGACCGACAGAATAAAAGAAGCGGTTTTCTCCATAATTCAGTTTCAAATCGAAGGCAGAAGCTTTCTCGATCTTTTCGCCGGCTCCGGCCAGATGGGGATCGAGGCGCTGAGTCGCGGCGCAAAGGAAGCTGTTTTTGTCGACAACGCGAAAAAGTCCGTAGAAACCGTCAAGCGCAATCTGCAAAGCACCAAGCTTGAGCAAAACGCGAAGGTATACCAAACGGATTTCAAAAGCTTTCTTTCAATGAACACCCGGCGCTTTGATATCGCCTTTCTTGACCCGCCCTACAAAACAGGCGTGCTTCAGGAGGCGCTCGCTCTGGTTTCGGAAGCTATGAACGAAACAGGCGTCATCATTGCCGAAAATCCGCTTGACGAAAAAATTTTATCGTCATACGGCGAATTTGTACTTGACAGACAGTATCGCTATGGTAAAATAAAAATAACGACATTCAGACATAAGGATTATCAGCAATGAAAAAAACAGTCATTTGTCCGGGCAGCTTTGACCCCGTAACGCTCGGTCATCAGGATATCATAACCAGAGCGTCAAAGATGTTCGACCGTGTGGTCGTGGCGGTGCTTGTCAATTCCTCAAAGACCCCGACCTTCACCACGGAGGAGCGCATCGAGCTGCTCAGGGAGGCTGTGGGTGATCTTGACAATGTTGAGATCGTCAGCTTTGATGGCTTGCTTGCCGAGTACTGCAAAAGCTGCGGCATCAACACCATCGTCAAAGGCTTGCGCGTGGTATCCGACTTTGAATATGAGTTCCAGATGGCGATCGTAAACAAAAAGCTCAATCCCACGCTGGAAACCATCTTTTTAACAGCCGACGCGGACTCAACATTTCTCAGTTCGAGCATGGTCCGCGAGATATGCTCAATGGGCGGCGACATCAGCAATTTTGTTCCCGCCTGCGTACACGACAGAATTGTCGCTAAATACCGTAAATCTTAGCCCAACCAACGGAGGGTTACAATAAAGGAAAAGGAATAAGGAGTGGAAAATATGAAAGTTGATGATTTAATTCTGCAGCTTCAGGACTTAGTAAACGACGCAAAGTCGATGCCTTTCTCGGGCGGCAAGGTGCTTGTAAACAGCGAGGATGTTTACGACATCATTGACCAGATCCAGGACGCTATGCCTGCAGAGGTACGTCAGGCGAAGAACATAGTCGCTGACAGAAAGCAGATCATTACCGAGGCAAACCGCGAAAGCGAAAACATCATCCGCGCTGCCGAGGAACGCAAAAAGGTTATGCTCAATCAGAGCGAGATCGTCAGAGAAGCCCAGGCAAAGGCGAAGGAGATCATTGACGATGCAAAGCAGAAATCCGCAGAGATCAGAAAAGCTGCCAACGTTTATGTCGACAGCATCATGAAGCGTGCGGAGGAAAGCCTTTCCACCCAGCTCGGCGAAATCAAAAAGACCAGATCCAACATTTCAAACTCCCAGAAGGGAAAGCAAAACTAAATCAAAAAACGGAGCTGTCGCTTTTTGCGGCAGCTTTATTTTTTGCACAGCGCCGTTTTGATAAAAAACTTGCAAAAATCAAAAAATGCTGTATAATAGAAATGTTATACAATCAATCACCCCAACGGAGGAACAGATATGGCAGACAACAAAAAAATGGTCGAGGCGATCACAAGCCGCGACGAGGATTTTGCTAAATGGTATACCGACATCGTAAAGAAGGCGGAGCTGGTCGATTATTCTGGCGTCAAGGGCTGTATGGTCATACGTCCCTACGGCTACGCCATCTGGGAGCTCATGCAGGCTGATATGGACAGACGCTTCAAGGAAACAGGTCACAAAAACGTCTATATGCCCATGTTCATTCCCGAAAGCCTTCTGCAAAAGGAAAAGGATCATGTCGCGGGCTTTGCGCCCGAGTGCGCATGGGTGACCATCGGCGGTCAGGAAAAGCTCACCGAGCGCCTTGCGGTCCGTCCCACCTCGGAGACCCTGTTCTGCGAGCACTATAAAAAGGTCATCAATACATACCGCGACCTTCCCAAGCTCTACAACCAGTGGTGCAGCGTCGTAAGATGGGAAAAAACCACCCGCCCGTTCCTGCGCACCTCCGAGTTTTTGTGGCAGGAGGGTCACACCATGCATGCCACCGCCGAAGAAGCTCAGGAAGAGACTCTCAGAATGCTTCAGGTCTACAGTGATTTTTATAAAGAGACCCTCGCCATCCCCGCGGTAGTCGGTCAGAAAACCGAAAAAGAAAAATTCGCGGGAGCCGAGGCTACATACACAATCGAGCCGATGATGCACAACGGCGTCGCGCTTCAGGGCGGCACCTCGCACTATTTCGGCGACGGCTTTGCAAAGAGCTTCGGCATAACCTACGCGGGCAAGGACAACAAGCTCCACTATCCGCACCAGACCTCCTGGGGCACATCCACCCGTATGATCGGCGCGCTCATCATGGTTCACAGCGACGACGACGGTCTTGTTCTCCCGCCGAAGATCGCTCCCATCCAGGTCGCCATAATCCCGGTCGCGCAGCACAAGGAGGGCGTCCTCGACAAGGCTTACGAGCTCAAAGCGGAGCTTGAAAAGCAGTTCCGCGTCAAGCTCGACGATTCCGATCACGCTCCCGGCTGGAAGTTCGCCGAATATGAGATGAAGGGCGTACCCGTCCGCGTCGAGATCGGACCCAAGGACATCGAAAAGAATCAGTGCGTCGTAGTTCGCCGCGACACCCGCGAAAAGGCTTTTGTGCCCCTCGGCGAGCTCAGCGCGTATGTTGCAAAGTTGATGGTCACCATTCACAACGATATGTATGACCGTGCTCTGCAAAACACAAACGAAAAAACCTTCACGGCTACAAGCCACGAGGAGTTCCTCGAGACCGCAGCCAACAAGCCCGGCTTCATCAAGGCTATGTGGTGCGGCGACAGCGCCTGCGAAGATCAGCTCAAGGACGAGACCGGCGGCGTAAAGAGCCGCTGCATCCCCTTCGAGGAGGAGCAGCTCTCCGACGTCTGCGTATGCTGCGGAAAGCCCGCAAAGCATATGGTGTTCTGGGGCAAGCAATATTAAAGATTGTTAATGTGCCGAAGGCACTATTCATGCGGTGTTCCGCAATTAAAGTTTGTTAAAACAATTCATGAAACGAAGTTTCAATTCATTTCTGAAACAAATTTTTTTACGCGCTGATGCTTTATTCCAAAACAAAGATCGGCAATGAATTGACGGCAAGCCGTCATGAATTGGCGTTGCCGTGAATTGGCTGCGCCGTGAATTGATTTGTTTCACAAACCATAATAGAAAGAGGTGAGAAAATGCCGATCAAAGTTCAAAGCAATTTGCCCGCCATCAAGGTGCTGGAAAGTGAAAATATTTTTGTAATGCCGAACGAGGTTGCGCTCAGGCAGGACATCCGTCCGCTGAAAATACTCATCCTCAATTTAATGCCCACAAAAATCACAACCGAGACCCAGCTGCTCAGGCTGTTGGGCAACAGTCCGCTTCAGGTCGACATCGAGCTTCTGCAAATGGCGTCTCACACCTCAAAAAACACCTCGCCTCACCACCTCACGACCTTCTACAAAACCTTTGACGAGGTCAAGGACGACAACTTCGACGGACTTATCATAACCGGCGCTCCCGTTGAGCAGCTTCCGTTTGAAGAGGTCGACTATTGGGACGAGCTCTGCGAGATCATGGAATGGGCGGATTCCAACGTCTATTCGACCTTTCACATCTGCTGGGGCGCTCAGGCGGGTCTCTATTATCACTACGGGATAAAAAAATACGCCTTTGAAAAAAAGCTCAGCGGCATATACACCCACAAGGTGCTAAAGCCGAACCATCCGCTTATGCGCGGCTTTGACGATACCTTCCAAATCCCTCACTCGCGATACACTGGAGTAAAGGAAGAGGAGATACAGCGTCAGATGGGCTTGGAGATCCTTGCAAATTCAGCCAAGGCAGGACCCTCGGTCATCGTCAACCGCACGGGCAGACAGGTGTTCATCACAGGTCACGCCGAATACGACCGCGAAACGCTCGCCAATGAGTATTTCCGCGACATCAGCAAAGGGCTCGACATCGAGGTTCCGTATAACTATTTCCCCAACGACGACGCTTCTCTCACACCGCCGATGGTATGGCGCAGCAACGCTACGCTGCTCTACACCAACTGGCTCAACTACTTCGTCTATCAGGCTACCCCGTATGACCTCAGCACCCTCAAACAAAAATACAAAAAGAATAAATAGCCAACAGGTCGGCACAGCGCCGGCCTGTTTTTTATTATTGTCGAAAAACATCCGGCTTTTGTGAAATTTTGGTGAAGATTTTTTAATATCGATTGACTTTTTATGCAATATATTCTAAAATAGAAATATATTCCTCAAGGAGGCCGGCAATGAAAAATCGCGTATTCAAATCAGTTTCTCTTTTTCTTGTGTTGGTCATTTTGTGTTTCGCGCCTGCGGCGGTAGGCGCCGCGGCACAGGAAACAACTCAGCCGGAAGAAACCCAGGTCACCGAAATCACCGTAAGAGCATCGGAAATAAAGGCCAAAGGCGCCTTCAAAGCGATCCAGTCCGCTCTCAATTCCGCGCACTACTGCGCCACAAAGGACAATACATATAAAATCACTGTAGAGGCGGGCAGCTACGAGCTGCGTTCCGCGCTCCACGTCTACAGCAACACCACGCTTTCCATTTACAACGTTAAATTCACGCGCAGCAAGCAGAGCATCTGCAATATGATCCGCACCGGCGATGACACCGCGGTAAACAAGGGCGGCACGGGCTATTATCCCAATTCAAACATCACCATAGAGGGCGGTATTCTCAACGGCGGCGGAACCGAAAACACGGTCGTGAAGGTCACGCACGCTTCGCGTTTCCGTATGATCGGCACCGAGATCCTCAATGTTAAAAACGCTCATATCATGGAGGTCGCGGGCGTCGACGGTCTATATATCAAAAACTGTTCATTTAGGGATCAGACGCTTGACGCCGACGATGTGGGCTATGAGGTCATCCAGCTCGATATTCCGAAGGAAGGTCACATGGTTGGCTGCCGTTCCGAGGCTCTCAGCAACCGTGACGTTCAGATTTCGGGCTGCTTTTTTACAAACTGTCCGCGAGCTATCGGCTCTCATACCCAGATACTCAATCTGCCGATGGAAAACATCGTCATCAACGACAACACATTCAAAAACATCAAAAGCGTAGCTATCCAGGCGGAAAACTGGAAGGACTGCAAAATCACAAACAACCGCATCGAAAGCACTCCGCGCGCGATCGCGATCTACTCTGTGTTCAATGACGGAAAATGCGCCTACAAGGCAGGCGTCCTCGCCCGGGAGGGAAACACCGAAACTCAGATCAGTGAAGCGTATCAGACACCGTATGACGCCAACATTCTGATTTCGGGCAATACCATAAAGGACTGCGGGACCGTCAAGGATATTTACGCCGACTACAAGCCTCTCGCGATCCTGCTTATGGGTCAGAACATCACCAAAAAACAAAAGACCTTTGACGACGGAGGAGGCGGTTATCCGAAGGGCAACTACTACATAAACGGCGTCACCATAAAAAATAATCAGATCCAAACGGCAGGTCACGGCATATTCCTCCAGGATGTGCGCTACGCTTCCGTATGCGACAACACGATCTCAAGTGCTGAAAATGACCTCGTGACCGGCGGATTCAATCCCGTCACCGCGGTCGAGTCTGAGATAAAAAGCATCAGCGGCAACACGGTGACAGCTTCGCCGTACAACGGATTCGAGCTTGCGAAAACAACCGTAAAAACCATAAGCGGAAACAGCATTTCCGATGTCGGCGGCAGCGGCATTCTGCTCGAGGCGCAGACAAAGGTCACCGGCAGCGTTACCGAAAACACCATCACAAAGCTGCCCGGCTACGGTCTTAACATCCGTCCGAAATGCGGCGCCGGCAAGGTGTATGACAACATTATCTGCGACTGCGGCAAAGGCGCGATCGGTCAGGAAAAAAAGGCAACAGCCGAAATCGGCAAAAATTATTACGAAATCGCGAAAATGGCTAAGCTTTCGCTGGGCTATACAAAGCTTACGCTCGGCAAAGAGGAGAGCTTTACGCTCACGCCGACATATTCTCCTGTGAACTCTATCGCGAAGTTCAGCTGGTCAAGCTCCGACAGCAAGGTCGCGGCGGTCGACGGAAACGGCAAAATCACCGCTCACGAGATCGGCGAGGCAGATATTACCGTCAAATCGCAGAGTGGAAAGACCTCGTCCTGCCACATCAAGGTAATGCCTCCGCCGTCAGAAATCAAGCTTAATGAAAAAATGCTGACGGTCGGGATAGGCGAGAGCGTCAAGCTCAGCGCGAAGCTCCCCGCAGGGTCCTTCTCTCAGTCCGTAACATACCGCTCAAACAACACCGACGCGGTCACCATTGACAAAAAAGGCAAGCTCACAGCGCGCAACATCGGAACAGCGACCATAGTTGTCCGGACCTTTAACGGCAAGCACGCCTGCTGCAATGTTATCGTCAAATACGCCCCCGACGACATCTGGTTCGATACAGGAGAAACCGGTATGGGCATCGGCGAAACCGTTCACCTGCAGCTCATTTTGCCTGAGGGCACCGCTTCTCACGCGGCAGTATGGGAAAGCGACAACAAGGCTGTCGCCTCCGTTACGCAAAACGGAGAGATCAGCGCTAAATCTCCCGGAACAGCGACCGTTACCGCCACCGCCTTCAACGGCGCGAAGGCTATCTGCACGGTAACCGTAAAAAAAGAGCCCACAGCGGTCTCTTTTGAAAAAGAAGAATACACCGCGACGGTCGGCGACAGCTTCACTCCGGGGGTCACGTTCTCCGAAAACACCGTTTCTCACGAGCTCAGCTTCCAGTCGAGCGACCCCGACGTCTGTCATATAAACCGTCAAACGGGTGAGATCACAGCAAAAGCCTCCGGCACGGTGACGCTGACGGTCAAAACCTACAACCGTCTCAGCGCGACCTGCAAGGTTGTAATATCCGAAAAAGAAAGTTAATGATTTCAGCGGGCACAAGCGAAAAAATTGCGTTTGTGCCCGCTTTATTTTTCCTAAATAGAATTAACAATTACATTTGTAAAAATAATGAAAAAAACTTAAAAAAGTTATGACAACCCCTTGATTTTTCTATAACGATAGGGTATAATAGATTCAAATGGTGTCATTTCGTGTCATTTTGTGTGTTTTATGAACGAAATGGCACCGCAATTTATAAAAAATCGGAAAAATGGAGGTGGCAAAATGTTTTCCGGAATGTCCAATCATTCGGTCGATGCAAAGGGCAGGATCGTTTTGCCTGCCAAATTCCGTGAAGAGCTTGGAGAAAGCTTTTATATCGCCCGCGGCTTCGAGAATTTCTGCATTCAGGTTATGTCGGTCGCGGAGTTCGAGGCGATCTCGGCAAAAATCAAGGCTTTGTCTGCCGACAAATCATTTGCGCTCCAATATGTATTGACCGCCTCGGCGGTAGAAGTCACACCAAACGCGTCGGGAAGAATAATGCTTCCGCAGGCGCTGCGTGAATATGCCGAAATAACGACCGACGCGCTGGTTCTCGGATTGAACAATCGAATTGAGATCTGGAACAGGCAGCGTTTTGACAGCTTCCTCGAATCGAAGAAGGATATTATTACCGAGGCGCTTTCTATGCTGCATCTCTAAGGAGGGCGCAATGGACTTTTCGCATATTCCCGTCCTTTTGCAGCAAACGATAGAAGGACTCAACGTAAAAGAGAACGGTATCTATGTCGACGGTACCGCGGGCGGCGGAGGACACAGCTCAGAGATCCTCAAACGGCTTAAAAGCGGTATGCTTATCTCGATCGACCGTGATCCCGACGCCATATCAACGCTCACTCAGCGTTTCAGGAACAACGAAAACGCTATCATAATAAAAGGAAACTACTGCGATATGCGGCAATTGCTCGAACAGCGCGGCGTGGGCTGTGTTGACGGTGTTCTGCTCGACATAGGGGTATCGTCACATCAGCTGGACACCGCGTCGCGCGGCTTCTCCTTTCACGAGGACGCTCCGCTCGATATGCGCATGAGCCAAAGCGGCACGACGGCAAGCGAACTTGTAAATGAGCTTCCCTTTGAGGAGCTGAGGCGTATCATCAGCGAATACGGCGAGGAAAAATACGCTTCCTCCATAGCGAGGGGGATCGTTGCCGCAAGAGACCGGCAGCCCGTAACCACGACGCTGCAGCTCGCGGAGATCGTAAAAGAAAATGTTCCGCAAAGGGTCCGCCGCGACGGACATCCCGCAAGAAAAACCTTTCAGGCTATCCGCATCGCGGTAAATGATGAGCTCAACGCATTGTCAAAGGGTCTCGACGACGCCTTTTCGCTGCTTTGCAGCGGCGGAAGGCTCGCGGTGATCACGTTCCACTCGCTGGAAGACAGGCTTGTAAAGCAGAGAATGGCCGGCTGGTGTCAGGGCTGTACCTGCCCCAAGGATTTCCCCGTTTGCGTGTGCGGAAACAAGCCGAGGGCAAGATTTGTCAATAAAAAACCTATTTGTGCAAATGAAACAGAATTAGCCCAAAACCCCAGATCAAGAAGTGCAAAGTTGAGAATTTGCGAAAAAATTTAAAAAATTTCCTTTCAGCTATGGACAAAAGGCTTGATTTGTAGTAAAATTATAACAAAGTTGTAAAGAATATTACAACCACTATTGATTGTGTTTTAAAGAACTGTAACAACTAAATGTTCGATTAACGATGCGTTGTTCCGTAAAATCCGATAGAATTCGACATACCCGCGGAAAACAAATTGTTAAAATTTTGAAACTTTTTTGCTTTATGGAAAAATAAAGCCCTTAAAGTGTGTTTTATGAAAATTTTTGATACAGGAAGGTCACAGGGTGCATAAACATGGCATATGAACATCACAATGCTGCTTATGATTTGGATCTGTTTGACGACGAGCTCAACTTCTCCACGACAGCGCCTAAGCGTCACGAGGAAGAGACCCGTCAGAAGCAGACCAGGAAAAAGCAGAGTCACCGCAACAAGGTGGTGACGCTTCCCGAAGAGGAGATCCACAAAATAAGACGCCGCAAGCACAACCCGCTCAAGCTTGTGCTCGGTTCGGCAGCGGCTTTGGCAGTAACTTTTGTTATCGGCGTCATCATCGTCGGACAAGTTCAGCTTACCGAGCTTAACCAGCAGATCATCACGGCGGAGAAGGATCTCGCCAATTCGGAAAGCATTTACATACAAAACCAAATGAAGGTTGAAAGCACACTCTCCGACGCGGAAATCGAAAAGTACGCAACAGAGGTGCTGGGCATGACAAAGGCGTCAAATGCGCAAAAGGAGTTTGTGGCTCTTGAAAGCGGCGATAAGGCGGAAGTTTCCGAACAGCAGGACAGCAACATTATCACCCGCTTTTTTGAATCTTTATCAAATCTCTGGTCATAACATTCATTGAAACGAAATAAATATGTATTGATAGAATGAGAGTTAAGACTGTGTCTTGACTCTTTTTTCGCTTTTTTTCTTCTTAAAATTTTTGCATAAAAATGCGGAAAATCAAGCTAAAACGATTGAAAAAAAACAAAAAATCTGTTATAATTTAAAGGTTAAAGCAACACCCGGGCGGCAATTTTCGTTGCCGCGGCAGGAAAGGGGAGAATTTTTTGGCAGACAAAGAAAAACAGCCTATTGAAAAACATCCCGGTAATTCAAAAAAACGCGCTTCAAAAGGACCCAAGCAAAGGCTCCGTCAGCGCTCTACGATACTGATCATAATCATCCTGATACTCGGCTTCGGCGCAACCCTGACAAGGCTCGCGCTGCTCACCATAGTGCAGGGCAGCGACCTTCAGGAGCGGGCGGTCGATCAGCAGCTTGCCGACACCACGCTCACAGCCAAGCGAGGCACCATTTATGACGCAAACGGCAACGTGCTTGCGGAAAGCGCCTCGGTCTGGCAGGTGGTAATGGCGCCCATCAACTTCAAAAACGATGAGCAAAGAGAGGCAGCGGCACGCGGACTGTCCGAAATATTCGGGCTCGAATACGAAAACGTGCTTGAAAAAACCAAGCAAAAAAGCTATTACTCCGTTGTTAAACGTAAAATCGAGGTCGCCGAGCGCGACAAGGTGATCGAGCTTGTAAACAAGCTTTCGGATGAATACAACTGCGACGGCGTCATCAGTCTGCTCGATGACTACAAGCGCTATTATCCTCACAACGAGCTTGCTTCCTGCGTAATCGGCTTTGCCGGCGCTGACGAACAGGGTCTGGAAGGCATCGAGGTCCAGTACGACAAGTACCTCGCCGGAACTCCCGGACGAATAGTCACCGCGCAGAACGCCCGCGGCACGGATATGCCGTTCGCGTATGAGCAGAACATCGAGTCAAAGGACGGCAACAACATATATCTGACCATCGACCAGAACATCCAGGCTATCTGCGAAAAATATATGGCGCAGGGCATTGCCGACAACAACGTCCTCAACCGCGGCGTATGTATCGCTATGGACGTCAACACCGGCGCTGTCAAGGCTATGGTCGTATCCCCGGGTTACGATCTTAACGACCCGTATACCCTGCCTCCCGAAACACAGGCGAAAATCGACGGTCTGCCCGAAAAGGAGCAGGATAAGGCTGAGAGCGAGGCTCTTTCGGCTATGTGGCGTAATAAGGCGGTCGCCGATACATATATGCCGGGTTCGGTATTTAAAATGTGCACCGCTTCAATGGCGCTCGAAGAGGGAAAGGTCAATGACAACAGCACCTTCACCTGCGCCGGCTCAATGGTCGTAGAGGACAAGGAAATGCACTGCCACGCTTTGGGCGGACACGGCACGCAGACCTTTGTCGAGGCCATCTGCAACTCCTGCAACCCGGCTTTCATCCAGATAGGACAGCTTGTTGGAATGGAAAAATTCCGCGAGTATTACAAGGGCTTCGGCTTTGCCGACAAATCGGGCATCGATCTTCCCGGTGAGTCCGACGATATGTTCTGGGACGAAGGCGCGATGAGCAAAGTTGACCTGGCTGTTGCGTCTTTCGGACAGAACTTCAGCATAACGCCAATTCAGATGATCACCGCCTGCGCGGCTGTTGCCAACGGCGGATATGTTCTCCAGCCCTATGTCGTTTCCAAGATCACCGATTCAAAGGGCAACGTTGTAAAAAGCGTGGAGAAAAAGGTCAAGCGTCAGGTCATTTCCAAGACGACTTCCGACAAGATGAACGAGATACTCGGCTACAACACCGAGAACGCCGGAGCAACGGCGGGATATGTCGCGGGCTATAAGGTCGCGGGCAAGACGGGTACCTCGGAAAAAATCGGCGTTGAGGAAAAGCAGAGTGATTTTGAAGAGGACTACATCGCTTCCTTCTGCGGATACGCTCCGGCGGACGACCCGCAGATCGCTATGCTCGTGTTCTTCGATACTCCTTCGGGCGGAGCCTACTACGGCTCGCAGGTTTCCTCGCCCGTATTCATCAATATTATGACCGAGGTCCTTCCTTACCTCGAAATCAAGACGAATTATTCCGAAGAGGATCTTAAATATCTCGATACCTCAGCCGGCGACTACACCGGACTCACCACCGAGCAGGCTGTCGCGAAGGTTGAGGAGGACGGCTTTACCGCAAGCGTCAAGGGATACGGCGAAAAGGTAATCGCCCAGATCCCTGCCGTTTCCTCAAAGGTTTCCGCGGGCGGCAGCATCGTGCTGTACACCGACGACGAAAGCAAGGCAGAGACCGTAATGGTGCCCAGCTTCCTTGACTACACCGCGGCAGAGGCCAACAGCGTGGCTGCGCAGTACGATCTCAACGTCAGCTTCAAGGGCGCGGTCAGCTCGGGCGGCAAATGCATCGAGCAGGACATCAAGGAAGGCGAATCCGTCGCACCCGGCACGGTCGTCACCCTGACATTCTCCGCGGCGACAAATTCGGGCTTCAACGATTAGTACGTTGTGACGCCCAATACTTTATAAAACTAACTGTAGGGTTCGGTTTTGACCGAACCGCCGGTTGAGCACTTAACGTCTTGTTCATCGTCCGCGGAACGGTCAAGACCGTACCCTACATCACAAGCTAAATTTTTAATGTTTCTGCATACTGGTTTTGTTAATAAAGAAATAGAACATTCAGAGATATAAAAACACTGAAAGGAACGATAAAAATGGTAGTTTACGGCATATGGACATTTTGCGCGGCGATCCTCGCGTTTATCATTTCGGCAGTGGTCGGAAGATTTTTGATCCCGTATCTGCACAAGCTCAATTTCGGGCAGACGATCCTGGACATCGGTCCCAGCTGGCATAAGGAAAAGCAGGGAACTCCCGTGATGGGCGGTATTATGTTTATTGTCGCGATCACCGTCGTAACCATAATCAGTACGGTCGTCTACATTTTTACCGGCAGCGAATTCATAAATACTTATCGAGCCGACGTTTCCAAAGAAGTTATTTATATTTTTGCGGGACTCGGACTTGCGCTCGCCAACGGTCTTATCGGTTTTATTGACGACTACACCAAGGTCGTCAAAAAGCGCAACCTCGGACTGACCGCCATCCAAAAGCTGATTTTCCAGTTTGCCACAGCCGCGGCATATCTTGCGGTGCTCGGCTTTTCGGGCTGCGGTACCGAAACCGTTATTCCGTTTGTCGGCAAAGTCGATCTGGGATTCTTCTTCTATATCATCTCAGCCATCGTCATAGTCGGAATCGTCAACGCGGTCAACCTGACCGACGGCGTCGACGGTCTCGACGGTTCGATCACCTTCTTTGTGGCGGTTGCCTTTATGCTTATCGCCAGCGCGCTTTACTGCCTCGGCATCACCGCCTTCAGCGCGGCGGTCGCGGGCGCGTGCCTTGGCTTCCTTGTCTGGAACTTCCACCCCGCAAAGGTGTTTATGGGCGACACAGGCTCGCTTTTCCTCGGCGGCGTAGTTTGCGCGCTTGCCTTTGCCGTTAAAATGCCGATACTTCTGCTTCCGCTCGGATTTGTATATCTGTGCGAGATGTTCTCGGTCATTTTGCAGGTCGGCTACTTCAAGCTCACCCACGGCAAGCGTCTGTTCAAAATGAGCCCCATCCATCATCATTTTGAGATGTGCGGCTGGAGCGAGGTAAAGATCGTTGCGGTATTCAGCGCGGTCACGGCGCTGTTCGGCGCGGCTTCGTTCCTGCTTGTAACATTCGGCGTTAAAATCCCGATTTACTGATTATCAAAATAATTTCAACTCTCCCAAAAGGGGGGTGCCGAATTGGCTCCTAATAAAAAAGTTATTCTGCGCGGCGACGTCAACCGCATTTACGATGACGACTACCGCAGAGCGCAGCAGGCGAAGAAAGAAAAATTCTTTATCCGCCCGTCGCGTCAAAGAAAAATGAAAAACGCCAAATGGTTCTCGATAGGAATGGGAATCGATCTTCCGTTCTGCCTGATCATTCTTATCCTTCTGATCGTCGGAACGATAATGATGTTCTCTGCGAGCTACGCCTTTTCCTATTACACCGTCGGCGACAGCTACTTTTACCTGAAACGCCAGATCCTGTTTATCGTGATCGGCCTTGCGGGCATGGCTGTTATGTCGTTTTTCAACTACAATAAGCTTCATAAGATCGCGCCGATCGTGTTGGGCGTTGCGTATTTCGCGCTCCTTCTGGTGCTGATCCTGCCCTCGGGCGAGGGCGGCGTAAAACGCTGGATACCGCTGGGCATATTTAATATCCAGCCGTCCGAGATAGCGAAATTCGCCGTCATACTGTTCTTCTCGCACTGGGCAAGCAAATACTACAACAAAATGCAGCTCCCTAAATACAGCATACTTCCGGGCGTTATCATTTTCGGCACAATAGCGGGACTTCTGCTTTTGGAGCCGCACTATTCCGGTATCGTTATCATCGGTGTTCTCACCGTTATAATGCTGTATATCGGCGGAATGAAAACAAAATATCTAATCATCGGCGCAATAGCCCTTGTTGGCATTATTCTGCTGCTCGCCGTCACGGGCGGTCTGTCATACGCCATGAGCCGTATGGACGGCTGGGGACAGGCGCTTACCGCCGAGCGCGGCACCGAGCTCTGGGATCAGACCTGGCAGACGCGCAACTCGCTTTACGCCATCGGCTCAGGCGGCTTGTGGGGACTGGGACTCGGTCAGTCCAGACAAAAGTTTTTGTATCTTCCCGAACCGCAAAACGACTTTATCTTCGCGATCGTTGTTGAGGAGCTCGGACTTATCGGAGCGGCGATCATTTTGCTGATCTTCGCGCTCCTTATCTGGCGAGGCATAACCCTTTCGCTTCGAGCAAAGGATAAATTCGGAAAGCTGCTCGGCATAGGACTGACCGCGCAAATCGGCGTTCAGGTCGTGCTGAACATTCTTGTTATCACCGACTGGCTGCCAAACACCGGCATCAGCTTGCCGTTCTTCAGCTACGGCGGTTCTTCACTTATAATGCTGCTTGCGCAGATGGGTATCGTGCTGTCGATCTCTCGCACGGCGAACATCGAAAAGCAGTAAAAGCGAAATATTAACAGGGTAGGGAATACTATGAAGATATTACTTGCAGGCGGCGGCACCGCGGGACACATCAACCCCGCTCTCGCGATCGCGGGCTACATCAAAAGCAAACGTCCCGATGCGCAGTTTCTGTTCATCGGCAACCGCGACGGAATGGAGCAGCGCCTTGTTCCGCAGGCGGGCTTTGAAATCAAATCCATTACGATCAGCGGCTTCAAGCGCAGTCTTGATCCGAAAAGTATGCTTGAAAACGCAAAAACCGTGAGGCGCACCTTTACGTCGTCCGCGGAAGCAAAGAAAATAATCAAGGAGTTCCAGCCCGACATCTGCATCGGCACCGGCGGATATGTTTCCGGCCCCGTGGTCAGAGAAGCGGCAAAGCTGGGCGTACCCTGTATAATCCACGAACAAAACGCCTATCCCGGCGTTACCAATAAAATGCTTGCCAAGCGTGTCAAAAAGGTAATGCTCGCCGTTGAAGCGGCAAAGCCCTATTTCAAAGACGCGCCTATTGTCGTCACGGGAAATCCCGTGCGCGGCGAGATACTCACCGCCGATAAAAAATCCTCGCGCGCAAAGCTCGGACTTGACCAGCGCCCCGTTGTTCTCTCCTTCGGAGGAAGCCTGGGCGCCCGCAGGATCAACGAGGCAGTTGCCGATCTGATCGCGCGCAGCGGCAAAGACGGCAGGTATCAGCACATCCACGCCTACGGCAAATACGGCGGGGATTTCCCCGAGCTTGTAAAGGAAAAGGGCGCGGACATCGAAAACTGTCCGAACCTCGACATCCGTCCGTACATCGACAATATGTCGGAATGTATGGCGGCGGCTGATCTGGTCATTTGCCGCGCGGGAGCTATCACCCTCAGCGAGATCCAGGCGATGGGCAAGCCCGCTATTCTCATACCGTCCCCCAACGTGGCGGAAAACCACCAGTACCACAACGCTATGGCGCTTGTGAACGCGGGCGCGGCTGAAATTCTTGAGGAGTCGGAACTGAGCGGCGAGTCGCTTATCTCAAAGGCGGATTCCATGCTGCAAGATGAAGAAACCCTCGCGAAATTCAGCGAAAACTCAAAGAAAATGGCGATCACCAACGCCAACGAACGAATCTACTCGGTCGTAAAACAGGTGCTCAATCTCGTATAAGTCGCTATCACACAACACACACTCTCTCATATAATAAACTATGACTGAAAAAGAGGGTGCTTGTGTGTCAAAAATGCGAATCGCCGGACGGCAAAGGCTCAGCGGAGCCGTCAAAGTCCAGGGCGCGAAAAACAGCGCGCTGCCCATTCTGGCGGCCGCGGTACTTACTAAGGGCGAAAGCGTTATTTACAACTGTCCGGCTTTATCGGATGTTGAAGCGTCACTTCAGATACTTCGCTGGCTCGGCTGCAGGGCAGAGCGCAGCGGCAACACGGTCCTCGTCAGCTGCGACGGGATCGACCGGTTCGATATTCCCGACGCGCTGATGCGGAAAACCCGCAGCTCGATCGTGTTTTTGGGCGCGGTCCTGGCGGCACGGGGAAGAGCAAAGCTGTCTTTTCCCGGCGGCTGCGAGATCGGTTTAAGACCGATCGATATACATCTTCGCGCGCTTAAAAAGCTCGGCGCCGTCATAAAAGAGCGCCACGGTTTTCTTGACTGCCGCGCGCCTCACGGACTTGTCGGCGCAGAAATCGCGCTGCCGTTCCCGAGCGTTGGGGCGACCGAGGACATTATGCTTGCCGCCTGTACCGCAAGCGGCACAACGACTGTTATCAACGCGGCAAGAGAGCCGGAAATAAGCGATCTTGCCGATTACTTAAACAACTGCGGAGCAAAGATCTACGGTGCCGGCGAGGGCGTCATCGTCATCGACGGAGTAGAAAGCCTTGGCTGCTGCGAACACGCGGTCATACCCGACCGTATCGTTGCCGCAACGCTGATTTCCTGCGCGGCGATAACCGGCAGCGAGATCACATTGCAGGGCGTTATCCACAGTCATCTCGGCGCGGTGGTTTCCGCGTTTGAGGACGCGGGCTGTGTGTTTTCATCGCACGAAAACGAGCTCAGGGTATCCGCCCCGCAAAGGCTTCAGGCAATGAAGATCGTCCGCACCATGCCTTATCCGGGTTTTCCGACGGACGCGCAGGCTCCTCTGCTTGCCGCGTCGACCGTTGCGGACGGAACCACCGTATTCATCGAAAATATTTTTGAAAACCGATACCGACACACCGCGGAGCTTGTGCGGATGGGCGCGGAAATTAAAACCGAAGGAAAGTTTGCCGTTGTAGAAGGCGTCAGCCGCCTGTACGGCGCTTCGGTGGAAGCCGGCGACCTGCGAGGAGCGGCGGCTTTGATCGCCGCGGGGCTCAGCGCCGAGGGTACAACCGAGGTCGGCGGGGTCCGTTATCTGGAACGCGGATACGAGGATTTCGAGCTTGTGCTCACATCGCTCGGCGCGGACATAAAAAAGCTATAAGATATAAATTTATAAAACTAAGGAAGTTAGGAGGATTACTGTTGGATTCGAAAGATAAAAAGCAGCTTGCCAAGCAGCGCAGAGACGCGGCTAAGCAGGCGCAGAAATACCACAAAGAACAGGAAAAACAGAATAAAAAATCCTCCGCAAAAGCCGTTAAAAGCTCTTCATCAAAAAGCAAAATCAAAGAGGCGGTCAACGAGCGCAGGGCAAAAAGGCGTTCGGAACGCCGCAATATGACACGCGAAGAAAAATACAGGCGCGAGGGTGAGGAAAAGCTCAGAAATCTGCAGCCTCACGATTTTGAGGGCGGATATTATATCGACGAATTCAGTGAAAAGCAGCGTCAGGAAAAGCGCGCTCAGGAGATCCGCAAGCAGGAAAACGAGGTCATCCACCGCAACAAAAAACCGCTGACCTCCAAGCAGATCCGCAAGCGCCGCATCCTGATCTCGGCGGGCATCTTCGCTGCGGTAATCATTATCGGCGCGATATTGAGTCTGACCGTTCTGTTTAAAACCGAAAAAATCGACATCGAGGGCGACGTGTACTATGACGACGAGCAGATCATAGCTTTCAGCAATGTTGCCTTGCAGCAGAATATTTTCCTCGGCGCGTGGAACAGTACTCCCGAGGAGATAGTCAAAAACCTGCCTTATGTTGAGCGCGCGGAGATCGGTTTCGCGATCCCCGACACCATCACCATAAAGATAAAGGACGCTGTGCCCACATATGTGGTCAAGGACGGCAACGGGTATCTGGTCGTCAGCTCCAAGGGACGTATCCTCGACACCGCCGCGGAGAATTTTGATAACCTCATTCTGCTCAATTGCGGCGAGATCAAGAACAAAAGCAAGGGACAATATATCGATTTCGGCGATGACAGCGTGCCCGAGATCCTCGACAGCGTCGCAAAGAGCTTTGCCGCGAACGGCGTCGACAAAATAACGGGCTTTGATATTTCCGACCTGTCATCAATAATCATCAACTACGACGGCAGGATCGATATCAACATCGGCTTGCCCGAGGATATCGACTATAAGATCAAAACGGCGTTTACGATCATCAACGAAAAGCTCGACCCGAACAATACCGGAAATGTATGCGGAACGCTTGACGTTTCCACCTGCAACAAGAATAAGATCTCACACTACAAGCCGTCTCCCACGACAGCGACCACGCAGCCGTCAACCACTTCTCCTGCCACAGAGGCAACCGAGGGCTACGACGAAAACGCTTATCAGGAAAACTACGGTGAAAACGGAGAGTATATCGGCGGTGAATACGGCAACGGCGAATACGATAACGGAAATAATTACGGCGACAACAATTATGTAAACGGCGATAATAACACCGATTGGCAGGATAATAATCAGCAGTACGATGATCAGTTAAATGATAATCAACAGTATGATAACCAGCAATACGACAACGGTGTTGACAATCAGGCGCAGGCGGAACAGAACAATGCTAATGATCAATGGCAGGCTGACGCAGGTGTGAATTGGCAGCCCGCACAGTGACAAGTTGCGCCGTGACAGAGCTTTTAAACAGGCGTATTTGCAACTTGTCTGTAACAGCGAAGCGAAAATTGCGAAAAAATCCGCATAAAACCATTGATATTTTCGGAAAAGTGTGTTAGTATAGTTACAAAGTATGTATTATATGATACTATGCTATTTTTATAATAGATTCTCGAAACATTAAGGAGGAAGTTTAAATGGCTTTTGAACTGGAACTGGAAAATGAGTATATGCCTAAAATCAAAGTGATCGGTGTCGGCGGCGGCGGCGGAAACGCTGTTAACCGAATGGTTGCTATGGAAGTAAAGAATGTCGAGTTTATCGCTATCAATACCGATGAGCACGTTTTAAGACTCTCAAAGGCTTCGCAGAAGATCCAAATCGGCGAAAAGCTGACCCGCGGCAAGGGCGCAGGCTCAATGCCCTCTATCGGTCAGAGCGCTGCCGAGGAAAGCAAGGAAGAGATCGCTGCACTGCTTAAGGATACAGATATGGTATTCGTCACTGCCGGAATGGGCGGCGGCACGGGTACCGGAGCGGCTCCCGTAGTTGCTAAAATCGCGAAGGATATGGGTATTCTCACCGTAGGCGTTGTTACAAAGCCGTTTGCGTTTGAGGGCAAGAGAAGAATGACTCAGGCTGAGCAGGGTATTGCCGAGCTTTCCGCCTGCGTTGACTCGCTCATTATCGTTCCCAACGAAAGACTTAAATATGTTTCCGATACAAGCATCACCCTTCAGAACGCGTTCGCTATTGCCGACGATGTTCTCCGTCAGGGCGTTCAGAGTATTTCCGACCTCATTCTGCTCCCCGGTCTTGTAAACCTCGACTTCGCGGACGTTACCTCCGTAATGAAGGACGCAGGCTATGCTCACATGGGTATGGGTAGCGCTACCGGCAAGGACAAGGCTACCGTTGCTGCGGATATGGCAATTTCCAGCCCGCTGCTTGAAACTTCTATTGACGGAGCTAAGGGTCTTATCATCAACATCACCGCTTCCAACGACGTCAGCCTCGACGATATCGACGCTGCTTCCACAATGATCAAGGATAAGGTCAGCGAAGACGCAAACATCATCTGGGGTGCTGTTATCGACGACAAGATGGACGATATGATGAGCGTTACCGTTATCGCTACCGGTTTTGGCGGCACGGACTCCGTTCCCACTCTTACCCCTGCCATTGATAATGTTATCGTTGATTCTCCCGAGCCCGCTAAGCCCAGCCGTTCGGTAAAGGATACCACCGATGACGAGGACGATACTTTCTACGATATTATGTCGATCTTCAATAAATAATTCTATATTAGAAATATAAAAAGCGTGCAGAAAACTCTGCGCGCTTTTTTGTGTCTTATTTCAAATCTATTATGCTTCCATCTGTTTTCCCAAAAACGCCGCGGCGGATTGCGCCAGCTTTGTTTCGGCGTTGGAGGGGATCTTTACGTTTTCGCCGCTGAGCATAACCACCGAACCCATCACGTCGCCCGAGGCGATTATCGGGTAGATCACCGCGGCGTTGTGTTCCATTCCTTCAATCGGCTGCACGTTGTCCAGTGTCTGCTCGGTTGCGGAATAACTTTTGCGGTTGTTCATATAGTTTTCGAGCACCGCGCTGATCCTGCGCTCCAAAAACTCACGCTTTGAAACGCCCGCCGCCGCAATAACATGGTCGGTGTCGCAAATCAGCGTGGGCATAGCGCTGATGCGCGCGATCACGTCCGCGTACTGCGCCGC
>CACXGW010000032.1 GCA_902767325.1 uncultured Ruminococcus sp.
CTCAAGTGGTGAAGAGGCTCCCCTGCTAAGGGAGTAGGTCGTCTAAAAAACGGCGCGAGGGTTCAAATCCCTTGTCCTCCGCCAAAATATCGGATACCCAATTAGGGTATCCGATATTTTTTTACAAATGCGGAGGGCAAGGGATTTGAAGGCGACCGTGCCCGCCGCAGGCGGGTAAAAACGTCACAGTGTGACGTTTTTAGGGAGAGTGTTGCGGAAACACTTAGCTGTATACACACCGCAGCAAGCGTATACAATGGTTGTTTTCAAGCTAATCGCACTTGTCCTCCGCCAAAACAACAGACACCCATTCGGGTGTCCGTTGTTTTTTATGATTTAGACAAGGGATTTGAAAAGGCGTTAAGAAAAAGGCTGAAAATTTTTTAAACCCAAAACTTGATATAGAGAAATTGCTCCCCTTCGCAAGAGGAGCCTTTATCGAACAGCCATAAAAATTCCTGCTTGCTTTGTGTCGCTATTGCACTTCCCTATAATTTATGATATGATGTACATGCAAGGAATAAAAAATTATAAAAAGGAGAATCTACTATGAAAAAAGCCATTAATCTGCTTTGCTTGCTCTGCGCGTTACTGATGATCGTCTCTCTTGCCGCCTGCGGCGAAAACAAGGAAACCGTTTCCTCCGACACCAATACCGGCAGTGCCGTCATTTCCGACAGCGAAAGCAAAGACCTTGACAGTAATGTGGAAAAGGATAACTCCCAGTCAAGCGGAGAATCCATTGCTGACAGCGAGAGCAGCAGCATTGAGACCGCCGTGGAAAAGAAGGACTACAAATGGATAAAATTTGCCGAACCCGAGGGCTTAACCGCCACAAAATGGTCTGATACTTATTTCCATTATGCGAAAGGTGAAGATGATGATTGCAACATCAATATCGTCAGGCGCGATTTCCTTTCCGGTCAGACGCTGAATGACGTTGCTGCAAAAGATACCGAAAACCTTTCAAACACAGTTATCGGCGACACAGTCAAATTCAGCGGATACGAATGGATCCCCGTCCATTTTGATCAGGACGGCAACGCCGGAGTTTGCTTTTTCAGTCAACTGAATGAAGATCAATACTGCCTTATTATCGCGCACAAAATGGTCGAAAACGACGCTCCTGTGCAGACCGTTATGAATTCTGTTGAATTTATTCCCGAATAATCCTGATCCTCCGATCCTCTCAAATAATTACACATTAAATTCAGGGTACCGTTTTGGTGCCCTGTTTTTTTCACACCCCGACAGTATAAAAAATGTAGACAAATCAATGATCATTTGCTATTATAATAAATGTTCAGGAAACGGAGAGATGCTAATGAATAAATTACAAGCAAATCTATGTCTTATATGCGTAACGCTGTGCTGGTCGTCGGAAGTGATCATTTACGCCTGCATTCCGGACGATATGCTGTCGTTTGCGACAACAGCGATCACCAACGCCATCGCGGCGATAATTCTTTCGGCGAGCTTTTTCAAGCGTGTGAAAGTCGAATTGAAGCGCGCGTCAAAAAAGCTTTTACTGCGCTGTCTGTTGCTGGGCGTAATGAACTGCGTTTACAACATTTTGTATTTGCAGGGGCTGAATTATCTCGACGTTTCCACAGGCGCGTTCACCTTTTCGATGACGATAGTGGTCCTGCCGGTCATACTGATCACGATGAAAAAAAACGTAAGCAAAAACACTTGGATCTCCGCCGCGCTGGTTCTTGCCGGGATAACGGTCGCTTTGGGCTCGAACTTTGCAAACACTCAGATCCTCGGCATTTTGATAATGCTGCTCGGCTGCATTGTACGCGCGATATTCATCGTAAAGCTCAACGATTACGCAAAGGAATATGACGCTGTGTCGCTCTCGGTTTTTATTTCCGTTTTTGTCACCGTTATCAGCTTTATTATTTGGTTTATTCTTCAGCCCGCGACCTTCGGCGCGATCGAGTGGTCGGGAACGATGATCGCAAGCCTGTTTATCTACGCGTACTTTATCATAGCGTTCGCGCAGACGCTTAATATCTTTGCTCAGAAACGAGCCACGGCGGCGGGCGCGACGATCATCTACTCGCTTGAAATAGTGTTTTCGCTGATATGGAGCGCCATACTGCCGGAAACGCTGACAGACCGTATGGTGCCGACTCCGTTTCATATCATCGGAGCGCTGCTGATAGTCGCCGGCAGCCTGGTGGAAATATTGAATTTAGGCGGCAGGAGGAGGAAAATAACAAATGCTTCAGACTGACAAACTCCATCCTGTCATCAAAAATATTTTGCTGACTTTGATTTTGCTGCTCGTGTTTCTGATAGTGGCGATCCCGTTCAAGGTCATGAGCGTTATACCCGGCTTTACCGATATAAGACCTGTTTCGCTGCTGCAGCCAGTTTACGGCGTTTTCTTCGGGATTCCCGGCTGCGTCGCCTTCGCGATCGGCAATCTGATAGGCGATATAATCAGCGACAGCCTGAGGTGGTCGTCGATAGCGGGCTTTGCTGCCAATTTTGCCGCTCCGTTTTTGTTTTACATCTTCTGGAGCGGAATTTCAAAAACGCCGTTTTCGCTGAGGACAGGCAAAAGTCTTTTGAAACAGACCGCAGTGATAGCGGTGTCGGCGATAGTTCAGGCGGCGTTGATCACACCCGCAGTCAAGATGATCTATCCCGATGTTTCGGGCTGGGTGTTCGCGATCACCGTGCTGCTCAATTCCTCGGTGTTCCCCCTTATGCTCGGAACGCCGCTGATGATCCTGATGCACGAGGAGCTTGGCTTCAAGCCAATGCCTCACCTTAAAAAAATCAAAACATAAAACAAGGACGGTCCAAAGCCCGAAAGAGTTTTGAACCGTCCGTTTATTATTTTAAAAACTATTTATGAGGAAATACCCAAAACCATTGTGACTATGCGCAGCACGAACAAAGCGGCGGAAACCCACATAACGGGGTGGATCTCCTTGATCTTTCCGGTGACGACCTTGAGGAATACCCAAGAGAGGATACCGAACATGATTCCGTTCGCAATGGAACCGGTGAAAGGCATAATAACGATGGCAAAGAAGCCGCCGATGGTGTCTGCGATGTCTGTATCGAAATCCATTTTGGTGACGTTCTTGAGCATCAGCAGACCGACGAATACCAGCGCGGGAGTGGTCGCGAACGAGGGGATAGCGCTGAAAATGGGATAAAGCGGGATAGCCAGCAGGAACATAACTGCGGAAACCAGAGCGGTCAAGCCGGTTCTGCCGCCTTCAGCAACGCCGGTGGTGGATTCAACATACGAAGTAACGGTGGAAGTACCGAGGCAAGCGCCGCCGACAGTGCCGATAGCGTCAGCCATAAGAGCGCGTCCGACCTTGGGAAGCTCGCCCTTTTCGTCAAGAAGCTTGCCTTCCTGAGCAACGCCGATAAGCGTTCCGACCGTATCGAACAGGTCGATGAACAGGAAAGCGAACACTACTACCGCGAAGTCGAGCACGTGGGAAGTAACATAACTGAAGTCAAACTGGAAAGCGGTCGTGGTTGCCATTTCCTGAACAGGAGCAAACGCTGTGTAGCCTTCAAAGCTGGGGATGACGGAATATACTCCGTTTGCGGGATCAACGACATACCAGCCGCTGAGCTGGGCGATGATTCCGAAAACCCATGTGGCGAGGATACCGATGAGGATAGCGCCCTTGACCTTGAAGTGCCAAAGCACCGCTATAAGAAGAATGCCTACGATAGCCAGCACTACCTGCGGAGAACCGACGTCGCCCATTCTAACGATGTTGGTCTCGTCCGAAAGTGTGACATGCGCGTTGTTCATACCGACGATAACGATGAACAGACCGATACCGGCGGAGATGCCGAGCTTGAGGTTTTTCGGCACTTTGTTTACCAGAGTTTCTCTGAACTTGAAGATGGACAAAATAATGAAGATAACACCTTCGCAGAGGATAGCGGTCAGCGCGACCTTCCACGGGTCGGTGATCCCGTCCTTGGCAAGCTGATCGCAGACCGTATACGCGAAGTAGGCGTTAAGACCCATACCCGGGGCAAGAACGATCGGATAGTTTGCGAAGAACGCCATAATCAGCGTTGCGAACGTTGCCGAAACAGCGGTCGCCGCAAAGATGGAATTCCAGGGCATTCCCGTTACCGAAAGAATACTCGGATTGACGACCAGAATATACGCCATTGCCAGGAACGTCGTGATACCGGCAATTATCTCGGTTTTGACATTGGTGCCATTCGCTTTAAGTTTGAATAGTTTTTCCAAAAAATTCCCTCCTGTTTTATTTTTCGCGGATAATACTTAAAGTACCCCACATTTATACATTATATATAAAAACGATCCATTTTTCAATAACTTATTAGAATTTAACGACAATGTTACAAAACTGTCACTTGTGGGTGGCTACAAAAGCCTAATAATATAAGCAAAAGACAACTCTTTGTTTTATATCATTGTACTGTAGGGTTCAGTCTTGACTGAACCGCGGATAAAAGCTAATCATTTTGTGATCGACCTGCGGTTTGGTCAAGACCAAACCCTACATTTATTCTATATAGATACAATATGCGATTGAATTCAACTTTTGCTCCAGTCCCGTCCCGATCGCAAAGCCATTGGGATTGACAGAGGCAAACCCTGTCACTACAAATAAAACCATAACGTTCCTTTTTGAATATCTAAACTCTAAACTCTCTTCTCTCAACTCTCTTCTCTCAACTATCTTCTCTCAACTCTGAAAAGGCGGCGGCATCAAATGACGCCGCCGCTGTAAGTAATCTAATTATTTCTTTTCTTCAGCTTTTTTGGGAGCTGACTTTTTGGGAGCTGCTTTTTTGGGAGCCGCTTTCTTTGCGGGTGCCTTCTTAGCCGGAGCTTTCTTTACAGGCGCTTTCTTCGAAGCGGTCTTCTTTGCGGGCTTTTCCTCAGCCTTTGCCTCTACGGTCGCGCCGTCGGCGTCTTCCTTCTTCTTTCTGCCGCGCTTCTTCGGGACAGGAAGCTCTTCCTTGAGCTTGTAATAAGTAACGCCCAGAGGAGGCAG
>CACXGW010000033.1 GCA_902767325.1 uncultured Ruminococcus sp.
CCTACTGCTTAGAAGGCAGTTGCTCTATCCAGCTGAGCTATTGGCGCATAAACTGAGCAAGTCAGCCTTTATATTATATCCATTACAGGCGATAATGTCAATAGTTTTTTCAAAAAATGTCAGATTATCCCCTATTAAAAAACTTTGCGTAAGTGACTGCCAGCACCTTGTTTCGATACTGTTTTTCTGTTGTTACCTCGCGTATCAGCTTTATAAAATCGGGAAGCTTATACGGTTGATTTTCGCTTAAAAGCTCTATTTCAAGCGTTGCGCGATCCGGCCAGAAGGGATAAACATCAAGCTCATAATAGCTGCCCTGCCACGCTATGCAGTATCTGTCTTTAGAAATAATGCCGTCAATGTATTCTTTGTTTTTTAGATGATCATTATACTCATCTTCTGTGATTATTGTTTCGGTTTCAACGCGCTTCATATCGTTGATTTTCCGTTTAACGGTCTTGATGAAAAGCCTTCCTCTGCCCTCTCCTCGGCGTCTGATGCGGAACGCGCCCTCATCAGGAGTTTCCATATACACTTGTGTTATAGGCACGCGGCGGCAATGCTTCATATTATTCAGATAATAAATATCAGGGAAGCCGATCAAAAACTTGCGTTCGATCTCAAGCGGTTCGGGAATTCCAAGGACAGCAAGAGTTTCATTAAGCAAACGGGTAAGCTTGCGTTCAAAATCAGCACTGTTATCGATTATCCTCAGATGTTGAGTGCCTACCCATAATGAAAGTATATCGCTGTCGAGCTTTCGGGCAAAAGCAGCGTTTTCACTGCGGACGGAATTATTGCTGTTGGAATAGTTGCTTTCGGCTCCGTCGGCGGCGGTCACAAGATGAAAAACAGCATCGTAGCGATTCCTAAGTGATTCCTCGCAAAAGCCGTATAACGCAGAGTATTGCGAAAACTCCTCCTCCGTGACATAGGCGCGGCTGTCAAGAAGCCCTCTGTCGCAGAGTATGAGCGCTTTTTTGGCAGAAGATACCTGTGCACTCTTTTCTGCTTTTTGTTCCTCAGAGAGCTGGTTTTCAAATAGTTGACAATGAAATTCATAGCTGCCTGCCGATTGCGGTGTGATTCCTGAATTCATCAGCGCGGTTGCCTGTTCATATACGCAGAACACCTCTACCCCATACTGTTCGAGCCGGGTTTTTAAGAAATCAAGCGCGGTAGTTTTTCCGCCGCAGGGTCCGCCGGTAAGCGCGATTTTTACGATTTCAGCCATAAAATTCACCTCATATCATCATCTGATCCTATTATATTATTGATTATTCTTATTATATTTCTAAATTAGAATTTAAACAACATATTAAAGTGCTAAAATAATAAGGAAAATTATCATGCAAAGGAGTAATATATATGGCAAAACAAAACATTGATTGGTCAAATCTCGGTTTTTCCTACATTCCTACAGGTGAGCGCTACGTTGCCAACTATAAGGACGGCAAGTGGGGCGAAGGCGAAATGACCACCGAAACAACTATAACGATGAGCGAATGCGCAGGCGTTCTGCAATATGCTCAGACTGTTTTTGAAGGACTTAAGGCATATACGACCGTTGACGGAAAGATCGTTGTATTTCGTCCCGACCTTAACGCAAAGCGTCTTGAAGACAGCGCAAAACGTCTTGAGATCCCCGCATTTCCGCAGGAAAGATTCCTTGAAGCTGTAGAAAAGGTCGTAAAGGCGAACGCTGACTTTGTACCTCCCTACGGCTCAGGCGCTACACTATATCTGCGTCCGTTTATTTTCGGCTCCAGTTCCGTTATCGGCGTAAAGCCCGCTGAAGAATATCAGTTCCGTCTTTTCGCTACTCCCGTTGGTCCTTATTTTAAGGGCGGCGCAAAGCCGATCACTATCAAGGTATCCGATTTTGACAGAGCCGCTCCTCACGGCACCGGTCATATCAAGGCAGGTCTTAACTACGCTATGAGCCTGCACGCTATCGTTACCGCTCACGAGGAAGGCTACGACGAGAATATGTATCTTGACGCCGCGACACGCACAAAGGTTGAAGAGACCGGCGGCGCGAACTTCCTGTTTATCACCAAGGACAACAAGGTGGTAACTCCCAAGTCCGACAGTATTCTCCCCTCTATTACCCGCCGTTCGCTGATGTATGTTGCCGAGCACTATCTCGGATTAGAGGTTGAGCAGAGAGAGGTTTATCTTGACGAGCTCAAGGACTTTGCGGAATGCGGTCTTTGCGGCACGGCAGCGGTTATCTCCCCTGTCGGCAAGATCGTCGACCACGGCAAGGAGATCTGCTTCCCCAGCGGTATGGACGATATGGGTCCTGTTACCAAGAAGCTGTATGATACTCTTACGGGTATCCAGATGGGCAGGATCGAAGCTCCCGAGGGCTGGATCAAGGTTATCTGCTGATAAACTGAATATATACGAAAAGCGACTACGAAATCCGTAGCCGCTTTTTTTAGAATGAATCGGTAAACTCCGCAAGATACTGCTGAATCACTGTGGCGTCGTTTATTGTTACATCTCCATGTCGATCAGCATCTGCCGCGAACGCGTCGGGAGTATCTTCCAGCTCGGCAAGCTGACGCTGGATAGCCGTTACGTCGCTGATACTTAGCTTGTTGTCGGTATTTGAATCGCCCAAAAGCTTGAACGGAATGTTTTTGCTTGAGGCGAATTGAGCTATTTTTGAATTCTCAAATCCGTAAATCGTCACATTCGGCGCGGAATCAAATAAGCCTGTTGAAAGGTTTTCGGCTGTTGCCGGAACAGAGATCTTTTGGAGGGAACTGCAGCGGATGAAAGCCTGTTCTTTGATCGTGGTGACGGAAGTCGGCAAAACGATTTCTTTAAAACCGGCGCCGTAAAATGCCCATCGCTCGATTTTTGTAACGCTGCCCGGAAGCACGATGCTGTATTTGCCGCTGCAGCCCGAGAAAGCGGCGTCACCGACAGATGTTATGCCGTCAAACAAAACCGAATTGTCGCACGCTTTTACAAGCCTGTTTGTTGAGGTTTCTATGACCGCGTTGCAATTATTGCGGCTGTCGTATACGGGATTGTTGGGATCGACCGTTATACTGCCAACACGGTTGCAGTTGCGGAACACGCTGCCCGAAAACTCGGTCAGGGTCGCCGGAATATGAACGCTTTGCAGATAATAGCAGTTTGCAAACTGATCGTCTTTAAGTGAATGGAGCGTAGCGGGTATCGTCAGCGAGGTCAATTTCATACATCCGGTAAACGCCTGTGCGCCGACGGTTTCGACCGATGAAGGAAGCGCAACCTGAGCCCAGCTCGCGCAGTTGGAGAAGGCAAATTCTCCTATGGATGTAACGCCGTTTGGCAGCGTGAAATTGTTGACGCTTTCGCAGCCGTTAAGCGCCCATTTGCCGACGGTTTTAACGGTTGAAGGAACGGTAAGCGTAGTAAGCGATTTGCAGTTATAGAAAGCGTTATCGCCGATATTCGTAACGCCTTCGGCTATAACAGCCTCGGTTATATCGGTTCCCCACGGAGCTTTATTTGACGAAGTGTAGTTGCCCATGGCGCCGTTGCCGTAGATCGTCACCTTTGTGCCATCTATTTCATAAACGCATTCGCCGGTAACGCCCGGGAAAGGCTTGAAGGTAATTCCCGCAGAAGTTGCGTAGGTATAGCTGTTGCTTCCCTTGTAGCCGTGGATAACAAGCTCGCTGTTACAATTGAGAAAAACGTCGGTACCGAATTGTGTTCCGCTGCCCATAATGTAAGCGTCTTTAAGCGACGAACAGCCCTTAAATGCGTCATCATACAGTTTTATGGTTTTTGACGGAACAGTGACCGAAGCAAGCGAAGTGCAATTGCTGAAAGCGCGGTCACGGATGTAGCAGCTGCTGTTTGGAAGCTGCAAAGAAGTTAGCGAAGTACAGCCCGAAAAAGCCCCGATCCCGATAACCGTAACGCTGTCAGGGATCACGATCTCCGTAAGCGCGGAACAGTCATTAAATGTGTACTGAAAGATCTGACGGAGCGTAGAGGGTAAAGTTACACTTGTAAGCTTTTTGCTTTCAATAAAGTTGTTATCGCTTAAGTATTGAACGCCTTCTTCGACGATAAGCTCTGTGATGTCTTTGCCCCACGGAGCGAACTCATGTCCCGCGGCAGAATATCCGAAGTAGCTGCCTGTATCAGTTCCGCCTCCGATCGTGAGCACGGTGCCGTCAAGCGACCATCTGCAATTGCCGGTAGTGCCGCGAATGAGCTTGTAGCTAATATTTTTATCTTTTACATATGTGAGAGCGGGTGTATCATCGCCGACATATGCTTTGATATTTCCGGTATATAATGATGCAAAAACTGTTGTTCCAAATGATTCAATGCTGTCGGACAGATAGGCTTTTGTTATACCGGTGCAACCATAAAATGAGCTGTTGCCGACATAGGTAACGCCTTCTTCAATAACAACGGTTTTTATACTGCTGCTGCTCCACGGCGCCGAGCTTCCGGAAAAGATCCCTGTCACTTCATAATCATCCATAGCGCCGGTGCCGCTTATGGTAAGCGTGGCGCCGTCCAGCGTCCAGGTGCAGTCACCCGTTGTTCCGCTTGTGACGTCCCCCACCGAACTTGTATCGACTGCGGCAGATACCGTAAACGGTACGGAAACGATCAGCATACAGCACACAAGAATAATGCTGAGTAATTTTTTCATAGTATCATCTCCCGGGAAAATGATTGTCTTTTTAACATCATAACATATATTTTGAAAAAAGAAAAGCAAAATTTCAAAATATATAAAAACAGCGCACGATCAACGTACGCTGTTATATAGAATCAAATTATCTGCGGCCGCCGCCTCTTCTGCGGTCGTTTCCGCCGCGGGGTCTGCGGGGACGCTGAGGCTTATCGTCGCCGTCATCCTCGGGAGTAAGTCCGTCTACGTCAATGAGAACCTGACGACGGCTGAGGTTGAGTCTGCCCTTGTCGTCGATCTCGGTCACCATAACGCGGATGATGTCGCCGATGTTTACAACATCTGTTACGTTCTCTGTACGCTTAACGTCGAGCTGAGAAACGTGAACAAGACCTTCCTTGCCGGGAGCGATCTCAACAAAAGCACCGAAATCCATAATTCTGGTGACCTTACCGAGATACATTGCGCCGGGCTCGGGATCGGTTGCGATAGTCTGAACGATGTCGATAGCACGCTTACATTTCTCGGTGTCGAGACCTGCAACGAATACCTGACCGAACTCGCCCTCTTCCTCGATGTCGATCTTGACTTCACATTCAGCCTGGATCTCTTTGATGACCTTGCCGCTTTTACCGATGACCTCGCTGATCTTATCGGCGGGAATGGTTGTGGTGAACATCTTGGGAGCATAGGGTGAAAGCTCGGGACGAGGCTCTGCAATAGCCTTGAGCATAACTTCGTCAAGGATGAACAGACGCGCCTTGTGGGTCTTTTCAAGGGCTTCCTTGACCATTTCAGGAGTAAGACCGCTGATCTTGAGGTCCATCTGGATAGCTGTGATGCCGTCGTGGGTACCTGCTACCTTAAAGTCCATATCGCCGAAGAAATCCTCGAGACCCTGGATATCGACCATTGTCATCCAGCGCTCGCCCTCGGTGATAAGGCCACAGGAAATACCTGCTACGGGAGCCTTGATCGGAACACCTGCGTCCATAAGAGCAAGTGTGGAGCCGCAGATAGAGCCCTGAGATGTGGAACCGTTGGAGGAAAGCACCTCGGAAACGAGTCTGAGAGCATACGGGAAGTCCTCAACGGAAGGAATTACGGGCAGCAGAGCGCGCTCTGCGAGTGCGCCGTGACCGATCTCACGTCTGCCGGGTCCGCGGCTGGGCTTTGTTTCGCCGACCGAATAGCTCGGGAAATTGTAGTGATGGATATATCTCTTTTCGGTTTCGCCGTCGATGCCGTCAAGAAGCTGCTTGTCGCCTACAGAACCAAGGGTCGCAACGGTGAGGACCTGAGTCTGACCTCTGGTGAACATACCCGAACCGTGAACTCTGGGAAGTACGGAAACTTCGCTTGCGAGCGGGCGGATGTCGTCCATGCCTCTGCCGTCAACGCGCTTTTGCTCGTCGAGCAGCCAGCGGCGAACGATGAACTTTTGGGTCTTGTAGAGGCACTCGTCGATCATAGCCTCCTGCTCGGGATAGATCTCGTCGAACTTAGCATGAACAGCCTCGTAGATGGGCTTGAGTCTTTCGTCACGGACGGTCTTGTCGTCGGTGTCGAGAGCAGCCTTGACATCTTCCTCGGCAAAGGCTTTGATAGCCTCAAACATATCGTGATCGGGCTCAAGGCTGGTGAACTCAAACTTGGGCTTGCCGATCTCGGCAGTGATTTCCTTGATGAAGGAGATGATCTTCTGGTTAGCCTCATGACCGAACATAATGGCGTTGTACATATCCTCATCGGATACGCAGTCAGCGCCGGCTTCGATCATAGCGATCCTCTCGTCGGTGGAAGCTACGGTGGTGGACATTTTGCTGAGCTTTCTCTGTTCCTCGTTGGGGTTGATCACGAACTCGCCGTCGATCATACCGACGGAGCAGCCGGAAATAGGACCGTTCCAGGGGATGTCGGAGATGGAGATGGCGATGGACGCGCCGATCATAGCGAGGATCTCGGGCTGACAATCGGGGTCAACGCTCATTACGGTGCAGACGATGGAAACATCGTTGCGCATACTCTTGTCAAAGAGCGGACGGATGGGTCTGTCGATGACGCGGCTGGTAAGTATTGCGTGCTCGGAGGGTCTGCCCTCTCTCTTGAGATAAGAGCCGGGGATCCTGCCTACGGAGTACATCTTCTCTTCGTAGTCAACGGAAAGCGGGAAGAAATCCACGCCTTCTCTGGGCTTTGCGGAAGCTGTTACGGCGCAGTGAACGGTCGTGTCGCCGTAGGTGAGCAGGCAGGCGCCGTTGGCGAGCTGCGTCATTTTTCCTGTTTCAACCTTGAGTGTTCTGCCGGCAAATTCGGTTTCAAACACTCTGTACTTGTCGAATGTCATTAATTGATTCATGGTAAAATCCTTTCTTTTTAGATTTGCGGGATTTTACACTGATTTAGCAATAAAACCATTTTTTCAGCGCGTTGTATGGGAGAGAGTTTGCACATTTTAATGTACACTAAAACCTTTCCCGCGAAACGCAAAACGAAAGAATAATTTTCATCCATAGTACGCGACCTGAAAAACGCGGACTGAAAAAATCGTTTTACCGCTAAAGGGCAGCATATAAATCCCGCTATTTGAATTTAGGGCAAGCGGAAAAATCCACTTGCCCTGAATTGTTGAAAATTACTTACGGATACCGAGTCTTGCGATGATCGAACGGTATCTTTCGATGTCTACCTTCTTGAGGTAGCCGAGAAGGCTTCTTCTCTGACCAACCATCATAAGGAGACCGCGTCTGCTGTGATGATCCTTCTTATGGATCTTGAGGTGCTCGGTAAGGTCGTTGATCCTCTTTGTGAGAAGCGCGATCTGAACCTCGGGAGAACCTGTGTCGCCCTCGTGAGTAGCGTATTCCGCCATTATGGCTTGCTTTACTTCTTTTAACATTGTTATTCCACCTTTTTAATATATTCGCCCATATCTCAGAATAAGGCTGTGAAATTCCGCGTTGCGGCTTGATCCTTAATCCGTGGTATAGGTCAACTGTTAGATTATAGCACAAAGAGCCCCATTTGTAAAGGGTTTTGCGCAATTATTTTCACAGATCGGTCAACGAGTTGATGAGCTTGTTAACTTCCTCTTTGTCTTCCCTGTCAAGCATATGATACTTTCTGAGGAGGTTTCTGTCCTCGGCGGAAAGAATGGGATAATCATCGCCCGCGACGTCGGACAAAACGACCGATGTTTTGCTTTCGTCCTCTAAAAGAGAGGCTACGTCGATACTCAAAAAATCAGCGATTTTTTTAAGGATCTCAATGCTCGGCTCGGACGCTCCGGTCTCGTATTTTGTATATGTTGTGCGGTTAAGATTCAACGCGTCGGCAACGTTCTGCTGAGTAAAGCCGGCGAGCTTTCTGAAATAAGAAAGGTTGGTTCCGAGAGCTGTGTCAACAGAACTGCATTTTCTTTTCGGCATATCCTTCATCTCCCCTCCTGGAGTTTTGACAGTTATATTATAGCACATCACTTATAAAATAGTCCGAGTGTGATAACGCTTCACTGTGATGTTATATAACTATGGATATGCAAATTTCAGTATTTTATTATAATTAAAAAAACGAATACCCAGATTGGGTATCCGCTTTTTAATGGAGCTAATGAGGGGACTCGAACCCCTGACCTACTGATTACGAATCAGTTGCGCTACCGGCTGCGCCACATTAGCATTTAATAACTCCGAATAGAATAATATCAAAAAAACTATGTTTTGTCAAGAGCAGTAGTATGCAATAAAGTTTCTATCAAATATAAATAAAATTTACTGTGTATTTTCTATGTCAAAATGCACTGCGTTTCATGGCGGAGACGGTGTACGTTTGGTTTGGAAACAAGGTTCTACCCCGCTTGTTGCGGCGTGTATGGCGTCACAGGTTTCTGCAGCGCTCTCCTTTGTATTATATAGTAGTAGTTATTTAGTCCTATCCAAAGACTATGTGCTATAATGTAAGAGATACTGTGGATTAGTGCCGCTCTCC
>CACXGW010000034.1 GCA_902767325.1 uncultured Ruminococcus sp.
CCCTGCATCGGCATGGGTCAGTCCCCGAACAGCAAGGGCGTTTCGCTGAGGACCTTCAACCGCAACTTTGAAGGCAGAAGCGGCACCGCCGACGGACAGATCTATCTTGTTTCTCCCGAAACCGCGGCTGTATCCGCATTGGCGGGCGTATTCACCGATCCGAGAAGCCTCGGCGCGGCAGCCGAGATCGAGATGCCCGAGACATTCCTCATCAATGATAATATGGTGATCGATCCCGCTCCCGTTGAGGAGATGGACAGCGTTGAGATCCTCAGAGGTCCGAACATCAAGGAATATCCCAAGACAAGTCCGCTGACCGATTCCATTGAGGCTTCGTGCTCGCTGAAGGTCGGCGACAACATCACGACCGATCACATTATGCCCGCAGGCGCAAAAATACTGCCCCTGCGCTCGAATATCCCGAAAATCTCCGAGCACTGCTTCACCGTGTGTGACGCGGAGTTCCCCGCAAGAGCAAAGACTCTGGGCAAGAGCATCATCGTCGGCGGCGAAAACTACGGTCAGGGCTCATCGCGTGAGCACGCGGCGCTGGCTCCGCTGTATCTCGGCGTGAAGGCTGTGCTCGTTAAGAGCTTTGCGCGTATCCACAAGAGCAACCTGATCAACGCGGGCATCCTTCCCCTTACATTCAAGGACGCTGCTGATTATGATAAGATCAAGCTCGGAGATATGCTCGAGCTGCCGAACGTCAAAGAAGAGATCGCGTCCGCTGGTGATATAACCGTGGTAAACAAGACCACAGGCGATACGATCAAGGCTGAATGCGAGCTTTCCGACAGAACAAGAGCTATCATCATTGCGGGCGGACTGCTCGACTATACAAAGGAGAACAGCTGATGGACAGAATCAAAATGACAACGCCGCTCGTCGAGATGGACGGCGACGAAATGACCAGAGTTATCTGGCAGAAGATCAAAGAGATACTTATCACTCCCTATGTGGATCTGAAAACCGAGTATTATGACCTCGGTCTTGAAAAGAGAAACGCAACCGACGATCAGGTGACGATCGACAGCGCCAACGCAACGAAGAAATACGGCGTTGCCGTTAAGTGCGCAACGATCACCCCCAACGCGGCGCGTATGACCGAGTATAACCTAAAGAGCATGTGGAAGTCGCCGAACGGCACTATCCGTGCTATTCTTGACGGAACGGTATTCCGCAGCCCGATCCTTGTAAAGGGGATCACTCCGTACATCCCCACCTGGAAAAAACCTATCTGCATTGCGCGTCACGCATACGGCGACGTGTACAAGAACACCGAAATGCGCGTTGAGGCAGGCAGCAAGGCTGAGCTTTGCGTAACAAAGCCCGACGGCACCGAGGAAAGAAGCACGATCTTCGACTTCACCACCGACGGCGTTATCCAGGGAATGCACAACCTCGACAAGAGCATTTCGTCGTTCGCGCGCAGCTGCTTCAACTATGCTCTCGACCAGAAGCTCGACGTCTGGTTTGCCACAAAGGACACTATCAGCAAAATCTACGACCACCGCTTCAAGGATATTTTCCACGAGATTTTCGAAAACGAATACAAGGATAAATTTGCCGACGCGGGAATCGAGTTCTTCTACACTCTTATCGACGACGCCGTGGCGCGCGTTATCCGCAGCGAAGGCGGCTATATGTGGGCTTGCAAGAACTACGACGGCGACGTAATGAGCGATATGATCGCAACTGCGTTCGGCTCCCTTGCGATGATGACGAGCGTACTGGTCTCCCCCGACGGCGTTTATGAATTCGAGGCTGCTCACGGCACCGTGCAGCGCCACTATTACAAGCACCTGAAGGGTGAAGAAACCTCGACCAACTCCGTTGCGACTATCTTCGCCTGGACCGGCGCTTTGAGAAAGCGCGGCGAGCTTGACAGGCTTGACGATCTGATGGACTTTGCCGACAAGCTTGAAAAAGCAACTATAAAGACGATTGAAGACGGCATTATGACAGGCGACCTCTACCTCATTTCGAGCTTGCCGAACAAGCAGAAGGTGAACACCGAAGCTTTCCTGCAGGCTGTTAACGAGCGCCTGGCGGCTTCTCTGTAAATAATCATTCGAAGGAGTAAATGTCATGTCAAAAAATGACAGCATTTCGATGTCGGTAATCAGGCGGCTGCCTAGATATTACCGCTTTTTGTGCGAGCTTGACGAGCAGCATGTCAGCCGCATTTCTTCCACAAAGCTGGCGAGCATAATGAACGTGACCGCCTCGCAGGTCAGGCAGGACCTGAACTGCTTCGGCGGCTTCGGCCAGCAGGGCTACGGCTACAGCGTTAATCAGCTGAAGCTGGAAATTCAAAAAATTCTGGGGCTCGACAATCACTATCAGGCTATACTGATCGGCGCCGGCAACTTCGGCACAGCGATTGCAAAGCACCTGGATTTTGAAAAGCTCGGTTTTTCGCTTATCGGCTGCTTTGAGATAGACGAAAACAAAATCGGCGAAAAGCTCGGCGAGCTGACTATCGCCGACGAAGCCGGACTTGAAGAATTCTGCCGTGAAAATCATGTGGACGCCGCGTTTATGTGTATTCCAAAGCAAAACGTGGAAAATGTTCTGGCAAGGCTTTATCGCATAGGCGTGAGGACTTACTGGAATTTCAGCCACTACGATATAAGCGCGAAATACCGCGACGCCGTGGTGGAAAACGTTCATCTGAGCGATAATCTTATGACGCTGTGCTACCGCATGGCAAATATTGAAAAATAAATTTTAATTCTGCATAAGAAAAAACGGACTGTTTTTACAGTCCGTTTTTTTATGCTGTTAAATATCGATCGTAGGATCATTGATGTCCTCTGCCGCCGGAACGGTTACAATAACGACCGGAATCTCCTCTTCAGCAACTTCGCTGCCGGAATCGGAAGCCCGGCTTTCCCCTCCGCTTTGGTTTCCTCCGGAATTCTCTGTGTTTCCTGAGTTTCCTGAGTTGCCGGAGTTTCCGGAGCTGTTCTGAGATGAACTGCCGGATTTGTCTGTATTATCTGAATTACCTGAATTACCGGAACCGTTCTGAGACGAGCTGCCGGATTTATCAGTGCTTCCGGAACCGTTTGCAGACGAGCTGCCGGAATTACCTGAATTACCTGAATCGCCTGAATTACCGGAGCCGTTCTGAGATGAACTGCCGGAGCCGGAATTTGATCCCTGAACCCAACTGTGAGTCGAAACATATTCTTCAACATCCACAGGGTTTCCGTTTTCATCCTCCACGGCGATCACGGTGCCGTCAGGAGCTTTCGTTATCTTGTTCCCCTCGGAGTCTTTTTCAACCGTTCCTCCATCGGGTGTGGTTTCCAAAACAACAGTTGTTTCCTTTGGTGTTTCCGATGTCGAAACTGTGGTCGTCACCTGCGAATCGGTCTTTGAGGATGATTCCTCTTTCTTCTCTTCACCGCAGGCAGACAGTACCCCGATCATAATCAACAGAGCCGCAAATATTGGAACGATATTTTTTAATTTCATAAATGATATAACCTCATTTGTATTTTTGCATTTTAGTTAAGAAATCACAACGCAGCTTGTGCCGATCGGGTCCTCTACGTCATACTCAGCAAGATAACGCTGAATCTCGGTTGCGTCGGAAATATTCACTACACCGTCGCGGTTAACGTCGGCAGCACTGAAAGCAACGCCTTCAAGAGTTATAAACTCAGCGGTATGACGCTGAATTTCAGTCACATCGGCGATAGAAACTACGCCGTCGCCCGTGGCGTCGCCCAGCGGAGAACCGTCGAGAAGAACATACGGAATGCTTTTTTCGGCTGCAAACTGATGAGCCGCGGAATTTGTGTAGCAGTAGATAACAAGATTGTCGGAACGAGTGAACGCGTTATCGTCGATCGTTGTGACCGAGCTCGGAATAACGAGCTTTTCAAGGTTCGGGCACTGAGAGAACGCGTCGTGCTTTATCTCGGTGCAAGTTTCGGGAAGAACCGCTTCCGCGATACCCGAGTTTGTAAAGGTGTGGGGATTGATTACGGTCACGACCGAATCCTCAAGATTGATGTATCTCAGAGAGGTCGTGCCCGAAAAAGCGCCGACCTTGATCTCTTTAAGCGCAAAGTTACACTCGAAGCTCTCCAGAGATGTGCAATTTAAAAACGCGTAATCACCTACGATCCACAGCGGTGAGCTGGTCTCTACCGAGCGGACGGTCGTGTTGTTTACAAAACAATGATTGCCGATGGTCGTGACCATTCTGTCATAGACTATACGCGGAATAACGATATCTCCGCCTTCGCCGAGATATTCGTCCACCTCCCAATAAGAGCCGCCGTTTATCGCTTCATAAACCCATTCGTCGATGGTGACGGTCGTTTTTCCCGTGGGAAGCGTATCGATCTGAGCGGCGGAAGCGCAAAAGACAGATGTTGAAAGCAAAATGACAACAAATAAAACAGAAAGTATTTTTTTCATAATAAACACCTATATACTAAGCAGCTTTCATAGAACTTATGCCGCAACAGTCTCCCGCTGCGGCATAAGAAACATTATTGGTAGTCAGCGCTCATCAGATATTGATTTCTCCGCTTTCTTCGCCTTTGTCGCCGCCGATTACCTCGGGAATAGAGCTTTCCAAGATACTCGTCATAATGATGTTGGTCGTGATCAACTTGACTGTCTCCAATTCGGGAGAAACATATTCTTTTCTCATTTTAAATACCTCCAATCAAGTGCCTAAATTATTCATACGTTTTAACTGCGGATGCAGCCGAGAAATGATATGCCGAACCATCATAGATGTAAGCATATACGCAATACTTAGCGTCAAGCGATTTAGCATAATCAGCTCTGACTGCCAAATCGGCACGGTTGAACTGAGTAACGGTTGTGGTGGTAAGATTTGTAACGCTCCAGCCGGCGGTAGTCTTTTTCGTTTTACCGCTGGTGATAGCGCCTGCCAATGTTGTAAGCTTAGTATCGTTCAAGCCGTTGATTTGCGTTCCTTCGGTGACGACCTTATTGTCACAGACTACAAGCACGCCGACCTTAGCGCCGCTGGGCAGCTGTCCTTCGGTAGTTGTATTTGTAACATTTGAGCCTTTGCGGATACGAACGATGGTGTCGTTGTAGTACACGCCGGTGGTGGATGTTGTCAGCTCTTTGTTACCTATGTGCTGAACCTCGACTTACCGATGTGCTGACACTCTCGACTTACCGATGTGCTGAACCCGGACATGTATGTAGTGACAGGGGCAAGCCCTGTCAAAGAAAAGGCTCCTTTTGTAAAGGAGGCTTTCTGTTAAGGAAAAATCCGCAGTTAATTCTTTTTTAACTATTCTGTAGGGTTCGGTCTTGACCGAACCACCGGTTGAGCACTCAACGTCTTGTTTATCGTCC
>CACXGW010000035.1 GCA_902767325.1 uncultured Ruminococcus sp.
ACTCTCTCCTGTGGAGAGGAGCTTACCGTTACCCGCGGAACGGTTTTGAATAATGTTTCTGTAGGCTTTCAGCCCGACGGCTGTATTCCGGAAGCTGTGACATGGTCAACGACCGATGATACCGTAGCAACCGTAAATAACGGAATGATCTCGGCAGTCGGTTTTGGCGTTGCGACGATCACCGCCACATCCGAAAACGGCTTGACGGCTTCTTGCCTTATCACCGTTGTTGCAGCTCCGACCCGCGGCGACGCTACGGGCGACGGCGCTGTTACGATCGACGACGCCACCGAAATACAGCGCTACCTCGCGGAGTTCGATTTTGATGATACCACTCGCCTGATGCAGTGCGGCGACGTCACCGGCGACAACAAAATAACCATCGCCGACGTTACCGCCATCCAGCGCTACCTCGCCGACATCGAGAACATCAACAATATCGGACAGCAGATTTAGATGATAGATACTAGAAGCTAGAAGCTAGAAACGGCTCACCTAACGTTTTCACGTCAGGTGAGCCGTTTTGATCTCCGGTTTTTAACATCTAGCATCCAGCTTCCAGCATCTACCTATAGATCCCCGCGTAAACCGGGAGATTGCTCTCGTTGTCGACAAGCAAATAGATGAACGGTCGGTCAAACACGACTGCGTCTTTTTCGGCGCTGAGCGCTTTAAGCGATTCGCTGTTGCCAAGCAGCTCCGTGCTCTTGTTTATGCCGTCTTTAGTCAGCGAAAATCCGGGCGTTACCTCGTAGTAATCGCCCATCGCGGCGCTTTCCGTGTAGCTCAGCGCCGAAAAGCCCGCCTTTTCCGAAAACAGCGAATACAGTCCGCAGGAGGTCAGAATTCCAGCGCGCGACTCCGCTTTTTTTCCGCTTTCCACCGAAAACTCGGGGATATAAAACGTGCTTTTCTTCGTGATGTCCACGCTGTCCATCAGGGCGGTAAACTCGTCGCCGGTAAATCCGCTGACATACTTGTCGAACGCCTTGCCGTCCTTCGGCATCACCATAACGAGCTTCAGCGGGTTGTTCGCGGTGTATTTTATAACGCCCACGGCGCTGTCGGTCTCTATCTTGCTTTCCTCGCTGCAAAGAAACGCCGCGCCGGTCTTTCCGCCGCTTCCCGAAAACTCACCCTGGAAAACATCATCGTCTGTATATTGCTCCAGCCAGCCGTCGCTTAATTCTGAAAAAGAAATAAGATCCAGCGAGCCGTTTTTGAATTCAACGCCGCCTACGTCCGTGCCCTTGGGCAGGTAGTTCGAAAGCTTTTTATCGGCGTTTTCTCCCTTCGTGTCAAAGCGGAAAACGTCATAGCCGTAAAAATCCTTCTCGCTCTGCAAAAAGGAAGATTTCACGTCGATACTGTCCGAAATCAGCATCGCGCCGCCAAGCGTTACGCTGTCGCCCGAGCCGCCTTTTGCTCCGACAGTTTCCATCCTGCTTTTAAAATACGACGCGCAGGTGTTCAGCTCGTCAAGCCCGGCGCTGTTGTCGAGCGCAAGCAATATCTCCTGACGGGTGTCGCTTGACGCGGCGTTCGCCGTCATGGCTATCGATAGGGCAGCGTTAGCGGGACAAAACACAAAGCCGTCTTTATCCGTTTTCGCTATGTTCCTAAACTGCTTCAGCTCAAACTCCAAAGCGCCGTTTGCGAAGTTAGTGTAGCTGTTCGGCGGCTCCTCGGCTCCGTCGGCGTAGTTATACGTCACGGAAGGGTCGCTGTTCCGCGTGTATTTTCCCGAAAGCTTTTCATCCGCCGAAAACTCCTGCGACTTCGCGCAGGAAGCTAATATCAGCAGACACATCGCGACTGCCGGCGCCGCTTTTACAATGCGCCTCATGGGTTTTCCTCCTCGTTGTCGCCGCCGAGCTCTTTCGCCAGACGGTACATATCCTCAGCAGCGTTCGGACGCGCCAGCTGTTTGCAGCTTTCGCGCATAGCCTCAAGCCGCTCCGGCGAGTGCAGAAGCTCCGAAATATCCTCGGCGCCGGTTTTTTTGTCAACGGAGATCGCCGCCTTGTGCCTGAGCAGGAAGTTTACGTTGAACTGCTCCTGACCCGGAAAAGCGTTGTATATCGCCATCGGCAAATGACAGGCTAGGCTTTCGGTTATGGTCAGTCCGCCGGGCTTTGTGACGATCAGATCGGAAACGTGCATATAATCCTCAACGTTGTCAACGAAATACAGCAGCTTTGTGCGGCCTTTCGCGCCGAGCTCTTCAACCGCTTCCTCCAGCTTTTCATAAAGCTTTTCGTTTTTGCCGGTGATAACTATCAGCTGCAGGTTTTCGTCGATCTCAGCCAGCTTTTTATAAAACTTCAAAACGCCGGTAACGCCGAACGAGCCCGCCATCAGCAGAACCGTGGTCTTGTTGGGATCAAGCCCTTCTCTGCGGCATATCTCTTCCTTGGCGCCGGGCACGTTGAATTTATCGAAAGTCGGGATCCCCAAAGGATAGATTATCGATTCGTCAACGCCGTATTCCTCAATAAGCTTTGGAGCCATCTGCGGCTCGGCAAGCACATACGCATCGATATTCGGCGCCACATAGGTGCGGTGAGCGTCGTAGTCGGTGATGAGCGCTATGGATTTTACTTTTTCGTCAAGCTTGCCCTGCTTTTTCAGCTTTGAGACCATCGCCGTGATAAAGGCATGGCACATGATGATGACGTCGGGATCGTGCCTCTTGATCTCCTCAAGCAGCTTTCGCGCCATCGAGGCGTTCGACTGCATAACAGCCTTGTACATCAGGTTCTTTCTGTCGGTGATTTTATAAAGACCGCCGTAGAACTTCGGGGTTTTCTTTACCAGAAAGTAATATCCGTTCACCACGGTTTTGTCATAAACCTTGCCGATAGCTCTCAGACCATCCACCACAGTGACCTCCGCCGAGGGATCCATGCGTTTGATAGTGTCCTCAAGAGCCGCCGCGGCGCGCTTGTGACCGCCTCCGGTCGAAGCGGAAAAAATCAGTATTTTCATTGCATTTGCTCCTTAGTTTTGCCGTGAAATAACTTTTCTATATTATTATACTCAATCCGGCGACTTTTTTCAACAGATATTTTCATAATATTGACGGTTTTTATTCCGCAATTCAGGCAGTTTTTTTTAAACCAAGCGGAAAGCCATATCAATAGCTTTATTTTACACAAAAAAAGTGTTCAAAAAACGCTTTAAATTTGTGTTTTGCCTCTTTATTTTTGGAAAGTTTTGTAGTAGAATAGGAAATAATAATAGGATACCAGACCATTCAGACAATAACAGCGTGATTTTTGCGTTTTTGTTCGGATGTTTCAATAGTTGGAAGGAATAATTACCTTGTAAAGGGGTGGATTATGAAATACGCTGATATCTACAGCACATCGGGTACTGATGAGATGGTTGACATCTCAAGCAACTCCGGCCGCCGTTCCGGCGGTTCCCGCTATGTCAACCCAAACGGCAGCAATCAGAACAACAATAAAAAGAAAATCATAATAATCGCTTCATCCGCGGCGGCAGTTGTCATCGCGATCGTTGTGGCGTGTATTTTTATATTCTTCTCGGGTCAGGATCAGAACAAAAGCAGCGACCCCAAAGAAACCGTTCCGAAGGAGTTCACCTTCGCAGATAAGACCGTTGTTTCGGGCTTTGATATTTCCGGCAAAACGATGAAGGAAGCCAAGGCTCTGCTTGAAAACAACAAGTCGACCTTTATAACCGCCGTAAAATTCTCGATACAGATCGGGGACGATACGGAAGAGCTTACCCAAAAGGATTTTGAGTACACATATAACATCGACGAAGTGCTCAATCAGATCAAGTCGAACGAGGAGTCGACGTTTCCGTCGTCATCAACAGAATCTACCGGCACGACCGGTGTTCAGGAAATCAACGTCAAGGCTACGGTAACCGACAAGTCGGTCCAAAAGAATGTCGACGCCATTGTCGAGGAATACAACACCGAGGCTGTGGACGCGTATGTTTCCGACTTCCATCCCTACGCCGAAAAACGGTTTGATTATGTAGGCGAGGTCAGCGGCAGAGCGGTCGACGGCGACAGCCTTAAAACAAAGATCCTTGACGGCTTCAAAAGCGGCAAGAACTACTGCGACATCGAGGCGGACGTTGAGGAAGTCGAAGCCGAAGTTACAGAGGATTTCCTGAAGGAAAACATCGTCAAGCTCGGTTCCTACGAAACATATTCGACAAATACCGAAAACGGCACAACGAATATGAAGATCTCGCTTGAGGCGTGCAACGGCTCTATCATCGATCCGGGCGAGACCTGGTCGTTCAACGACTGCACCGGCGACTCAAATCTGGAGTCGAACGGCTACAAATCCGCTCACGTTATCTCCGAAGGAAAGATCATCGACGGCATCGGCGGCGGTATCTGCCAGTCAAGCTCTACCATCTATAACGCCGCGATCCGATCGAATATGGAGATCGTCGAGCGCTATAACCACAAATGGGCATCGGCTTATGTTCCGACGGGACTTGACGCGACCATCGACTATCCGAACCTTGACTTGAAACTTTGCAATTCCTCGGATTATCAGATGTTCCTGGAGTGCAAGGTCGACGGCTACACCCTCTACGCCACCTTCTGGGGCTATCAGGATCCAAGCTATGATGAGATCAAGACCTCCAACGAAATGAAAAACAACGGAGGCTCAACTTATTCTGTCAGAGCGTGGCGTATCTATTATAAGGACGGACAGAAGGTGGACGAGGAAGAGCTGCCCAGCTCGACATACGACAGCGACAACGGAGTTATCTTCTATCCTGCCGATACCGACGATCACGAAAAAACCGACGACGATAATGACGACGTTCAGACCTACAACGAATCCTACAATGAGGAACCCGAAAGCAGTCAGGAGGAACCCGAGACCGTTCCCGAAACGGAGCCTGCCGCGGAGTCCGAAACCGAAGCTTCTGTGGTGACCGAAAGCGTCGAGGTGCAAACCGAGGCGCAAGCTGAAACCGTCGCGCAATAGCATGGTATAATAATTTGATATAATAAATCCGGCGCCTCTGCGAACAATAATCGCGGAGGTGCTTTTTTATGATAAAAAGAATCGGAGAGGGAACGCTTGTTTTTGAAAACAAGCCTGCCGTCGCGGGGTACGCTTCGGTCGTCGGAAAGAAAGAGGCGGACGGACCGCTCGGCAAGCTGTTCGACAAGGTGATCTACGACAGCCGCGGAGGGGTTGAAACCTACGAGGACGCGGAGAGCGCGCTTCAAAGGGAAGCGGTGATTTGCGCTTTGGAAAAGAGCGGAGTGCGCGCGGCAGACTGCGACTGTGTGTTTGCCGGCGATCTGCTCAACCAGTGCGCCGCGTCGGTGTTCGGGCTCAGCGGCTTCGGCATACCGTACCTCGGTCAGTACGGCGCGTGCTCCACAATGGCGCAGTCGCTGCTTATGGCGGCGGTTTTTGTCGAGAGCGGCGCGGCAAAAAACGCCGTGGCGGTTACCTCGTCGCATTTTTGCTCGGCGGAACGGCAATACCGTTTTCCGCTTGAATACGGCTCTGTCCGAACTCCCACGGCGCAGTGGACGGTAACGGGCGCGGGCGGCTGCGTGATAAATAACGGCGGAAAGATCGCGAAAATCGCCTCTGCCGCAGTCGGGAAGATAACCGATCTTAAAATCACCGACGCCAACAATATGGGCGCCGCGATGGCTCCTGCGGCGTGTGATACCTTGCTGCGGTTTCTTAAGGACACCGGCACAAAGCCTCAGGATTATGACTGTATATTTACAGGCGATCTCGGCTTGGTCGGCAGCAGGATACTTTGCGATCTGCTGGCGCAAAGCGGATATGACATACGCAAAAACCACAACGACTGCGGTCTGATGATATTTGACCGCGAAACTCAGGACGTTCACGCCGGCGGCTCGGGCTGCGGCTGCTGCGCTTCGGTGCTCTGTTCAAAGATCCTCGGCGATATGGAGCGCGGAAAGCTGAAAAATATTTTGTTTATCGCAACGGGCGCGCTGCTCAGCACCACGACCGCCCAACAGGGCAAAACCATCCCGTCGATCGCGCATCTTCTGAATATTATCCGATAAAAACACAGCAGATGAAAGCTTTGTGCCTTCATCTGCTGTACACTTTATAAGTCGCTTTTTACTTTTTTGCCGGTTTCGATACTGCGCAGGTGGTATCCCGCGGGGACATTGTGAATGTCTGAAAACGCTGTCGTTACGCCGTATTCTTCGGAAATATCATAAGCGCGGTCACCGAAGCCGAACATATAATGCAAACAGGGGATGCCGTCTTTTGTAACAGACTGTCCCTTTTTGTTTTTCTCGGCGATCTCCGCCTGACCGAAATACGCTCTTTCGAGGATCATCCGCATAGCTGTGCCCGGAGCCGTATTCTCACTGCTTGTTTTTGAGCTCTTTTTCTTTATGTGACGGTCTTGTTCGTCGCCTGTAAGAGAACCGACAAACGCCTCGAGGTTTCTGCCTTTCTTTATGCAATACCAGCACTTGTTTCCTGCGCCTCCGATAATGTGATCTTCATCGTTTTGAAAGCCGATCACCATCTCAAAGCCCTTGCATTTTTGAACCAATTCCGTAAAACGGTTATCCGCCATATCAGCACCTCCGATGTATATTTTCTTTATTGTCCCACAAAATCGCGGATTTGTCCATACACAATGTTATTTTTTTCTCCCAAATCGACATATGAAAGATAGACTCGGAAATTGACTTTGCAGCGGCGTTGTGGTATCATATAAAGGATAATAGACTGTTAAACTGTCAGGAGGAGTATTATGTTCAGAAAAAAGAAGAACGAACAGGTCGAAAAGCCTGCGGAAAAGCCCACGCCGGCTTATCTTCGCGAGGATTATCCCTACAAAGCGGTCGGAGAAGCCATCACCGATCTCGACAGCCTGAAAAGCGGCGTTTTATATGAAATAAAATGCAACAAGTGCGAGCTGAGCATACGCTCTCAGGGGCAGAACATCAAAAGCACTCTTGACCGTCTTAAAGACAGCGGCTGCCTCGGTTGCGGCAATAAGGATCTGGCAGTCAAGAAAGTCGATATGTCTGCTGCCAAAAAGGCAGAATGATCCGATTGATTTTCCTCCCGGATCGGTTTTGAATATTTTAATAGATCAATAAGATCAAAGTAAAAAATGAGGTAGTTTGCTATGTCCGCGTTTAACGGAGCAACATTGATGATAACGGGCGGTACCGGGTCGTTCGGCAACACCGTACTGAAGCATTTCCTGAAAAGCGACGTCGGTGAGATCCGCATTTTTTCCCGCGATGAGAAAAAACAGGACGATATGCGCCACGATCTGCAGGCGCGTTTTCCCGAATATGCCGATAAGGTAAAGTTCCATATCGGCAACGTGCGCAACCTTCAATCCATCAAGGACGCTATGTGGGGCGTTGATTACATATTTCACGCGGCGGCTCTCAAGCAGGTCCCGAGCTGCGAGTTTTTCCCGATGGAGGCGGTCCGCACAAACATAGAGGGCACGGATAATCTGCTTCACGCGGCGATCGACTGCGGCGTAAAGCGCGTTGTCTGTCTTTCCACGGACAAGGCGGCGTACCCGATCAACGCTATGGGTATCTCAAAGGCTATGATGGAGCACGTCGTAACGGCTAACGCAAGAGTCGCGGCGGAGCGCGGAGATACGGTCATTTGCTGCACGCGCTACGGAAACGTTATGTGTTCCAGGGGTTCGGTCATCCCGCTGTTTATCGATCAAATCAAGTCAGGGGATCCCATAACCATCACAAATCCCGAGATGACCCGCTTTCTGATGAATCTCGACGAAGCGGTCGACCTTGTAAAGTTTGCTTTCGAGCACGCTAATCCCGGAGACCTGTTTATCCAGAAATCCGACGCATCGACCATCGGTGTGTTGGCGCAGGCAGTTCAAAAGCTTTTCGGCGACACGGGCACAAGGATCATAGGTACCCGCCACGGAGAAAAGCTTTACGAAACACTGATGACCCGCGAAGAGCGTCTCCGCAGCGAGGATATGGGCGATTACTTCCGCGTTGCGGCGGACAGCCGCGATCTTAATTATGACAAGTTCATGGTAAAAGGAGAGGTCGCGACCGAGGCGGAGGAGTCGTACACCAGTCACAATACAAGACTTCTTGATGTTGACGGCACGGTGGAAAAGATCCTGACAACAGATTATGTAAAAGAAGCATTGAGGTAAACAATGAGTTGCTTTTCTGAGATAAAATGGAAAGAAAACGGCAAATTAAAGCTGTTGATCATCGTCGGCACACGTCCCGAGATCATCAGATTATCGGCGGTCATCAACAAGACGAGAAAGTATTTTGACACGATCCTCGCTCACACCGGGCAGAATTATGACTATAACCTCAACGGCGTGTTTTTCAAAGACCTCTCTCTTGACGATCCCGACGTATATCTCGACGCGGTCGGAGCCGATCTGGGCGAAACGATGGGCAACATCATTGCGAAGTCCTATCAGCTGATGGTCGAGATCAAGCCCGACGCCGTGCTCGTTTTGGGCGACACCAACTCCTGCCTCTCGGTTATCGGCGCCAAGCGTCTGCACATCCCGATCTTTCATATGGAGGCGGGCAACCGCTGCAAGGACGAGTGCCTTCCCGAAGAAACGAACCGCCGAATCGTCGATATCATCTCCGACGTCAATCTGGCTTATTCGGAGCACGCGAGGCGCTATCTTGCCGACACGGGTTTGCCGAAGGAGCGCACCTATGTAACCGGCTCGCCGATGGCTGAGGTGCTTCACAACAACCTTTCTCAGATCGAATCAAGCGATATACACGCGCGTCTGGGGCTTGAAAAAGGCAGGTATATCCTTCTTTCCGCTCACCGCGAGGAAAATATCGACACCGAAAAGAATTTCACAAGCCTTTTCACGGCGATAAATAAAATGGCGGAAAAGTACGATATGCCTGTTCTGTATTCCTGCCATCCGCGTTCCAAAAAGCGTTTGGAGCAAAGCGGTTTTGTTCTTGACGAGCGCGTCATCCGGCACGAGCCGCTCGGCTTCCACGATTACAACTGCCTTCAGATGAACGCCTTTGCCGTGGTGTCCGACAGCGGCACGCTTCCCGAGGAAAGCTCATTCTTCACGAGCGTCGGAAAGCCGTTCCCCGCGGTCTGCATAAGGACCAGCACCGAGCGCCCCGAGGCTTTGGATAAAGCCTGCTTCATACTCGCCGGTATCGATGAAAAAAGCCTGCTGCAGGCGGTAGATACAGCTGTTGAGTTGAACAAAAACGGCGGCGTCGGGATCCCCGTTCCCGATTATACGGACGAGAACGTTTCCGATAAGGTCATTAAAATCATCCAGTCCTACACCGGCGTGGTGAATAAAATGGTTTGGAGAAAGTCGGCTGAGCCGACAATCGATTCGCGTACTTAACGTTTACTTGCGGTAAATGTTTGCGTTTCGCGAGAAAACTTATTTGGTTGGAGAACAGTTATATGAACATATTAGTCACCGGCGCTAAGGGAATGGTCGGCAAAGCTTTGTGCGCGAATCTGAAAAACATCCGCGACGGCAAAAACCGCACCCGCGCCTCGCTGAAAATCGACGAAGTATTTGAATATGATATTGATTCGACCGAGTTGCAGCTCGAAGAATACTGCAAAAAAGCGGACTTTGTTTTCAATCTTGCGGGAGTGAACCGCCCTAAGGACAATTCCGAGTTTATGCAGGGCAATTTCGGCTTCGGCGAAAAGCTGCTCGGCACCCTGAAAAAGAACGGAAGCAAGGCGCCCGTTATGCTGTCAAGCTCGATCCAGGCAACGCTTATAGGCCGTTACGGCGAAAGCGACTACGGTAAAAGCAAATTAGCCGGCGAGGAGCTGTTCTTTAGATACGGCGAAGAAAACGGAGTAAAGGTCGCGGTGTACCGCTTCCCGAACCTTATGGGTCACAGCCGCCCGAACTACAACAGCGCCGTGTCCACCTTCTGCAACGCTGTTGCAAACGATCTTCCCTTTACGGTCAACGACCGCAGCTCGCAGGTCGAGCTGCTTTACATCGACGACCTCGTTGAGGGGATGTTCGATTTGCTCGAAGGCAAAGAAAAACGCTGTGATTACGACGGGTTAATTCCTGTAGAGAATAAAAACGGAAAATATTGCTTTGTGCCGCTTACATATACGGTCACGCTCGGCGAGATAGTCGATCTGCTTCAAAGCTTCAAAGCTCAGCCCGAAACGCTCGTAATGCCGCCGATCCCCGACGGCAGCTTTGCCAAAAAGCTCTACAGCCTTTATCTTTCGTATCTTCCGGCAGACAGATTTAAGTTCCCGCTCAAGATGAACTGCGATGACCGCGGCTCTTTTACCGAGCTGTTGAAAACCTCGGATCACGGACAGTTCAGCGTTAATATTTCAAAGCCCGGTATCACAAAGGGGCAGCACTGGCACAACAGCAAGTGGGAATTCTTTATCGTCGTGAGCGGACGCGCGCTGATAGAGGAGCGCAATATTTTCACCGACGAGAAGATAAGCTTTGAGGTGTCGGGTGAAAAGATCGAGGCTATCCATATGATCCCCGGTTGGACTCACAACATAATCAACCTCAGCGATACCGAAAATCTGGTAACGCTGATGTGGGCAAACGAGCAGTTTGACCCGAACCGCCCGGATACATTTTTTGAACCGGTATAATAATAATCATAACCGTCGGTCGATAAAGCCGGCGGTTTTTTGTTCGCGTTTCGGGTTTGCCGAAATTTTAGCAAATTCTTTTTATATATTTTTAATATACGGTTGAAGATTTTATTTCTTCGTGATATACTTAAATATAGCAATAAAACGTCAAAATAAAAATAAGATTCAGAAGGGAGCATAAAAATGATTGGCATTATTTGCGCGTTAAAAATCGAGGTTGACGGGTTAAAAGCTCTGAAAAAATTCATCCAGATGGATTGATAAACAAATCATAAACATAACACCCCGGCGTAATGTCAGGGTGTTTTTGTGTCGATTTCAATTGTGTCGCCTGTTGAGATATAGTGCAGGTTTTTCATACTCTTTTTCATGTGTTCAAACTGTTCAACTCCGGTGCAGTGGCAGGTGTAATAAACCGTGGGGTAGGAATCGAGCCGCTTTGCATAGCCGGTCAGCGTGCCGTCCAACGGCAGCTTTGAAAAGTGGAAGCCGCCCACCAGCACATCGGGGCAAAACCAATCGGCGATGTTCAATATCCCCTTGTGAGAGCAGCCGCTGATCAAGACCTTTTTGCCCTGCTCTTTTATCATCAGATAGTGCTCGTGACGGAAATCGTCGGGCTGCATTTTTCCGTTTTTTATCATATTCAACCCGAAAGAGCCGAGGTCCGTAAGCTTTTCCTTGTCGTTGCAGTCAAAAAGCGTCAGCCCGTCGGAGATCTCGGTCGTGCCTTCGGTAATGATCAGCCGCGCGTTAGTTTCAAGCGACGTGTCCAGTCCGATGTATTTTTCAGTGCCGTTATAATGCGGCTCAAAAGCGTGTTTGTGCAAATAAACGGGAGCGGTATCGTTAATCTTTAAAAAGGTGTCCAGTCCTCCGCCGTGGTCGTAGTGCCCGTGGGAGATCACGGCGATGTCAACGCTTTTTAAATCGACTCCGAGTCTTTCGGCATTTTCGGCAAAAAGACCGCTTTGTCCCGCGTCAAAAAGAATGTTGTGTTTTTCGGTTTCGATATACAGACTCAGTCCGTGCTCGGCGGGAAGTCCGCGGCACGAGGTGTTTTCCGCAAGTACCGTTATCCTCATTCTTTCAGCTCCCTTCAAAACAAAGATGGTATTTCTATTATATACGCGGTTCGGACACAATGCAATAACATCATTTAAATTCTGTCAAAAAACAAAGAATCTGGTAGAATTCTGAAGAATAATGTGATATAATGTTTTTATATTATATCGGAAAGGGGTGACCGGCAGTGAGCAAGCGTATCTTGGCTGTTCTGTTGTCGGTCGTCCTTTTTGCTTTGTCGGTTTTCACGGCTTGCGCCGACGACCGTTTTACGATAGATGAAATGACAAAGTGCAGGAAGGTTTATTCATACAGCGGCAGCTCGCACGCGTACTTTTACGGTTACAGCAACACCACGCTGTATTCCGCCCGTGTTTTGCCCGACGCCGTGACCCGCTTTGTCACGATAGACGGCGTGATCAGAGCGGCGTGTCATGACGAAACATATGCCTGCGCGCTGTTTGAACAGCGCGGAAACAATTACAAAATCATAAAAATGAATATGAACACCGGAGAATGCATACAATATGACGTTCCCTTCAAGGAAGAATTGGTATACACATCGGTCGCGTGTGCCGGCGGAGAAGCCGTAGTGATAATCAACTCAACGCCATACGCCCGCGCGGCAGGATTTTCAAACGGAAAAACATATCGCTACGCTTTTTCCGCGAACACCGACAGCGTTTTTGTCAACGGAGGCAAGCTGTATACGCTTACCGATAACGGCGACATTTACCTTATTTCCAAGGGTGACAAAAAGTTTTGTAAACATATTTCTCCGGGAGCGAAATTCGTCAACTCCGGCAGCGGGTATCTCTGCTCCGAGCGCGGTGAGCTCGTTTCGCTGGACGGAGGAGCGGACATCGGCAGGGGATCGTACGCGGTAAAGACAGACAGCGGCTTTTATGATTATCCCGCCGGCGCTCAGTCGGTCGCGGTTTTGAAGTATAAGGCTGCCGTGCTGAAGAAAGGCGGCAGCTGCGAAATCGTCTCTTTGGCTGTTGAAGAAGAGAAAGCCGTCGTTGATAATGCCAAGGACGAAACAGGCAAAGAATTGGAAATCGGCAAAATCGCGGTGTTTGACGCGGGCGTCACGGTCAGTCAGCTCAAAAGCTCCTATTCAAACATAGTCGGCGTGGTCAATACGAACGGCAAAGCGGTGTCCTCGGGAAGCCTCAAAACCGGCTATTCCGTTGAGCTTACTCAGGGAAGCTGCCGCATCGCCGTCAGAGGCGACGTAAACGGAAAAGGCAATGTCAACAGCGCCGATGTGAGCCTGCTGATGAACTATCTGGTCGGCAGCGAAAAGCTCAGCGATTGCAAGCTGCGCGCGGCTGATCTGAACAACGACGGTTCCGCCGATAATCTTGATTTGGTGCTGCTGGCTAAGATGGCTGAATGAAGCCTGACATCTGTTTGTGTGGTTCGGGGTGAGGTATATGGCAAAAAACGCCGTAAAAACCGAATATACCGTTTCATCGGAAAAGCTCGGCAGCGCTTTGCGGATCGCGTTGGTTGCCGATGTCCACGAGCGTGTTCAGGATGATATTATTTTTCTGCTCAAGGAGTCGAAGCCCGATCTGATCGCGGTGGCGGGGGATACGTTTGAGCGGTTTGACAACGATAATCATCTGCCCTGCGGAAGAGCAAAAATGAATTTTTTGCACCGCTGGTTTTTATATGCCGCTTTTTCGGTCAATTACTTTTTTATTCAGGTCATAGGAAGAAAAAACCATCCCAAAACAGAAAATTCCTACAAGCTTCTGACACAAGCCTCAAAAATCGCCCCTGTTTTTATGAGCACGGGAAACCACGAGGAAAAATTCAACGATAAAGACATTTCCGTTTTTAAAGAAAACCGCATCGTTTTACTTGACAACAGCGAAGCGTCGGTCACGATAAACGGAACGCCGCTGCACATCGGCGGTTTGTCCACATACTGCGACGAGGAGTGGCTGAACAGCTTTGCGAAAGGCGGAGACTTCAAGCTGCTGCTGTGCCATCATCCCGAGTATTTCGACACGCTGATAGAGAAAAAGGACATAGATCTGATCCTTTCGGGACATAACCACGGCGGTCAGATACGTTTATTCGGAAAAGGTTTGTTTTCCGCCGGCGGGGGTCTGTTCCCGAAATATTCCCGGGGACTTTATCACGACAGGCTGATAGTGTCCGCAGGCTGCTCGAACACAGCGGCGCTGCCACGTTTGGGCAACCCGCGCGAGCTTGTGATCATAAACTTGATACCAAAGAAAAACTGAGGTCGGTTTAAAAGCCGACCTCAGTCAGTTTATTAAGAAGCGCGCGGCAGCCTTTGTCGATGTCGCGGTAGGCGGCGTCGAAATCGCCCGAATACCACGGGTCCGCAACGCTGCGGTTTTCGCCCGCAAGGCTCAGCAAAAGCGATATTTTCTGCTCGGGATCATTTCGGACGATGCGCAGGATGTTGCGCAGGTTCATATTATCCATCGCGATTATATAGTCGTACTTGTCATAATCCGATTTTTTCATCTGCACCGCGGTTTTGCCGCCGCAGGCGATGCCGTGCTCGGCAAGCTTTCGTCTTGCGGGCGGATAGACCGGGTTGCCCAGCTCCTCGGTGCTGGTTGCGGCAGAGGCGATAAAAAACCGGCTGTCAAGATGTTTTTCCTTTACAAGCTTTTTCATTATAAACTCTGCCATCGGGCTTCTGCAAATGTTGCCGTGACAAACAAAAAGTATCCCTGTCATTTGTTTTCTCCTGCGTTTATGGTATTTTCCACATAATTATAATACAGATAACGCAAAAATACAAGCAGTTGAGCATAGCTGAAAATATTGACTTGCGAGGGCTTTTGGAGTATAATATATTAGATTGTAATTGAATGTAACTGGGGTTATAAAGAATCTCCAAAGAGAAGGAGTAATTATGGCAAAGAAGGAAGAAAAAAGATTTATACCTTTCAGCCCGCCCGACATCAGCGAGGAAGAGATCCACGAGGTTGCCGAGGCTATGCGTTCGGGCTGGATCACAACGGGACCGCGCGTCAAGGCTTTTGAAAACAGACTCGCGCGCTACTGTCATGTAAAAAAGATGGTATGCCTTAATTCCGCCACCGCTTCCGAGGAACTCAATCTTCGAATACTCGGCATCGGCGAGGGCGACGAGGTCATCGTTCCCGCATATACCTACACATCCACCGCTTCCGCCGTTGTTCATGTCGGAGCCAAGGTCATCTTTATCGACTCTCAGCCCGGCTGTCTTGAAATGGACTACGACCAAATGGAAGCCGCTATCAACGAAAAAACCAAGGCGATCGTCGCTGTTGATCTTGCGGGCATCATCTGTGACTACGACAGGATCTTTCAGGCTGTCGAGAACAAAAAGCACCTGTTCACACCGGGCGGCAACAACGACATCGGCAAAAGGATCCAGAAAAAGCTGGGCAGAGTAGCGGTGTTTGCCGACTGCGCCCACGCGCTGGGAGCTTCCCGCGACGGAAAAATGGCGGGTGAGATCGCCGACTTCTCGAGCTTTTCGTTCCACGCGGTCAAGAACTTTACGACCGCCGAGGGCGGCGCGGCATCGTGGCGCCATATTTACGGCATAAGCGACGACGAAATGTACAGGCAGTATCAGCTGTACAGCCTGCACGGTCAAAGCAAGGACGCGCTCGCGAAAACCACGCTCGGTTCGTGGGAATACGACGTTATCGGTGCATGGTACAAGTGCAATATGACCGATATTACCGCCGCGATAGGACTTCGCCAGCTCGACCGTTATCCCGGCTTGCTGGAAAGAAGACGCGAGCTCATTTCAAAGTACGACAAAATGGCAGACGAGCTCGGCATAGATCACCTCAAGCACTACGGCGAAAACTATTCCTCCTCGGGACACCTGTATATCACAAGGATCCCCGGAGCAACGCACGAGCAGCGCTGCGAGATCATCAACAAGCTCGCCGAGTACGGGATCGCCGCTAACGTGCATTTCAAGCCGCTTCCCATGATGACGGCGTACAAGGCTTTCGGCTGGGACATCAAGGATTTCCCCAACGCCTACGCGCTCTACGAAAACGAGATCACGCTGCCGCTCCACACAAAGCTCAGCGACGAGGACATCGACTATATCATCCGCTGCTTTACAAAAGTCGTAAAGCCCTATCTGAAATAATCTGTTACAGCCCCGGTTTTTCGAAAGCCGGGGCTTTTTTACGCAAAATAAATAGCAAGATCGGATATTGACATAAAAGATTGACTTATATAACGAATAGTGATATAATAATGTGCGACTATGGGATATTATGCTTTGTCCCAACGGAGAGATCATTATGGATTTAGGACTTGCCAATAAAAGAATACTGATCGTCGGCGCCAGCAAGGGTATCGGCAGAGGCATAGCCATCGGCTTCGCGCGGGAAAACTGCAACATCGTTGCCGTGGCACGCACCGCTTCTCTGCTCGAGGAGGTCAAGGCGGAAGCTTTGACCGGGGGCGCGGCTTCCTTTGAGTGTGTTGTAAGGGATATTATGACCTGCGACACTCGGGCTTTCGCGCGCGAACTTCTGGACAAGTACGGTGTTTTTGATGTTGTGGTCCATAATGTGGGCGGCTCTCTTATCAGCCGCGACCATCTCGGCGGCGCCGATGAATGGAACTATGCCTTGAAATTCAACGCCACCGCGGCGATCGATATGAACAGCGTCCTCATTCCCCCGATGGTGGAAAGAGGCAAAGGCAAGGTCATCCATATGTCCTCGATCTCGGCGGTAATGCTCAGGGGAAATCCCCTTTACGCTTCCGCAAAGGCGTTTCTTAACGCCTATGTAACCACTGTGGGCAGACAGCTCGCGCCGACCGGCGTGACTCTATGCGCTGTTATGCCCGGCGCAGTCGCGTTTGAGGGCAGCTATTGGGATAACTTCATAAAGCAGGGCCATCCCAGAGTAAACGATTTTCTTCGCCACCATCAGGCGATCGACCGCTTCGGAACTCCCGAGGAGGTCGCCAATGTAGTTTTGTTTTTGGCGGGAGATACCGCCTCGTTCATGCCCGCGGCGATCATTCCCGTTGACGGCGCGAATATGTAGTGTCGGGTGGGCAAATGAAAAGACTGTTTGATATTATCGCGAGCTTGTTCGGGCTGATAATTCTTTCGCCTTTGCTGCTTGTGCTCTCGCTGATGATCGTCATCGATTCGCGCGGAGGCGTGTTTTTCCGCGGAGAGCGTGTCGGCAAAAACGGAAAGATATTCCGTATCTTCAAGTTTCGCAGTATGCTTCCCGATTCCGAGGGAAAGGGAAAATGGAATGTCAGCGACAAGGATGACAGGATCACCCGCGTGGGTCATTTCCTCAGAAAATCAAAGCTCGACGAGCTGCCGCAGCTGATCAATGTGCTGAAGGGCGAGATGTCCTTTGTAGGCTACCGTCCCGAGCTTAAATACTACGTGGATATGTACACGGAAAAAGAAATGCCCATTCTGGATTTGAAGCCCGGCATCACCGACTGGGCAAGCATGGCGAATTTCGAACAGTTCAAGGGCTTTACCGAATCCCCCGACCCCGACGTATTCTATCTTGAGCAGGTGCGTCCGCTCAAGCTCAGGCTTCAGCTTTATTACCGCTACAACCACGGCTTTTGGAGCGACATCGGCTGCATTTTCTGGTCGGTGTTCAAGGTCATAACCCACTCGCACAAGCTGCCGCGCGACGTGCAGAAGATCGTCGACGATTACAGGGCGGAAAAGGAAAAACAGTTCAATGGGAATCCCTGATAATAAGCAGATCCATTTTTCGGAAAGGGAGAAGAAGGTTGGGAAAAACAAAAAGACGGTTAACGGAAATTGACTTTCTGTATGCTGTCGGCGTGTTTTTGGTTATTTTCGGACATTCGCATTCAAGCGACTGGTCGCGCGCTTCCGAAACCGCCTACGGCTTATTGCATGACTTTGTATATTCGTTCCATATGCAGCTGTTTTTCTCTATTTCCGGTTTTTTACTGATGCATTCCGATAAAATAAAACGTATCGGATATTTCAGGTTCCTTGCAGAGAAGGCGCTGCGGCTGTTTGTTCCGTATCTGTTTATTTCGTTGCTTGCCGTATTTCCGAAAACACGTCTGGAAACGGGAAAATGGATAGATGTCAACGTTCTTATGAATACGCTGTTCAGTCCGAGACTCGGCGTATGGGGGCATCTCTGGTTCGTTCCCGTTTTGTTTTTTATGTTTATATTTTTCGGCATTATAAGGATGCTGCTGAACGAAAAAAACCGCTTTTGGATACTTTCGGCGACGACCATTCTCAGTGCGGCGGCTTATTTTATCCCCTGTGATTCGCAGTTTTTGGGAGCGGAGGATATCAAAAAACAGTGTTTGTTTTTCAGTTTGGGAATGCTGCTCTATTTGATTATTACACCGGCAAAACAGGCGAAAAAGCCGGTTATGTTCTTTTTGTCTTTGGCGCTTGCAGCCTGCGGAATAGCGGCTTATTTGCTGCGACGTCAGCAGCCTCAGCTGCTTTTTGCAGTGACTGCGGTGTGTATGGTGCTGGCGCTGTGGGCGGTCGCTGTGTGCGTGCCGTTCAGCAGACTTTGCCGTTGGCTCAGCGTCCATAACTTTACGTTATATCTTTATTCGTGGCCGGCTCAGTCGGTTGTGATGATCGCCTGTGACAGGTTCAACTTTTCGTGGGTGCTTACGTTTATTGTGATGTTTGTCACCGGCTGGCTCGTTCCGCTGGCAATGATATTTATTTATGAAAAGATCCCCAAGATCCATTGCAGAGTGATGGATTTGCTTTTGGGGGTAAAATGAGGAGAACATTTATGAACAGCAAACAACTTGCATGGCTCATTCGCCGCCATTGTGTGGAGATGACGCACCTGTCCGGGGGCAGTCATATCGGCGCCGTTCTTTCGGTGGCTGATATAATGGCCGTGCTTTATGCTGACATTTTACAATATGATCCGTTAAAACCCGATTGGGACGGCAGAGATCGTTTTATCCTCAGCAAGGGTCACGCCGGCGCGGCTTTATACGCGGCGCTTGCAGAGTGCGGCTTTTTTGATAAAACAGAGCTCAAAACCCACTATCAAAACGGCAGCCGCCTGTCCGGACACGTTTCGCACGCTGTTCCCGGAGTCGACTTTTCCACCGGTTCTCTCGGTCACGGACTCAGCGTTGCCGCTGGCAGAGCTTTAGCGGCAAAGCAGGACAAAAAAGCGTTCCGTTCCTTTGCCGTGCTCGGCGACGGAGAATGCAACGAGGGCTCGGTTTGGGAGGCTGCGGAGTTTGCCAACCATTTCCGCCTCGGAAATCTCGTCGCGATCGTAGACTACAACCATATGCAGAGCCTCGATTTCTGCAACAACACCCTTGAAGTCGATATGAAGCGCCGCTGGGAGGGCTTCGGCTGGCAGGTCAGGGAAATCGACGGACACGACCGCAACGCGCTGCGTCAGGCGCTCATTGATACAGATAACCCCGAAAATAAGCCCACGGTCGTGATAGCGCACACCGTAAAGGGCAAGGGCGTTTCATTTATGGAAAACGACCTTCTTTGGCATTACCGTTTCCCGCACGACGGCTGGGAATACAACTGCGCTGTCAACGAGCTTCATAACTCGATCCCCGACGGTGTTGAGGATCCCTACACTCCCGACGGTTGTCCCGAAATCAAGCCGGAACCCGAAAACTGCCGTCACACCGTCAGCGAAACGCATCATCCCACCTATTACTCACGGGAGGTGGAAGAAAAATGAGAGATACAGTGATCCGTGAGCTTATCAGTCTCGGAAAAGAAAATCCTCAGCTTGAGATCGTCACCGGCGACCTCGGCTTCGGAGTGCTCAAGCCGTTTTGGGAAGCTTTGCCCGACCAATTCGTAAACGCCGGCATAGCCGAGCAAAACCTGACGGGCGTTGCCGCGGGCATGGCGCTCGAGGGCAAAACCGTTTTCACATATTCTATAGGAAACTTTCCCACTATGCGCTGTCTGGAGCAGATCCGCAACGACTGCGCGTATCATAAGCTGAACGTAAATATAATCAGCGTCGGCGGCGGCTATGTGTACGGATCGCTCGGTATGAGCCATCACGCCACCGAGGACATCGCCTGCCTAAGGGCGCTTCCGGGCGTCACCGTGATTTGTCCGGGAGACGCTGCCGAGGCAAAGCTTGCTGTCAGGGCGCTTGCCGAAAACCCCGGCACGGGCTATCTGCGGCTGGGCAGAGGCGGTGAAAAGCACGTCAACAAGTCTATCACGGAATTTTCTATAGGCAAGGCATATCTTATCCGTCCGGCAAAGGAGCTTCCCAAAAAGGTCGCCGTGTTCTCAACGGGCGCCATTCTGGAAGAAACCGCCCGCGCATGCGACCTGCTCGAAGCCCGCGGCATCGGCGTGGAGCAATACAGCTTCCCGACGGTAAAGCCGATCGACAAAGAGGTCATCGGGGACTGCGCCGGCAGATTCGACAATATCTTCACGGTCGAGGAGCACAATGTGGTCGGAGGCTTCGGCTCCGCAGTTGCCGAGGTGATAAGCGAGCTGGGTCAGAGCGTCAAGCTCCACAGGCTCGGAATCGCGGACTTCTACTGCAGCGAGGTCGGCACCCAGGCGCACCTTCGCGACTTGGTCGGAATAAGTGCCGACAAGATCGCCGAAAGCGTTTCGGCGGCAATATAACAGTAAACAGCGGCTCTTTTGCGAAATTGCAGAGGAGCTGTTTCGTTTTGAAAAGCATGACAAAAAGCGGCAGTGCCCGAAATCAGCTTACGCGTGTGCTTTTTTGATTATTTTTCCCAAATTTTCCTTTAAAAAAACAAATCCCTTGTTTTTTCGGCTATTGAAAAAAGGCAATCATTATGATACAATAAAGACAATAAAACGGAAATGCTAAAGACAAGGAGGGATTGTATGTTTGCAAGACTGAAAAATCTTGACGACAGGATTTTCGACAACATCACGAGGATCCATCGGCCTGCGATAAACAAAATAATGGTAACAGCGTCCCGCCTGGGAAATGCGGGCGTTGTATGGTGGTTTGTATGCATCGCTTTTCTGATCATGCCGAAGTGGCGTTACACCGGACTGGTCATCATTTTCGCCATCGGACTTACGTCACTGATGGGCGAGGGTATCATCAAGCACGCGGTAAAGCGCATTCGTCCCTGCAACGATCTCAGCGAAGAAGATAAACTGATCGACAATCCGCGCGCGTTCTACTCTTTCCCGTCGGGTCACACCGCTTCATCCTTTGCGGTGACCATGGTCATAATCCTTAGCAGATGTCCCGCATATGTGTTCGTCCCCATTCTGCTTCTTTCGATGACCATCGGATTCTCCCGCGTCTATCTTCGCGTGCACTATCTGACCGACGTCGTTGTCGGACTGTTTTTGGGGGTCGTTTGCGGCGTTGCTTCCGTAATGCTTTTCCACGCGATCGTGCCGCAGGACATTTTCTTTGTAGCATAAGCAAAAACTTAACTTTCAGAGGTGAACATCGTTCACCTCTTTTTTTGTTTTTTAGAATTAAAATCAATTGTTTTTCCATATTGGAATTATATTACGAGAGAATAACAACCCTGAGAAATATTTCGTGATTTTTCCAAAAAAAATAAAAAAATTTTAATCATTATGTTGTAATTCTCCAAACAATATGATATTATATAATTAATAATATTGTTTGATATTATAATAAAAAAGGAGGAAAAACATGAAAAAACTTCTCTCATTGCTGCTGGCATTGTGCCTTGCTTTTTCAATGGTAACAGTGGCAGTGGCAAGCGTCGGCGCGGCGGAAGTCGGCGCTGATGCAAGCACAGGCGCATCTACAAAGACTGTTTATGTTGGCGTTATTACCTATTTAAACCTCAATGCAAACAGCTATCAGGTGCACTATTGGGGCGGCGCGGACGGCGCTAAAGATGCAAATCTGACAGCGACCGGCAAAACCGCTCAGCAGGCTGTCGGCTCCGCATATTGGAGCAATGGCGCACAGACATTCAATATGTATACCGCAACAGTTCCCGCGGATGCAACAGGATTCAAAGTGCACAACGGCAACACCTGGTTTGGAAGTACCGACGGTAATTTCAGCACTCAAAACACCGCTTATGTTTTTGAGTACGGCGGAAACTACAATGCGTACTATTCCTACACACAAGAGGTTGTAGAGACTACAGCGGCTCCCACCACAGAGGCTCCCGCAGTAGAAACTACAGCAGCTCCCGTGGTTGAAACCACAGCAGCACCCGCAGGCGACACCATCACCGTATACTTCACCGACGCTCAGTCCTATGGCGACGTAAACGTATACTATTGGCCGAACGGCGGCGAATGGCCCGGC
>CACXGW010000036.1 GCA_902767325.1 uncultured Ruminococcus sp.
CGAGTGTGCTGGAATAGGCAGACAGGCACGTTTGAGGGGCGTGTGTCTTTGACGTACGGGTTCAAGTCCCGTCACTCGCACCAAAAAATAAGGAGTACCGAACGGTACTCCTTATTTTTTGGCAAGCGAGTAGGGACTTGAAGGCGAGCGATAAGAAAACGTGCCGGCGGCACGTTTTCCGCGAGAGAGACGAACGCGCGGCATAGCTATCAACACGCCACATCAAGCGAAAACCAAACGTATAGATCACGCAAACCTACGTCACTCGCACCATAATAAAAGGACTTCTTCGGAAGTCCTTTTATTTTGGTTTGCGAGTAGGGACTTGAAGGCGAGCGCCCGCGTGTCGCGGGTGACAAGACGCGCACAAACATTGTGATACGATCTTCCTCTTTTCACGCGTTATGACGCGCCGTTATTCTGTTGTGAATATAATACAGACTTTACCAAAGGCGCGCTGACCGCAGTGGCACACTGCCACGCCACATCAAGCGAAAACCAAACGAATATACTGCGCAAACCCACGTCACTCGCACCAAAGCGAAAATCCTGTCACTTTCGTAACAGGATTTTCTAAATAAATACTGAAAACTTAAAACTGAAAAACCGTAAATCAATTTATTTTTGATAGAACACTTTATAATAATTTTACTTTCCCAAAGTCTTTGCAAGGCTGTCGCGGTATTTTCTGACATCTGACATCGCGCTTGTCCCCCTGCTTGCGCTGCCGATCCAGTACCACAGATTAAAAACATCACATTCAATCATCCAATCGTTGAAATACTCTGTTCCGGTCAGCGTTTCCTTTCCGGCGTCTTTTTTATCCTGCTCGAGCTGCGCTTTTGCCTGTGTGTAGAATTCGTCTATGCGCTGTTCAGCATCGGAACCCGACATTTTACCCTCGATGTAGTCATCGGCAGTCGACAGTGCGTTTAGCCCTATCTGATACATCGCATCGGTTGTTTTTTCGGGCTTTCCTCCGCAGGAACAAAGTGTAAACACTAAAGCTGCCAGCAATATGATTGCTGCTATGCGTTTTAACATTTTATACTCCATTTGAAAGAACACTGTAATGATCCTTACACCTAATCCTCCATCAAAGAATCCATCAGTTTTCTGATGTATTCCTTTCGGCGTTTGGTTTCCTCTGCATTAAGATAACAGCTGCCCGCCTCAAAATTAAGCACATCACCTTCCTTTATGCTTTTTGGAAGGGCGCTTTTTTCAAAGATTGCCATTTCGCCGTTTTCGCACTCCGTAACGACCTTGTCGCCCTCGAATCTGTCCACTGTAAATCGCTTCATCAGCTTGCCCTCGCAATCGATTTATTGCCCGTTTTCACGGTGTATTCTTTGCCGTCGGAATATATAATTATCGTTTTGTCTTCGTCGGTCCGGTATATCCGGCTGCCGATATTTTCAAGCGCCGTTAAGACCTGCTCGTGAGGATGACCGTAATCGTTGTCCTTTCCGCAGGAGATAACGGTAAATTCCGGTTTGATCTTCTTGAGCAGTTTTTTAGTGGTAGATGTTTTACTGCCGTGATGACCTGCCTTTAACACGTCAGCGGCAAGGTCGCTTTTGTTGATTTTGTTCATCTCACCGGTTCCGGCGTCGCCGACAAACAAAAACGAAGTTGAGCCATAAACCACTTTCAGCACGATTGAGCAGTTGTTAAGGTTGCTTTCATCAATGGTTTTTGGAGCCAGGATGTCTGCCGAGTGGTCATCGCCGCTGAGGACGTTGACTCCCGCCTTGCCGTTTTTTACGGTCAGCCCTTTTTTCTTAATCGCTTTTATCAGGCTTTTATATTGATTCGTATTCGTGCTGACCTTAGGCATATAGACGCTGCCGACGTCGATATTCCGCACGATGTAAGCCATCGAGCCGATGTGATCGGTGTGCGGATGTGTGGCGATGAGATAGTCGATCTTGTTGTAGCCCTGTTCATTGATATAGTCGATGATCCCCTCGCCGTAGTAGTTTTCGGAGGCGTCGATAAGCATATCCTCGCCGTTAGGGAATTCGATGAAAATGGAATCCCCCTGACCGACGTCGAGATAATGCACGGTGAGCTTTGCGTCATACTCCTTTTCCGGTTCGTCACCGGAAGAGAAGATGTTAAAGAACGGATCGCACGAGCACAGTATAACAGCTGTGAGAACGAGCGACAGGATGATTTGCCAAATGGATTTTCGCTTCATTAAAAATACCTCTACCCCGCCTTGCCCGTGTAGAGCTGATAGTATTTGCCCTTTTGCTCCAGAAGCTGGTCGTGCGTACCGCGCTCTATTATCCTTCCGTGCTCGAGCACGATAATGCAGTCGGAGTTCTTTACGGTAGACAGGCGGTGAGCAATAACAAAGGTTGTCCTGCCCTTCATCAGCTTATCCATACTGTCCTGAACCATCTTTTCGGTACGGGTATCTATGGAGCTGGTAGCCTCGTCGAGAATAAGCGCGGGCGGGTCCGCGACAGCCGCGCGGGCTATTGCCAGCATTTGGCGCTGACCCTGGCTGAGATTGCCGCCGTCCGCCTTTATAACGGTGTTGTAGCCTTCGGGAAGCTGGCGGATAAAGCTGTCAGCGTTCGCAAGCTTAGCAGCCGCTATTACTTCCTCGTCGGTGGCGTCAAGTCTGCCGTAGCGAATGTTCTCCATTATTGTATCGGTAAAGAGGTTCGTCTCCTGAAGCACTATACCCAGCGAGCGGCGCAGATCAGACTTTTTGATTTTATTTATATTGATACCGTCGTAGCGTATCTTGCCGTCCTGGATATCGTAAAAGCGGTTTATAAGGTTTGTTATGGTGGTCTTGCCCGCGCCCGTAGAGCCTACAAAAGCTATCTTCTGACCGGGCTTTGCGTAGATGTCTATGTTGTGGAGCACCATTTTGTCGTCGGTATAGCCGAAATCTACGTCGTCCATTACAAGGTCGCCGCGAAGCTCCTTGTACTCTACCTCTCCCGTTGCCTGATGGGTGTGCTTCCACGCCCACAAGCCTGTGCGCTCCTCTGTTTCGCAGAGCTTTCCGTCGCGGTATTCGGCGTTTACAAGGGTAACGTAGCCGTTGTCCTCTTCGCTCTTTTCGTCCAGAAGATCAAATATCCTCTCCGCGCCGGCAAGAGCCATAACTATGCTGTTGAACTGCTGGCTGACCTGGCTTACGGGCATATTAAAGTTTCTGTTGAACGTCAAAAAGCTGACAAGCGCGCCCAGCGACAGCCCAAGCACGGGCATACCCTCGCACGCAACAGCCAGAATGCTGCCCGCGATGGCGCACAGCACAAAGCTTACGTTGCCTATCTGAGCGTTGATGGGCATAATGATGTTCGCGAACAGGTTGGCGTTGTAGGAGCTGTGATAAAGCCGGTCGTTAAGCTCTTTGAACTCCTCTACGCTCTTTTCCTCGCGGTTAAATACCTTTACTACCTTCTGACCCTTCATCATCTCTTCGATGTAGCCGTTTTCAGTACCCAGATCCGTTTGCTGCGCAAGGAAGAACTTTCCGCTTTTTCCGGCAAGCTTTCCCGAGGTCACTACCATCACCGCGACCATAATAAGCGTAAGGACGGTCAGCGGCAGGCTGAGCATAAACATACTGGCAAGAACAGACACGATAGTTATCGCGCTGGAAAACAGCTGAGGCAGGCTTTGGCTTATCATCTGGCGCATAGTGTCAACGTCGTTGGTGTATACGCTCATAATATCGCCGTGCGCGTGGGTGTCAAAGTATTTTATGGGCAGGCTTTGCATATGACGGAAGATATCGTTGCGCAGGTCTTTCATAGTGCTCTGGGTAACGTATATCATAATGCGCGCCTGCGCGTATGTGGCGGCGGCGCCCAGCAGGTAGAAAGCCGCTACGCGCGCAATGGCAAACAGAAGCGGAGTAAAATCCGCGGACTCGCCCTGTGCGGTACGGACGACCATCGGAGAGATGTAATCGTCAAACAGCGTCTGAATGAAGAGCGTGCCCTGGACGTTTGCCAAAGCGCTTCCTATTATACATAGCAGCACAAAAAACATATGGACCTTGTAGCGCTTGAAGATAAGGCCGAGCAGCCTTTTAAAGGTCTTAAGGCTTTGCTTTGGGTCTTCTATTTTGGCGCGGGGCTGCATATTTCTTCTGCGCCCGGGAGTAGGAGCTGCCATATCACTTCTCTCCTTTCCTGTCGAAATCGCCGTTGCCGACGGTTTGAGCAACATATATCTCGCTGTATATCTTACAGGTTTTTACAAGCTCTTCGTGAGTGCCAACGGCGTTTATCTCGCCGTTGTCCATAACAACTATCCTGTCGGCGTTTTCTACGCTTGATATACGCTGGGAAATGATTATCTTTGTGGTGTCGGGTATCTCCTCGGCAAAGGCGCGGCGAATCTTTGCGTCGGTGGCTGTGTCTACCGCGCTGGTGGAATCGTCGAGAATGAGTATGAGCGGCTTTTTGAGCAAAGCGCGCGCGATACACAGGCGCTGTTTTTGACCGCCCGAAACGTTAGTGCCGCCCTGTTCTATCTTAGTGTAGTATTTATCGGGAAAATCCTGAATAAAATCGTCCGCGCAGGCAAGCTTGCAGGCGGCAGCACATTCCTCCTCGGTGGCGTTTTCGTTGCCCCAGCGAAGGTTATCGAGAATGGTGCCGCTGAACAGCACGTTCTTTTGAAGCACTACCGACACGCGCTCTCTCAGGGTTTCCAGATCATATCGCCTTACGTCCTTGCCGCCGACCTTCACAACGCCCTCGCTGACGTCATAAAGCCTGCCAATAAGGTTTACAAGGCTGGTTTTTGAGCTGCCCGTGCCGCCGATTATACCAATGGTCTCGCCGGAATCTATGTGCAGGTTTATGTGATTGAGCACCGGGCGCTCGCTGGTTTTGCTGTAGCTGAACACAACGTCCTCAAAGTCTATGCTGCCGTCGGGAACGTCATAGTCGGGGTTCTCGGGGTCGGCGATAGTGGGCTTTTCGCGCAGCACCTGAGCCACGCGCTTGCCGCTGGCAATACTCATAGTAAGCATTATGATAACGAGCGCTATCATCATCAGGTTCATCAGTATGTTCATACAGTATGTCAGCATACTTGTCAGGTCGCCCTTTGACAGCTCGCCGCCGACTATCATATTAGCGCCGAACCAGCTTATCGCGATGATAGAGCCGTAAATAGTCATCATCATAAGCGGAGACACCGATACCATCAGCTTCTCTGCCTTTAAAAAGAGTATGTACAAATTGAGCGTAGCCCTCTCGAACTTTGATATCTCGTGGTTTTCACGGACAAAAGCCTTTACCACACGGATAGAAGAAACATTCTCCTGAACTCCGGCGTTGAGCTCGTCGTACTTTTCAAAGACCTGCATAAAATACTTATGCGTTTTGCGCACAAGGAAAAACAGCACAATGCCGAGAAAAACCACCGCGATAAGATAAACTCCGGCAAGCTTTGCGTTTATCATCATCGTTATGGTCATGGCGACTATCAGGCTGACGGGCGCGCGGAAGCATATGCGCAAAACCATCTGGTAGGCGTTTTGCAGATTGGTGACGTCGGTAGTCATACGCGTAACAAGACCCGCGGTGGAGAACTTGTCGATGTTCGCGAAGGAAAACGTCTGTATGTTCTCAAACATAGACATACGCAGATTCCTTGCAAAGCCCGCGGAGGCTTTGGCTCCGTACACACCGCCCAGGGCGCCGCCCAGCAGAGCCAGCAAAGCGCACAACAGCATCAACCCGCCCGTGATAGCAATATGCTCGATGTTTGCCCCGGCCGGGTTTTCTATTCCGTCGTCTATCATAGACTTCATCAAAAGCGGTATGAGCATCTCCATTACAACTTCAAGTATCATAAAAACGGGAGTAAGCACGCTTTCTTTGACAAAGCCCTTTATTTGTTTTGCAAGTGTTTTTATCATATAAAAATCACCTCTTTGTTATTATACAATAGTTTTTTTAAAATAACAAGAAAGAAATAGCAGTTGAAAATTGAAAATTGAGAATTCAGAATTGAGAATTATGGTCGTGAAGAAAGCTTTGCTTTTGCACAACGTTAAGCTCCCGACCTAATTTATAATACTGCGGTCGGGAACCGAAAGTATCAGCTTAGTCTTTCTGTATGCACGACCGCCACTATTCACTATTAATTATTAATAATTAATTGAAAAAAGCGCCTCACGGCGCTTTTTTGGCTGCGTGTATTTTCTTTTCCTCGCCTCTTATCAGGCGCTTGATGTTCTCTCTGTGCATCGCAAGGGCGAAGCCTCCGATAATGCATCCGCATACCGTCGCTATCAGCACATACCACAGGCACGGAGCCGTCATCAGATGGTCGAACACGAAGGTGGTGAAGAACACGGCGGGACCGTAGATGATCGAGCCAATTATGCTGCCGAGAGAAATTATCCTGGAGATAAGGAACACTATCAAAAACGTTCCCAATATTATAAGGAACGCGCGCCAATCCACAGCGAGTATAAGAGCCGCCGCGGTGACTATGCCCTTGCCGCCCTTGAAACGGAAGTACAGCGGAAAGGCGTGACCGACTATGCAGAACACGCCGGCGTTGTATTTGGCGCAATTAAGGAAGCAGCGAACGAACCACTCGTCCTTAACGGGAAGATTTGATACGACAAACAGCTTGATAACATAGTAACCGATAAACACCGCCGCTATGCATTTTAGCGCGTCGCATACTATCGTTATTATCGCCGGCACCTTGCCCACCGAGCGCAGCACGTTTGTAAAGCCCGCGTTTCCCGAACCCATCTGACGGATGTCGCTTTTGCCCTTTGTGACTACCTTAGTGACTATTACCGCGGGGTTGATGCTGCCTATAAGATAAGCCAGCACGGCAACAAGCAGGACCCAATACCAATTTGCGGTAAAAATCCCGAGCAAAGTATTAAACATTATCTGTCTCCCCTTTCGCGGATGATGATCCTAACGGGTGTTCCCTCAAGCCCGAAAGCCTCTCTTATGCGGTTTTCGAGATAGCGCTGATAAGAAAAGTGGAACAGCTCCTTATCGTTGCAGAAGAACACGAACGTAGGCGGCTTTATTCCCGCCTGGGTCATATAAAAAATCTTGAGGCGTTTGCCCTTGTCGGACGGCGGCTGAACGCGCGTGGTCGCCTGAGCCAGCAGCTCGTTGAGCATACCGGTCTTTATCCTCAGAGCAGCGTTTTCGCTGCACATCACGATATTTTCAAACAGCCTGTCGATACGCTGACCGGTCTTGGCGGAGATAAACACCTGCGGAGCGTAGGACATAAAGGCGAAATCAGCGTCGAGCTTTTTGCGGAACTCCTGCATGGTTTTGCCGTCCTTTTCAACGGCGTCCCACTTGTTGACGGCAAGGATACACGCCTTGCCCTCGTCGTGAGCCAAGCCCGCGACCTTGGTGTCCTGCTCGGTGACGCCCTCGGTGGCGTCTATCATAATTACACAGACGTCGCTGCGCTCGATCGCCATTTTTGCGCGGATGATGCTGTATTTCTCGATGTCGTCGTATATCTTGCTCTGGCGGCGCAGACCCGCGGTGTCGGTGAAATTGAACCGTCCGTAGGAATTTTCAACCATCGTGTCTATTGTGTCGCGCGTAGTGCCCGCGATGTCGGAAACTATGCAGCGGTCTTCGCTGGTGATTTTATTTATAAGCGAGGATTTGCCCGCGTTAGGCTTGCCGATAACGGCTACGTTTATCGCAAAATCGTTGTCCTCTTCCTCAGTGGGAGCGTCAAGATGTTCAAAGACGCGGTCGAGCAGATCGCCGGTGCCGTGACCGTGGACTGCGGAGACCGCGACCGGCTCGCCCAGTCCGAGGTTGTAAAACTCGTAGAACTCCATAGGCAGATCGCCGACAGTGTCGCATTTATTGACGCAAAGCACCACGGGCTTTCCCGACTTCTGAAGCATATCGGCGACCTCCATATCGGTCGCCACGACGCCGCTTTTTATGTCGGTCACGAGGATTATCACAGAAGCGGTGTCGATGGCAAGCTGAGCCTGACGGCGCATCTGAACGAGGATAACGTCGTCGCTTTTCGGCTCGATTCCGCCCGTATCGACAATAAACGCCGTGCGGTTGCACCACTCGGTCTCGCCGTAAATGCGGTCGCGGGTGACTCCGGGAGTGTCGTCGACAATGGAAAGGCGCTGCCCTATCAACTTGTTGAACAGTGTGCTTTTGCCGACGTTAGGTCTGCCGACAACAGCAATAACGGGTTTGGTCATATTTGTCCTTTCGTGAATTGCAAAGCAATTCAATTCATATGCAACGCATAATTAATGTTAAAACCAATTCATGACGGCTTGCCGTCGATTCATCCCCAAACACACCTTGCAAACAGCATTCATTTCAACCAAGCACAGCGCGTGGAAAAATCTCACTGATGTTATTGCGTCGGGATCGGAGATGAATTGCGCTTTCGCGCATGAATTTGCTTCGCAATGAATTTTGCCTGCGGCAAATGAATTGACAACATAGTTGTCATTAACATTCTGTTATACATAGAAAAACAGGGCGTGCAGAAAGCCTGCCGCCCGTTGAGTCCGTTTTGTCGGATTACGCGTCCTTCTTAACGATTACCTGTCTGCCTTTATACATACCGCAGTTGGTGCATGCCTTATGAGCAGCGGTAAGCTCGCCGCAGTTGGAGCAAACAACAAGTGTGGGAGCGTCCAGCTTCCAAACAGACGAACGTCTTGAGCTCTTTCTCGCGTGTGATGTTTTCCTGGTGGGTACTGCCATTACAAAGACCTCCTTATATGTGTATTAATCCATAAGCTGTTCTAAAACCGCGAGCCTCGGGTCGATCTGTCTGACCTCGCAGCCGCAATCTCCGCTGTTGAGATTCTTTCCGCAGTGCGGACACAAGCCCTTGCAATCCTCTTTGCAGAGGTTTTTGTGCGGAAGATCGAGCAGAATGTCGGATGTGACAATTTCGTCAAGCTCGACGGTATAATCGGGAGTTTCAATATAGTCGTCGTTTCCCTCGTCGACGAGAGTCTGCGCCAGACCGTGGGTAAAAACCTTCTTTTCCTTTTTGACGAAGGGTTCGCCGCAGCGGTCGCAAAAGCGCGAGTAGTCATAAACGCACTCAAGCTCAAGCGTGACAAGGCTTGCCCTGTTGCGGGCAACGGCGGTGACGCAAACGGGAGAAGTGAATGGAAACACTCCGTCAACGTCTAATGAAGTGAAGTCAAGCTCGTATTGCAACCGGTTTTCCGACCCCTCGTTGAGGAACACAGATTTGAGTTCAAACAGCATAACAGCACCTCTGACCGCAAAAACGCATATTAAAACACTGTGTACTATTATACAAAAGGAAAAGGGCTTTGTCAATAAAAATTTTGAGAAAATTTTTAGATGCCGGGTACTAGATGCTAGATGCTAGAAGCTAGATGCTAGATGCTAGATGCTAGATGCTAGATGCTAGTTTATAGTTTATAGTTTCTAATTACTAAGCCTTCTCCCTCGTGGAGAAGTTGGTACGCCGCTTGCGGCGTGCCGGATAAGGGGTTAGCCGTTAGGCGACCGATGGTAGTCCCTACAACGTTAAAACAACGCACGCAGCATTATAACTCGGAGCGAAGCGACCCTTAAATCAACTCTAAACTCTCAACTCTAAACTCTCAACTAAAAAAAGTCCCCGGCGACAGAAAACTGCACCGGGGAAATATATTAACGTTGAATTATAATTCTATTTTAGAATCAAACCTTCTCGCAAACCGCGTTGATGGAGTCGGGCACATCAGCCTCATCCGCCGAGATGAGCAGAACGATGCTGACCGAGCAGGCGTCGGAAAGATTCTGGAGCTTCTTTGTGAAGTCCTCGAGACCGCTGATAGCTTCCTTGCAGATCTTGAAGGTGGAGTCAACAAGGATGTCGGTGACGTCGTAGTTGCCCGCGCAGATTCCGCTGATAAAGCCGTAGAGCATATCATAGCCAGAAATGTTGTACTGATCTGTGTCTATAAGACGCGCCTTGTGGGTGACGTCATAGGTGAGCTTTGCGCCCTTTTCAATTACGACAACGTTGCCCGAAGAAGCGGCGACCGCCGCGTTGGCACGTTCGATAAGTTTTTTTGTTTTGCCGGTACCTTTTTTTCCGATAAGTAATGTAACCATTTTAAGATTCCTCCTTTGATTTTTCACTGTGAAGTCAGCCGAGTCTTGCCTCAAGCGCCGCCTTCTGGTCTTCGTAGCCGGGTTTGCCGAGCAGAGCGAACATATTCTTCTTGTAGCTTTCTACGCCGGGCTGGTTGAACGGATTCACACCAAGCATAGCGCCCGAGATAGCGCAGGCTTTTTCGAAGAAATAGATAAGATAGCCGAGCTCTGTTTCGTTCATTTCGGGAACGGAAATGACAACGTTCGGCACGCCGCCGTCGTTGTGAGCCAACACGGTGCCCTCAAATGCCTTTTGATTGACAAAGCCCATTGTCTTGCCCGAAAGGAAGTTGAGACCGTCGACGTTCGTGGGGTCTTCGCCCAGGGTGACTTCTTTTTTACATTTATCAAAGAGGACAACAGTTTCAAACATCGTGCGTCTGCCGTCCTGAATGTACTGACCGAGAGAGTGCAGGTCTGTCGAGAAAATGACGCTTGCGGGGAAAATGCCCTTGTTGTCTTTGCCTTCGCTCTCACCGTAGAGCTGCTTGAACCACTCCGCCATCATAGTGTAGGCGGGCTCGTAGGAAACCATGATCTCCATAGTCTTGCCCTTGCGATAGAGCAGGTTGCGGATAGCCGCGTATTTATAGCAATCGTTGGTAAACAGGTCGTCGTTGTCGAGCTCCTTCTGAGCAGTCTGAGCGCCCTGCATAAGAGCGTCGATGTCGGCACCAGAAACAGCGATGGGAAGAAGTCCCACAGCCGTCAGCACGGAGAATCTGCCGCCTACGTCGTCGGGTACCACAAAGGTCTCGTAGCCTTCCTCGTCGGCAAGCGCCTTAAGTGTTCCGCGTGCCTTATCGGTGGTGCAGTAGATCCTTTCACGAGCGCCGTCCTTGCCGTACTTCTTCTCGAGCATTTCGCGGAATACGCGGAAAGCGATGGCAGGCTCTGTGGTGGTGCCGGACTTCGAGATCATATTGACCGAAACGTCCTTGCCCTCGCACAGCTCCATAAGCTCGGCAAGAGCAGATGAGCTGATTGAATTGCCGGTGAAGAAAATCTGCGGGGTGTCCTTGCAGGTGAGGTTATAGTTCTGAGAGGTCAGAAACTCGATAGCGGCGCGTGCTCCGAGATAAGAGCCGCCGATGCCGATAACGACGAACACGTCGGTGTTCTTTTTAATTTTTTCGGCAGCAGCCTTGATCCGCGCAAACTCCTCTTTATCATAATCGGTGGGAAGGTTTAGCCAGCCGATAAAATCGTTGCCGAGGCAGGTGCCGTCGTGCAGCGCCTTATGAGCCGCCTTAACCTCATCGACGACGCCCGGATACTCGTGCTCGCCGATAAAGCCCTGTAAATACTTGTCAATAAGTTTTGTAGCCATATACAGTCCTCCTGGTGTAGATGCTAGATGCTAGATGCTAGATGCCAGATGATATAATACCAAACGTTTGGCAAACAATAATCTAGCTTCTAGCTTCTATTTACTAGCTACTATCTATAATTGTTTTTATTATACAATAAAACAAGTATTTTTGCAAGGCATTTTCGTTATTTTTTATAATGAGAAGAAAGAATTAAAACTAAGTCAGTAGGCAGTAGGCAGATGGCAGTTATAAGTACGAAGTGATAAGTTATAAGTCGGAAGTCAGAAGTCAGAAGTTATAAGTTATAAGTATATGTAAGAGAAGGCTCCCCTGACGCGTAAGCTTTAGGTGATTCCCTCGCTGAGGGAAATGTCGCGAAGCGACAAAAGGAGTGCCGTTTTCGCTAGAAAAAGCTGTCGCCGATAGGCGACTGAGGGGTCGGAGTTTCCTATCCTACAATGTGCTTGCAACAGCGACGCCCCCTCCGTCAGCGCTGCGCGCTGCCACCTCCCCCATAACAAGTAATGGGGGAGGCTAACCGTTAAGAAAACCTCCGCAATATTACAACTCGGAGCGAAGCGACCATTAATTCCGAATTCCGCATTCCGCATTGATCACACTTCCAGAATGGAATTAACCACTCTCCCAAAAACTCTGCCGAAGGTCATTTCGGGGACTTCTTCCTTTGAAATGATGTCGAAGCGCTTGGTGTCGCCGCCGGTCCTGAACACGATGCTGCCCGCCTTTTCGCCCTCGGCTACGGGTGCTTTCAGGCTTTCGGGTATTTCAATCGACGTCTGCACCTCGTCCGGGCTTGCCCTGTTGACTATCGCTTTGGAGCGGATCTCGCAGGAAAGAGAAGCGGTCTGCTCCATTCCATTCTCCACTTTTATCTCCCCGGGGAAATCGTCGGGGAGTTTTAATTCTTTTACAGCATAATTATCAAAGCCGTAGTCTATCAATGCCGCGGCGTCCCTGAACCTCTGCTTGCCGGTGTCCGCTCCCAGAACAACACCTATAAGCTCCATATTATCGCGCTCTGCCGTGGCGCTTATGCAGCAGCCTGCCTCATCGGTGGTGCCGGTTTTAAGCCCGGTGATGCCGTTGTAGGTCTTTAAAAGCTTGTTGGTGTTGACGATCTGGGTATTGCCGCCGCGCAGCGTGTCGAGCCAAATGCCGGTGTAATCAAAAATCTTTTTGTGCTTAATCAGCTCGCGCGACATCACCGCGACGTCGAAGGCGGAGGTGACGTGCCCCTTCTCGTCAAGCCCGTTGCAGTTTTTGAACGTGGTTTCCTTCATCCCGAGCCGGGACGCGCGCTCGTTCATCTGAGCGACAAATGCGTCCTCGCTTCCGCTGATGTGCTCTGCAAGAGCCACTGCCGCGTCGTTCGCGCTGGCAACAGCCGTCGCCTTTATCATATCGTCGGCGCTCATCTTCTCCCCCGGCTCGAGCCAGATGTCGCTGCCGCCCATAGATGATGCGTGCTCGGAGGTCGTTATCGTGTCGTCAAGACTGAGCTTTCCGCTGTCGATAGCCTCAAAAACCAGCAGCAGGGTCATTATCTTCGTGACGGAAGCGCAGGCTCGCTTTTCGTGTATATTTTTCTTATAAAGAATTTTACCCGTAGACGCTTCCATCAATATCCCCGCAGGAGCTGAAATGATCTCCTCCCCCGCAGCGGCTGATACCGTGATGGTCAGAGCGGATAAAACAAACGCCAGAATAACAGCAGTCAATTTTTTAAGCATAAAAAAAACACCTCGCGCAAATATATGAGCGAGATGCTAATATTATTCGAGATACCAGAGGCTAGATGCTAGATTTTCTAACTTCTAGCTTCTAGCTTCTATCTTCTAGCTTCTATCTTCTAGCTTCTATCTTCTAGCTTCTATCAATGCTACCGCATGTGCCGATATGCCTTCGAGTCTGCCGGTGAAGCCGAGTTTTTCCTCGGTGGTGGCTTTTACACTTACCTGAGAAACGTCGACTTTGCAAGCATCGGCTATTTTTTCGCGCATTTGCGGGATAAAATCTTTGAGCTTCGGTTTTTGGGCTATGACCGTGGAGTCGATGTTGCCGATTGTGTAGCCCTGACAGCGCAGCAGCGCGCAAACTTCCTTTAAAAGAGCCAGGCTGTCGGCGCCCTTATAGCGCTCGTCGGTGTCGGGAAAATGCTGCCCGATATCGCCCAGAGCCGCAGCTCCGAGCAGCGCGTCCATAATGGCGTGCAGCAGCACATCCGCGTCGGAATGTCCGAGCAGACCCAGCTCAAAGGGTATTTCAATGCCGCCGAGGATGAGCTTTCTGTCCTCCGAAAAGCGGTGAACGTCGTAGCCGTGACCAACTCTAATCATTTTGCGCTCCTGTTCTTCAGAATGCTCTCGGCGATGACTATATCTATCGGCGTGGTGAGCTTAATATTCTCGCGGCTGCCCTCAACGATGAGGACTTCGCCGCCCATATTTTCAATCAGCGCGCAGTCGTCGGTGACGTTTTCCAAGCCGCTGCCGAAGTCACTGAGCGCAAAGGTATACAATTCCTTTTCAAACACCTGCGGAGTCTGTACTGCCTTCAGCGTCGAGCGGTCGGGGGTGCTCTCGATCATATTGTCGGCACCCGCTATTTTGATGGTATCGGTGACAGGCGTGCCGAGGGTAGCGGCTCCTGTTTCAAACGCCGCGGTGCAGACCGCCTCGATCTCTTCGGGCGTGACGAGCGGACGCGCTCCGTCGTGGATCGCGACGTATCCCGCGTTTTCGCTGACCTTGTCAAGACCGTTTTTGACGCTCTCGGCGCGGCAGCTTCCGCCCTCGACTACAGACGCGAGCTTTTCGATCGCGTATTCAGAGGCAACGTCACGGATCCTATCGGCATCCTGAGCGCGGCAGACGACGATTATTTCATCTATCAGCGCGCAGCTTTGGAACGCGCGCAGGGTGTAGGAAATCGCGGGCCTTCCGAGCAGCGGCAAAAACTGCTTGCTCTCGCCGCTGCCCATGCGGGTGGAACCCCCCGCGGCAACAATAACTGCAGAAACGAATGAGGACATGGTTTACCTCCTTTTTAGATGCCAGATGCCAGATACTAGATGCTAGAAGTTAATAACCAAAAGTTTGACAAACAATAATCCAGCTTCTATCTTCTAGATTCTATCTAATGCTTGCTTCAGGTCTGCGATCAGGTCTTCGGCGTTTTCGAGACCTACCGACAGACGGATGAGGTCGGGAGCTATACCGGCGTCGAGAAGCTGCTCGTCGGTCAGCTGACGGTGGGTATGGCTTGCCGGGTGGAGCAGACAGGTTCGCGCGTCGGCAACGTGGGTCGCGATTATCGCGAGCTTGAGGCTGTCCATAAACTCGATAGCCTTGTCCCTGCCGCCCTTGACGGCAAAGGCGATAACACCGCAGGAGCCGTTCGGGAGATACTTTTTGCAAAGCTCGTTGTAATCGTCGCCCTCCAGATCGGGATAGTGTATCCACGCGACCTTGTCGCTCTGCTTGAGGAACTGTGCGACCTTGAGCGCGTTTTCACAGTGGCGGTTCATCCTGACGTGCAGGCTCTCCAAACCGTTGTTGAGATAAAACGCGTTCTGCGGCGACTGGATGGAGCCGAGGTCGCGCATAAGCTGAGATGTCGCCTTTGTGATATAACCGAACTTGCCGAATTTTTCGGCATATACAAGTCCGTGATAGCTTTCGTCGGGAGTGGTCATTCCGGGAAACTTGTCCGCGTGAGCCATCCAGTCAAAGTTTCCGCTGTCGATGATAGCGCCGCCGACGCTGACCGCGTGACCGTCCATATACTTGGTCGTGGAGTGGGTAACGATGTCCGCTCCGAACTCGATCGGGCGGCAGTTCACGGGAGTTGCGAAGGTGTTGTCAACGATGAGCGGAACGCCGTGAGAATGCGCCAGACGAGCGAATTTTTCGATGTCGAGCACGGTCACGGTCGGGTTGGTGATGGTCTCGCCGAACACCGCGCGGGTGTTGGGGCGGAACTCCTTGGCAAGCTCCTCCTCGGAAAGAGTTTGGTCGACGAAGGTGACGTCGATGCCCATTTTCTTCATCGTTACGCCGAGAAGGTTATATGTACCGCCGTAAATAGCGGAGGAAGCCACGATGTGGCTGCCGGTCTCGCAGATATTGAACAGCGCGAAGAAGTTCGCAGCCTGTCCGCTGGAGGTGAGCATAGCAGCAACGCCGCCCTCGAGAGCCGCGAGCTTGGAAGCCACCAGATCGTTTGTAGGGTTTTGCAGGCGGGTGTAGAAATATCCGCTCGCCTCAAGGTCAAAGAGCTTGCCCATATCGTCGGAGGAAGCGTACTTCCATGTGGTGCTCTGATAAATAGGAACCTGTCTGGGTTCGCCGTTTTCGGGTTCATAGCCTGCGTGCAGGCACTTTGTTTCGATGTTCATA
>CACXGW010000037.1 GCA_902767325.1 uncultured Ruminococcus sp.
CCCGCCAGCACGCAGCCGTTTTTGACGTCGCCCTCGCGAGCCGCAAGACGCAGCACGCCGGCGCCCATCTTCTCAAGCTCTTCGTCGGAATAAGTCGTCGAATCGTATTCAGCCTTTGCGTATTCTCTTGTGAACTGATTGCGGATAGAGCGCACGGGATGTCCGAGCCTTTTACCCGTAACGACGGAATCTATATCCTTTGCCTTGAGCACCTTATCCTTATATTCCTGAGCTATAGTGCATTCCTTAGCCACCAAAAAGCGGGTGCCGACCTGAACGCCCACCGCGCCGAGCATAAGCGCCGCGGCAAGCTGTCTGCCGTCTGCGATGCCGCCCGCCGCTATGACGGGGATCTTCACGGCGTCAACTATCTGAGGCACGAGCGCCATTGTTGTCAGCTCGCCCACATGACCTCCGCTTTCGCCGCCCTCGGCGATAAGCGCGAACGCGCCGAGCTTTTCCATTCTCTTTGCAAGCGCCACGGAGGGCACCACGGGGATGACCTTGATTCCCGCAGCCTGCCATTTTTCCATATATTTGCCGGGGTTGCCCGCGCCGGTGGTAACAACGGTAACGCCTTCCTCAACGACGACGTCCGCCACCTCGTCCGCAAAGGGACTCATCAGCATGATATTCACGCCGAAGGGCTTGTCGGTCAGCTCCTTGCACTTTATTATCTCCGCGCGAAGCTGCTCGCCGTTTGAGTTCATCGCCGCGATGATCCCAAGCCCGCCCGCGTTTGAAACGCCTGCGGCAAGAGAGGCGTCGGCGACCCATGCCATTCCGCCCTGAAAAATCGGGAATTCCAGCCCGAGAGATTGGTCGATAACTGTTGAAATCATAAGGCTATTCTCCTTTTTTGCAAAGCAAGATTTCATTATGTCCTGCAAGATACGGCAGTAATAACTGAAAAAACCGCGCAGAAGGACATTATCGGTATTATCATACCCCAAATCGGACGAAATGTCAATGATTATTAACTGCAATAATCCTCAAGCAGTTTTCTGAGCTGTTTTTTGTCGGTGGCAAAGACCCCTTTTTTCAGCTTTTCGGCGTCCGTTTTCGGCAGGGTGTTGAGGTAGGTCTCGGTTATCATCAAGGGCTGCTCCTCCCCCTGAATGAACACCGCCACTCTGCCTTCGCTCTCCTTAACGACATATCCTACGGTGCTGATTTGCGATGCGGCTTCGGCGCGGGTCGTCTGCGCCGCCGGCTGGGCGGCGAGGCTTCCGATTATAACGCAGGCGATCAGGATCGTGCCTGTTATGAGTATCATTTTTTTCATTTTTACTCCCCCCAAAATGCTTTTTGTGATTATTATCTGCCGAAAAAACTCCGATATTCACCCTTTTACATAAAATTCGCGTTGTGAAACCGCATTATTTCTAAAAAAAATTTATAAAAGCATATTTATTTTTCCGCAAAAAAGTGCTATAATATTATTTAAATATGTGTATTGATAATTCATTCCTTTCAAAAGGGAATCTTTAAAGGAGTTAATATGCGTAACAAACGTGAAACAGACATCAGCAATTATACTGATAAAACTACTGAAACCGCCGTTCCGGCAGCAAAAACCGAAAGCGGCGCAAAAAGGTTTTTCAAGGGGCTCGGAAAGATACTTTTCACCGTGTTCTGCGTCTGCCTTATCGCGGGCATAATAACACTGGTTTCGCTGGGTATCTATATTTTCCACCTCGCGAGCGAACCTACCGGCATCGACCTTAAAGCAAAGTCGATGAACCAAACCAGCCGCATTTTTGTCAAGGACAGCAAAACCGGCAAATTCACCGAACGCCAAAAGCTTTACGACGTCGAAAACCGTATCTGGGTCGACTTTGCGGACATCCCGCAGTACATGAAGGACGCGCAGGTCACCATCGAGGACAAGCGCTTCTTCGACCACAACGGCGTTGACTGGACGCGTACCCTTTCGGCTGTCGGCACACTGGTGACGGGAGGCGACTCCTACGGCGGCTCCACCATCACTCAGCAGCTTATCAAGAACATCACCGACGACAACGAGGTGTCGATCACCCGTAAGCTGCGCGAGATCTGCAAGGCGCTGAAGCTTGAACAGGAATACAGCAAGGAGCAGATACTCGAAGCGTACTTAAACGTCGTAAACTACGGAAACAACTGTCAGGGCGTTGAGGCTGCCGCCCAGCTTTACTTCGGCAAGAGCATAAAGAACTGCTCGCTGGCGGAGTGCGTGTCTATCGCGGGCATCACGCAGAACCCCTCTCACTGGAACCCGCTGATCTACCCCGAAAACAACCTGATCCGCAGCGAAAACATCCTGTATGAGATGTACGACCAGAAAAAGATCACAAAGGAAGAGCTTGACTCGGCGCTTGCCGAAAGAAAGAAAATGACCTTTGTGGGCTTCTCCTCCGACCACGACGATGACGACGAGGACGAGGACGAAAACGTACAGAACTGGTACTACAACCAGATGATCTACGATCTGCGCGCCGATCTTGCAAAGCTGTATAACATCAGCGAAGGCGCGGCAAGCGAAAAGATCTACACCGAGGGTCTGAGCATTTACAGCGCTATGGACGAAAAAATGCAGGACTTCATTGAATCCTCCGCTCTCAATATGGACAAGAGCGAGGATCCCGAGATCCAGATCGGTTCGGTGCTCATGGACTTCGACGGCAGGGTAATAGCCACCGTCGGCAGCTCGCAGCGCAAAACCGGTCCGCTCGACTGGGACAGAGCGACCCACTCGGCTTTGCAGCCCGGTTCTTCGATCAAGCCCGTGCTCGTTTATCCGCTGGCTATCGAAAGAAAGCTGCTTTACTATTCCTCGCTCGTGCTCGACGAACCCGTTGACGATTACGAAATCGGCTCCGACGGCGAGATGATCTCGGGTCCGCGCAACGCTTACGGCTCGTATTTCGGACAGATGTGTCTGCCCGACGCGATCGAGTACTCCTCAAACGCCACCGCGGTACAGGTAATGAAGCTTATCGGCGGCCCCGGCGAGGCATATGAACAGGCGACCGCAAAAATGGGCTTTAAAAAGCTTGACGAAAAGGACAGCTATCAGATAGGCGCCCTTTCCATCGGCGGTATGAACGGCGGTGTGAGCGTGCGCGAAATGGCGGCGGCGTTCTCATATATGGGCAACGGCGGTCTGTACTATGAACCCTACACCTATTATTACGTCACCGACAGCGAGGGCAACGTCATAATCGACAACCGCGACAAGGTTCCCCGTCAGGTATATTCGCCCGAAACGGCAACTATCATGAACCGCCTGCTCAATTATAATATGACAAACAGCCAGCATACCCGCGCGATGTACGCCGCTATCGAGGGCTGGGACATCGTGGGCAAGACCGGTACCACCAACGACGACAAGGACTGCTGGTACTGCGGACTTTCGCCGTACGCGGTAATGGCTACCTGGACAGGCTTTGACAACCCCGACACCATCAACGACACCACGCGCTCGGCGAAATTCTTCAACACCGTTATGAGCGAGTATCTCAAGGGCAAGGAAAACAAAGAGTTTGAATTGTCGCCCAACGTGATCGCCGCAAGCTACAACCCGCTGACGGGTCTGGTGGTCTCGACCGATTATCCCGAGGGCAAATACATCGGCTATTACACCGAGGACAATATGCCTCCGTTCGGTGAAGCATATTACGGCGACCTCAACTACGGCAGCGATCCCAACGCCACCGAGGCGGCTACCGATTACACCGGCGACGCGTCATATGTCGAAGACCCGTCGGCAGGCAGCGAATCCGCCACAGGCGAGGCGTCGGCAGGCGACGAAACTGCCACCGGCGATCCGGGCGAGTCGTCGCTTACCGAAAGCGGCGCTGAAAGCGGTGCCGAGAGCGGCGCTGAAAGCGGTGCCGAAAGCGGCGCCGAAGGCGGCGAATCCTCGGCGGCAGACGGTGAAAGCGGCGCCGGAGGCGAAAGCGCCGCCGGAGGCGAATCCTCAGCGGCAGACGGCGGAGGCGCCGAATCGTCCGCGGCAGGCGGAGAAGGCGGAGGCGCCGACAACGCCCAGCCGTAACAGGAGATTAGAGCCGGGAGCAGAATATGTTAGCCAAAAAACGCGGCGGATCACTTTTCCGTCCGCGCTGCGCTCCCCGCTTTTAGATAAGAAAGGTAAGGTTTATTATGGTATCAGTTGCAATCATGGGACACGGCGTTGTCGGCTCGGGCGTCGCCGAGATCCTTTTGACCCACAAACAGAAGCTCTTCGCGAGCCTGGGAGAAGAAATCTACATCAAAAAGATCCTCGACCTCAGGGAGTTTCCCGACAGTCCCATAGCGGACAGATTCACCAAGGACTTTGAAGAGATCATCAACGATCTTGAGATCAGAGTCGTGGTTGAGGTTATGGGCGGATTGAACCCCGCATATGATTATGTTAAGCGCTGCCTCAAGGCAGGCAAAAGCGTTGCAACCTCCAACAAGGAGCTGGTTGCAGCTCACGGAGCCGAGCTTCTGGCGATAGCCAAGGAAGAAAACGTAAACTTTATGTTTGAGGCGAGCGTCGGCGGCGGCATCCCGATCATCCGCCCGATGAACCAGTGTCTTGTCGCGAACAACGTCGGCGAGGTAGCAGGAATCCTCAACGGAACCACAAACTTCATCCTCACCAAGATGATCGAGGACGGAATGCAGTTTGCCGACGCGCTGAAGCTCGCTCAGGATCTGGGCTTTGCCGAACGCAATCCCGCAGCTGACATCGAAGGTCACGACGCGTGCCGCAAGATCTGCATCCTCGCGTCACTGGCTTACGGCAGACACGTTTATCCCGACAGCGTACATACCGAGGGCATCACCGACATCACCTTAAACGACGTGAAGCTGGCGAAGGAATTCGGCTATGTCATCAAGCTTATCGGCAAGGTCAAAAAGCTTTCGGACGGCTCGCTCGACATCCTCACAGCGCCTATGCTCGTTCCGCTCAACAGTCAGCTTTCGAGCATCGACTACGAGTTCAACGGCATCATGGTCCGCGGCGACTGCACCGGCGACGTGGTGTTCTACGGCAAGGGCGCGGGCAAGCTTCCGACAGCCAGCGCCGTGGTAGCCGACATCGTCGACTGCTGCAAGCACCTCAAGGCGAGACGCTTCCTGTTCTGGGCTGACGGCGACGGCAGCAACATCATCGACTACAAAGACAGCGTTTCCGCGATGTATCTGCGCGTTTCGGGCGACGACGCCGAGGCGAAGGCACAAAAGCTCTTCGGCGAGATCAGCACGGTACGCAGCGGCGGCGAGCTTGCGGTCATCACTCCGGAGATCAGATACGGAGATTGCCAAAGCAAATGCGCCGAGCTCAGAGACAGCGGCGTAAACGTCTTGTCCGTCATCAGGATCGGCGACATCTGATAAAATTTTATGGTTAATTGATTTCAAGGGAAATCAGGGGAGTAAAAGGAGTAATAAGCACAATGAGTTTAATTGTACAGAAATTCGGCGGCACCTCGGTGCGTGACGCCGAACGTGTTATGAACGTGGCGAAGATCGTCACCGACACCTACGCCAAGGGCAACAACGTCGTGGTTGTGGTTTCCGCTCAGGGCGACACCACCGACGACCTTATCGCCAAGGCAAACGAGATCAACCCGAAGGCTTCGCGCAGAGAAAAGGATATGCTGCTTGCCGCAGGCGAACAGATCTCCATTTCGCTGCTCGCTATGGCTATTGAAAAGCTGGGCTATCACGCGGTTTCGCTGCTCGGCTGGCAGGCGGGCTTCGAGACCACCTCGGCTCACACCAGCGCGCGCATCAAGCGCGTCAACACCGAGCGCATCCAGGAGGCGCTCGACAGACGCAACATCGTTGTTGTGGCAGGCTTCCAGGGAATTTGCCGCAGAGGCGACATCACCACTCTCGGACGCGGCGGCTCCGACACAAGCGCTGTTGCGATCGCCGCGGCGATGCATGCCGATCTGTGCCAGATCTACACCGACGTTGAGGGCGTTTACACCGCCGACCCGCGCAAGGTCGAAAACGCGCGCAAGCTCAAGGAGATCTCATACGACGAAATGCTGGAGCTCGCGACTCTGGGCGCTCAGGTACTGAACAACCGTTCGGTTGAAATGGCTAAAAAATATAATATCGAGCTTGAGGTGCTTTCTAGCCTTGCAAAAGCTCCGGGTACAATAGTAAAGGAGAAACCAAGAATGGAAAAAATGTTAATCAGCGGCGTTGCAAAAGATACTGACGTAGCAAGAATTTCGGTCATCGGCGTGCCCAACAATCCGGGCATCGCGTTTAAAATGTTTTCAAAGCTTTCGACAAAGGACATCAACGTCGACATCATCCTCCAGTCCATCGGTCACGACGGCAAGAAGGACATCAGCTTCACCGTCGCGAAGTCCAGAGGCAAGGAAGCCGTTGCGGCTCTTGAGGATTATATGATCAGCCACGGCGCAAAGGAGATACTCTACGACGATCAGGTCGCCAAGATCTCTATCGTCGGCGCGGGTATGGAAAGCCACGCGGGCGTTGCCACCAAAATGTTCGAGGCACTGTACGACGCGCAGATCAACATCCAGATGATCTCCACCAGCGAGATCAAGGTTTCCGTCCTCATCGACATCGAATACGCCGACAAGGCAGTGAAAGCCATTCATAATAAGTTTTTTGATTGATTTTTATAAAACAAAAAGCTCCCGAAAAGGGAGCTTTTTTGTTAGTTGTCAGTAGCCGGTATTCAGTTATCAGTAGGGGCGACCATTGGTCGCCCGAAAAAAATGTTATAAAACAGCGGGCGTGCAATGCACGCCCCTACTTATTAATGAGCGAAGTTTGCCTTAACATTGTAGGGGCGACCATTGGTCGCCCGAAAAA
>CACXGW010000038.1 GCA_902767325.1 uncultured Ruminococcus sp.
CTCCTCGTGAGTTCTTAAATCACTTCCTGAAAACCGGCGAAGTTATTTTTTCTTAATTGTGTAACTTATCATTGACAAACCTACATTTTTGAAGCGCGCTATCTGCCGCGTTAAAAAACACCCTCTGATGATCAGAAGGTGTTTCTATATATAATGTATAGCTTAGTTTTTCAGCGCCTGGAGCGGGGCGGGGATCCTGCCGCCGCGGTTGATGAACACCTCGGGCGAGCCCGAACGCACGGGCATAACGGGGCCGTAACCGAGAAGTCCGCCGAATTCGAGAGTGTCGCCGGCTTTTCTGCCGATGGCGGGGATCAGGCGCACGGCGGTGGTTTTGCTGTTGACCATGCCGATAGCCGCCTCGTCCGCAATTATAGCCGAAATGGTTTCGGGTGTGATGTCGCCGGGCACGACGATCATATCAAGACCGACCGAGCAGACGGCGGTCATGCTTTCGAGCTTTGTTATATCCAGACTTCCGCTTTCCGCCGCCGCGATCATACCCGCGTCCTCCGAGACGGGGATAAACGCGCCGCTAAGTCCGCCGACATGGCTTGACGCCATAACGCCGCCTTTTTTGACAGCGTCGTTGAGGAGCGCGAGCGCCGCGGTGGTGCCGTGGCAGCCGCAGGCTTCAAGACCCATTTCCTCGAGGATATAGGCAACGCTGTCGCCTACCGCGGGTGTGGGCGCGAGCGACAGATCGACTATGCCGAACGGCACGCAGAGCCTTTTGCTCGCTTCTTTGGCGACGAGCTGACCCATACGCGTGATCTTGAACGCGGTTTTCTTTATCATATCGGCGATCTCGGTGATGTCTTTTCCCGCGCCGTGCTTGGCGAGCGCCGCCCTGACGACGCCGGGACCCGATACGCCTACGTTGATTACCGTGTCAGCCTCGCCTACGCCGTGAAACGCGCCTGCCATAAACGGATTGTCCTCGGGCGCGTTGCAGAACACCACGAGCTTTGCCGCGCCTATGCAGTTGCGGTCGGCAGTGGCTTCGGCGGCAGCCTTGACGGTTTTGCCCATCATACGCACCGCGTCCATATTGATGCCCGCCTTGGTGGAGCCGATGTTCACCGAGGAGCAAACGAAGTCGGTTTCGCTGAGCGCCTGCGGAATGCTTTCGATAAGCGCGTAGTCGCCGCTTGCAAAGCCCTTTTGAACCAGAGCGGAGTAGCCTCCGATGAAATTCACGCCGAGTTCCTTTGCCGCCTTATCGAGCGTATAGGCAAACTTGACGACCTTTTTGCTTTGGCAGGGCGCCGTCACCATTCCGATAGGCGTGACGGAAATGCGCTTGTTTATTATGGGAATGCCGTATTCCCTTTCAATGTCTTCTCCGGTTTTGACAAGATCCTTCGCGCTGCGGCAGATTTTGTCATAAACCTTATCGCAAGCCCTGTCGATGTCCTCGTCAAGGCAATCGAGCAGCGAAATGCCCATCGTTATGGTTCTCACGTCGAGGTTTTCGTTGTCGATCATATTTATGGTTTCAAGAATATCCTTGGTTTCCAGCACGGGTTGATCCTCCTTTTGCCGCGTCAGATCTTATGCATGCTGTTGAAGATGTCCTCGTGCATGATATGGATCTTCGTTTTTGTGCTCTCCCCTACCGCGTCGAGCTTTTCCCTGAGCTGCTCAAAGCTGACGGTGGACTTGTCGATCTCCACCAGCATTATCATAGCGAACATATCCTGCAAAACGCTCTGGGTCACCTCGACGATATTCACGCTCGCCTGAGCGCAGGTGTCGGAAACCTTTGCGAGGATTCCCACGGCGTCTTTGCCGATTACCGTAATAACAGCCTTCATATTAACCTCCGGTTACTTGTTTGTTTTTTGACAGCTATCAGTCGAGGATCGAGTTGATAAGACCGCCCTTTGAAATGATGTTCTGGATGAACTCGGGGAACGGCTCTGCCTGATAGGTTTTGCCGGTCGTCTCGTCGGTGATGACGCCGGTGTCGAAGTTCACGCTGACGGTGTCGCCGTTTTTGATCTCGCGCGCCGCCTCGTCGCACTCGAGGATCGGAAGCCCGATGTTGATCGAGTTGCGGTAGAAAATGCGCGCGAAGGTGGACGCGATAACGCAGGAAATGCCGCTCGCCTTGATGGCGATGGGAGCGTGCTCGCGCGAGGAGCCGCAGCCGAAGTTTTTCTCGGCGACCATGATGTCGCCCTGCTGAACATTGTTTACAAACTGCGCGTCGATATCCTCCATGCAGTGAGCCGCCAGCTCCTTGTGAGAAGCGGTGTTGAGATAACGCGCGGGAATGATAACGTCGGTGTCGACGTTATCGCCGAATTTATGTACTCTGCCTTTTGCATTCATCTTTTTGTCCTCCTTACAGCTTTTCGGGGTCGGTGATGTAGCCCTTGACCGCGCTTGCGGCGGCGACTGCGGGGCTCGCGAGATAAACCTCGCTGTCAACGTGACCCATTCTGCCGACAAAGTTGCGGTTGGTTGTGGAAACGGCTTTTTCGCCCGCGGCGAGGATTCCCATATGTCCGCCTAGGCACGGTCCGCAGGTGGGAGTTGAAACAACGGCGCCCGCCTCTACAAAGATGTCGAACAGACCCTCGTGCATAGCCTGCAGCCAGATTTTCTGAGTGCCGGGGATAACGATGCAGCGAACGCCCTTGGCGAGCTTTCTGCCCTTGAATACCTCAGCCGCCGCGCGCAGGTCAGAGATCCTGCCGTTTGTGCAGCTGCCTATCACGCACTGGTCGATCTTGACTTCGGTCTCCCCTATCTCGTCAACTGTTTTTGTGTTTTCGGGAAGGTGCGGGAACGCGACCGTCGGGCGCAGCTCGCTGAGATCAATGACGTATTCCTCGTCGTAGACCGCGTCCTCGTCTGCTGTATATTCCACAGGCGTGCCCTGGTATCTGCCTTCGCAATATTCTCTGGTGATGTCGTCCACCGGGAAGATACCGTTTTTCGCGCCGGCTTCGATAGCCATATTCGCGATACAGAGCCTGTCGTCCATATTGAGGTATTTCAAACCGTCGCCGGTGAATTCCATTGACTTATACAGCGCGCCGTCGACGCCGATCTTGCCGATGATGTGCAAAATGACATCCTTGCCGCTGACATAGCACTGAGGCTTGCCGGTCAGAACAAACTTGATGGCAGACGGGACCTTGAACCACGCCTTGCCGCTGATCATACCCGCCGCCATATCGGTGGAGCCGACGCCGGTGGAGAAAGCTCCGAGAGCTCCGTAGGTGCAGGTGTGGGAATCCGCGCCGATGCACAGGCAGCCGGGACCCACAAGACCTTTTTCGGGAAGCAGCGCGTGCTCGATGCCCATCATTCCGACGTCCATAAAGTTTTTGATGTCGTATTTGTCGGCAAAGGTCCTTGTCTGCTTGACAAGAGTTGCCGCCTTGATGTCCTTGTTGGGGGTAAAGTGATCCATGATCATCGCGATTTTTGTGTTGTCAAACACCGCTGTAGCACCGTTTTCCTCAAAAACGTTGATGGCAACCGGAGAGGTCACGTCGTTGCCGAGCACCATATCCAGCTTGGCGTTGATAAGCTGACCCGCCTTTACCTCGTCTAGTCCCGCGTGAGCCGCGAGAATTTTCTGGGACATTGTCATACCCATATTCATCACTCCTATACATTATATATAATCATTTATTCATATTTTAACTGGAGCGCCAGCACCCGCTTGCTTTCGTAGGAAAAAATCTTTTCGTCCTCCGAGATCTTCGGGTCGCCGCCCAAAAAATGATTTGCTCCCTTTATCCACGAAACCGCGCATCCGTCGATGATTTTATCGCAAACCGCGTTGAAGTCTGCCTTTTCGTCGATGACGCAGGCAAAATACGCGTCGCGGTTTTTCGCCGCCTCTATCAGCGCAGCGACGGGTTCGTCGTCATCATCGGGATCGCTTATCACAACGCCGTTCAGGCGGAACCAGTTGAGCTCATCGCTGTCGCATTTTGGCAGAAACACGTTGAAGTAGTTGCCCTTGTTGTTAAAACGCTGATCAAAACCGCCGCTGACGGAATGATCGAGCGCGATCTGTTCGTCGTTGAGATTAACGTAAAAATAATGCTCTACGCCGCATTCCGCGTTTGAGGAATCGTTCCACGTCACATCGATATGATACCAGCTCTCCCCCAGCTTTACGCAGTTCCACATATGACCGTCCTCGGCGTCGCTGTTGAATTCGGAGGTTCCCTCCACCACGGTGCAGGTCACGCCAAGCCTGTTGCAAAGCAGCTGGAACGCGTGAGAATAACCGTCGCACACCGCCTCGCCGTTTATCAGCGCGCCGTATGCACTGTGCTTGTTGCCGCCGTCGGTGTTATATGAACAGTTTTCGGTGAACCAGTCGTTTAGATAAAGCTCAATCTCATAGTCGTCGGCAATGTCGGGCGCGTCGCCCGCTACCTTTTCGACCGCCGCCTCAAGAGACGCCTTATTTTGGCTTAGCTCCTCCCCCGTTTGGGTGAATATAAGCTCAACGTCAAGGCTGTCGTCATATTCGTAATAGCGGTAGGACGAAGAATCGTCGAGCCAGAACACCTCGGGATGGTCGGATAAATAGGCGTTCAAAGCGATCTGAAACTCGTTCGTGTCCGAGCTGTAAAGCCGGAACCGCTCGCTTTCCGAACGGTTTATGTAATCCGAGATCGTTTCGTACGCCGCCTTTTGTCCGTCGGTTTCAAGCGCGTTGCGGCACAACTCTTCCGTAAGCGCCGTGCGGCTTTCGATCGGCTTTTTTTCAAGATCGACCGTCGGTTTGTGTCTTTGCGGCTCGCTGCGGAACATCCATTCTCCGTTCAGCGCAAAAAAAGCCAGCACGACCGCCGTCAATGCAGCGGCAATAAGAATGACCGCCACGACGATCCGTTTGTTGATTCTCACACAATCACCCATATTGTCCTAATCATTCCATATAATTGTACTTTATTTTTTCCTTTCCGTCAATTGCATTTTTGATTTTTGTGTGCTACAATAGCAAATGTCGGCAAAAACACAGTCTGCCGGCGGTCTGTTCGCAAAATCCAGACCCTAAAAAAACACTACGGAGGAAAATTTAATGAAAAGAAAAACCACCCTGTTTATCGTGCAGGCTGCAATCATTGCCGCAATGTACGCAACACTGACCATTTTGCAGAACGTTCTGCTTCCGGGCTCGGCTTCAATGGCAGTCCAGTTCCGCGTTTCGGAGGTTCTGACCATCCTGGCGCTGTTCACGCCCGCCGCGATCCCGGGACTGACGATCGGCTGCATTATCGCAAATATCAGCTCGCTGGCGGTCCTCGGACCTTACGATATGATCTTCGGTTCTATCGCAAGCCTTTTGGCGGCGCTGACGATGTACGCCCTGCGGAACGTCCGCTTTTTCAAGCTTCCGATCCTTGCCGCGCTTATGCCTGCGCTGTTCAACGGACTCATCATCGGCTTTGAGATCGAGTTCTTCTTTATCGAAGGCGGCTTCCACTTCGGAGATTTCCTGCTTCAGGGCGGTCTTGTAGCCCTCGGCGAGCTTGCCGTGCTGTTCGTGCTCGGTCTGCCGCTGGCGTTTATTATTGAAAACAGAGGGCTTGATAAAAAGCTTTCTCTAAGCTGATGCTCTAAAACATTTTAAGGATGTGTTTTTGTGAACCGTCAAAAGGTTATTGTCCGCACAGGTATAATCGGCGTTCTCGCCAACGTGTTTTTGGCGGGCTTCAAAGCGGCTGTGGGACTTCTCTCCGGCTCTATCGCCGTTATCCTCGACGCAGTTAACAACCTGACCGACGCGCTTTCGTCTGTAATAACAATCGTCAGCGCGAAGCTGGCGGGAAAAAAGCCCGATAAAAAACATCCTTACGGCCACGGCAGGATAGAATATATCAGCGCGGTAACGATCTCCGTTATCGTTCTTTACGCGGGTATTACCTCGCTTGTCGAATCCATCAAAAAGATAATCGAGCCTCAGACGCCCGACTACAACACCTTGGGACTTATCATCATTGCCGTGGCGGTCGTTGTAAAGATCGTTTTGGGAATTTACGTCCGCGCTACCGGACAGAAGGTAAATTCCGATTCGCTTGTCGCTTCCGGCAAGGACGCGCTGCTCGACGCGGTCATCTCCGCCTCTACCCTGTTGGCGGCTGCGATCTTCCTGATCTGGGGAGTCAGCCTTGAGGCGTGGCTCGCGGCAGTGATCTCGCTTGTTATCATAAAAGCCGGCATAGATATGCTGCGCGAAAGCCTTTCCTCTATCCTCGGCGAACGCGTTGAGGGCGAGCTGGCGCGCGAGGTCCGTCAGGCGATCCTCCGCTTTCCGGAGGTCAGCGGCGTTTATGACCTTATCCTTCACAACTACGGCCCCGAAAATCACATCGGCTCGGTTCATATCGAGCTTCCCGAAGCGTATACCGTAAAGCAGCTCGATAAACTCGAAAGGCGGATCGCCGAAAAGGTCTATGCCGAAACCGGCGTAGCGCTTACCGGCATAGGAGTTTACGCGCGAATAGCTGACAACGAGATGTCGCGGCAGGTCTTTTCCGACCTTAGAGAGGTCATATCAGGCGCCGATTCTGTTCTGCAAACCCACGGTTTTGCCGTTGACGAGGACGAAAAACAGATCCGCTTTGACGTCGTTATAGATTACGCCGCAAAAAACCGCGAAGAGATTTTCCAAGATATTGTGGCTCAAATGCAAAAAAAATATCCTGAATACAACATATGCGCAATCCTTGACGCGGACGCTTCGGACTTTTGATTTTCCCCTGTCCGTCTGCGCTTTGCGGCGCAAAAAAAGGCTTGACTATTGGGAAAAATTAAGATATAATGCTATAATGCAAGGTTATATTTTGAAGGGAGGTTTTCACTAATGTTGAGAACATATCAGCCTAAAAAGCTCCACAGAAAGAAAGAGCACGGCTTCAGAAAAAGAATGTCTACTTCCAACGGCAGAAAAGTTTTGGCAAGAAGAAGAGCAAAAGGCAGAAAAAGGTTGTCCTATTAATACCATCGCCGAAGTATATTCGGCGGCGGTATAAAGGCCACGGGAATGTGGTCTTTTTCTTTGAATGGTGCCAAAACCTGAGGGTTTAAAAATGAGCAGATACATAACGGTCAAGGAAAAAAGGGAGTTCGCGCAGGCATATCGCCGCGGAAAATCCTTTGTCAGTCCTGTTCTTGTAACGTATGCTTTAAAAACCAAAAGCAATACCCCGCGATATGGAATCACTACGGGAAAGAAAGTCGGCAACGCTGTTAAAAGATCCCGTGCGAGACGGGTCATCCGAGCTTCTTACTACAAACTTTTCGATCAGATAAAGCCCGGATATATCTTCATTTTTGTTGCGCGCGGCAAAACGCCATATGTTAAATCGCAGGCGGTATACAAAGCGATGAAGCAGCACCTTGAAACCTTGGGGGTTCTGACTTCACTCGGCGAGGGACAAACAGATGAAAAAGGTTCTTTTGGCGCTCATTAAATTCTACAGGTCGGGCATATCTCCGCACACCTCACCGCATTGCAAATACATTCCGACATGCTCGCAATACGGAATGGAGGCAATCGAGCGGTTTGGCGCGCTGAAAGGCTCGGCGCTCACCTTATGGCGCATTTTGCGCTGTAATCCGTTTTCAAAGGGCGGCTACGACCCCGTTCCCGAAAAAAAGCGGAAGTAAACGATTATGAGGTAAATGTATGCAAATTTTCGGTTCAATCGGATGGCTGCTCGGATACATACTCTGGGGCGCGTTCTTTGTCTTCAAAAATTTCGGAATCGCCATCATCGTCTTTACCATCATCGTAAAGGCGGCGCTCTTCCCCTTTAGCTTAAAGCAGCAAAAGTCTATGGCGGGCAACGCCAGAATGGCAAAAAAACAAAAAGAGCTGCGCGAAAAGTACGGCAACAACCGTCAGAAGCTCCAGGAGGAGATGAACAAGCTCTACGAAAAAGAGGGCGTAAAACCAACCGGCGGTTGTCTGACCACCATCATCCCGATGCTCATTCTTCTGGGCATTTTCTACGCGGTCGCATATCCCCTTACCAACACACTCCACATCGACGGCGACCATGTCAACAAGGCGCTTGAATTCGCCAACACCATTCCCGGATATACACACACCGTCGGAAACGCGACCTATCAGGAAGTTTCGCTTTTGAGGATCTTCCCGCAGATTCAGAACACCGAGTATATCCAAAGCATTTTCAGCGCTGCTGAAATCAGTAAAATCAGTGAGTTCGCAAACGGCTTTACCATTTTCGGCAACGTCGATTTGCTCGTCATACCCAGCCAATTCGGCTTCTGGTCATGGTATTTGCTGTTCCCCGTCCTTTGCTTCCTGTCAAACGTGGGTTCGTCTTTTATCATGCAGAAGATGAACAAAGCAAACTCCGCCATGCAGTCTCAGGGCTGTATGATGGCTATGATTTATGTATTGCCGCTTATTTCGGCATGGATCGCGTTCAGCGTTCCCGCGGCTGTTTCCTTCTATTGGATCATCTCCGCGCTCATTCAGCTGGGTCAGTCTATCGTGCTTAACAAAACCTTCAGCCCCGCGCATCTTACCGCAACGTCCGAAGCAAGACACGCCGCGCTGATGTTCGCAAACGAAGCCAAAGTTCCCTATAACTACGTTCCTAAAAACACGCATACAGACAAAGCGAACTCAAACAAGAACAATTCGAACAAGAGCAAAAAGAAGAAGTAAAACTATTCGTGAAAACAGGAGAGAATAATGATTAGAGAAGCAATTTGCGAAGGCGTCGACGTAGAAGAGGCGCTGGAGAAAGCAAAAGCTGAACTCGGCCTTGACGAAACCGACGAATATGATTTCGAGGTGATTCAGCGCGAAGAAAAAAAGAAATTCGGGCTTTTCGGCGGCCGTGCCGCAAAAGTCAGGGTTTTCATAAAAGAAACCACCGAAGACAAAACCGAACAGTTCCTCCGCAACGTTCTCGATAAAATGGGACTCGAGGGAATCGCTATCGAGAAAAAGCTCGAAAACGGAACGATGTCGTTCGATCTTTCGGGTGAGGACGAGGGCTTTGTAATCGGCAGACGCGGCGAAACACTCGACGCTCTGCAATATCTGACCAGCCTGGTTGCCAATCACAACGACGAAGCTTACATCAAGGTCACCGTAAATGTCGGCAACTACCGCGACAAACGTGAAAAGACCCTTGAGATACTCGGCAGAAAGCTCGCTTTCAAGGCTATCAAGACCGGCAAAAAGACAAGTCTTGAGCCGATGAACCCCTACGAGAGAAGGATCATCCACACCGCCGTTCAGAAGGTCAACGGCGCGATTTCCTGGAGCGAGGGCGAAGGCGCGGCCCGTCACGTTGTTATCGGTCCCGATCCCAAGGCGAAAAACAATCGCCGCGGCGGCTACAACAACCGCAGGGGCGGCGGCAAAAAAGGTTACGGCTCAAGCCGCAACACAAATCCTGCTCCTAATCCTGACAGAGTTCCGCTCAACGAAGGCGGCGCAACAGGTCTTTACGGCAGAATAGATAAGTAATCAATGGGAGCTGTCTCGATCGAGGCAGCTTTCCTTTATATCCGACCGGAGTTTTTTATGAACGACAGCAAAACCATCGCAGCCATCAGCACCGCTCAGGGCGAAGGCGGGATCGGCGTCATCCGCATTTCGGGCAGCGAAGCCGTTGCGGTAGCCGACAGGGTGTTTCAAAATATAAATAACCGAAGCCTAACTGAAATGCGCGGCTACACTGCAGCTTTCGGAAAAATCATCAGCGGCGGGGAAGAGCTCGACGAAGCCGTCGCGCTGGTTTTTCGCGCTCCCCACAGCTACACGGGCGAGGACGTTGTTGAGCTTTCCTGCCACGGCGGCGTTTATATCACACAGCAGGTGCTTCGCGCCGTATTTGAAGCGGGCGCTGCTCCGGCCGAAGCCGGTGAGTTCACAAAACGTGCCTTTCTAAACGGCAAAATGGACCTTACCGAGGCAGAATCCGTTATCGACATCATCAGCGCCAAAAGCCGGAGCGCCGCGCGTGCCGCAATGTCCGTCAAGGACGGCGCTCTGCGCAGAAGAATAACGAAAATCAAGGACGATCTGCTTTCTCTTACCGCTCACCTTTCCGCCTGGGCGGATTATCCCGAGGAGGATATCGCCGAGGTAACGGACGAGGAGATAATCTCCGTTTGCACCGCCTCCGAGCGCGAGCTCGAATCCCTTTTATCCACCTATGACAGCGGACAGGCGGTAAAAGAGGGGATAGACGCCGTTATTGCGGGCAGACCGAACGTCGGCAAAAGCACGCTGATGAACCTGCTTTCCGGCTCGGAAAAGAGCATTGTTACCGAGATACCTGGCACAACACGCGACGTGGTTGAGGACACCGTGCTCGCGGGCGACGTGCTTCTGCGGCTCAGCGACACCGCCGGACTGCGCGACACCGACGACACCGTCGAAAAAATCGGTGTTGACCGCGCCAAAAAGCGCCTTGAACAGTGTGCACTGCTTCTCGCGGTCTTTGACAACAGCCGAGCGCTGGAGGATTTTGACTTCCGCTTGCTTGAAACGGCAAAGAATGTTCCGTCAATCGCGGTAATTAACAAGACCGATCTGCCAAACCGGGCAGATATAGACAATATATTAAATTACATAGACAATATAGTATATGTATCGGCACAAACGGGGGAGGGAAAGGACGAGCTTATCAAAGCGATAGCCCGACTCGCGGGAACCGATTCTCTCAACCCCAGCGAGGGCATACTTTCAAACGAACGCCAGCGCGCTGATGTTGCCGCGGCTCTCGCGGCAGTAAAGGAAGCCAAAGGAGCTTTGGAAATGGGTTTGACCTTTGACGCTGTTACCGTTACTCTCGAGGACGCCGTTTCGGCGCTGCTTGAAATGACGGGCGAGAAAACAAGCGACGAAGTGCTCGACCGCGTTTTCCACAATTTTTGTGTCGGAAAGTAAAACTCACAACAACCGACTACTGATGAAGGATCGATATTATGACTTATTTTGCAGGTGAATACGACGTTGCCGTTATCGGCGCGGGTCACGCGGGGATCGAAGCCGCGCTTGCCGCGTCAAGGCTCGGCTGCCGCACCGCCATCTTTACAATCAATATGGACGCCGTGGGCAACTGCCCCTGCAACCCTTCAATAGGCGGCACCGCTAAGGGTCACCTTGTGCGCGAGCTGGACGCGCTCGGCGGCGAAATGGGCAAAACCGCCGATGAATGCTTTTTGCAATCAAGAATGTTGAACAGGGGAAAGGGTCCCGCCGTTCATTCGCTCCGCGCGCAAATTGACCGCCGCAAATATTCCGACACGATGAAGCATAAGCTTGAATTACAGGAAAATCTCGAGCTAAAGCAGGCGGAGATCACATCTATAGAAAAAGCAGACGGCGGATACCTTCTGACGACCCAGATGCTCGCCCAGTATCTGTGTAAGACCGTCATTATCGCGACCGGCACATTCCTCGGCGGCAGGATATATGTCGGCGAGGTCAGCTATGAAAGCGGTCCCGACGGAATGTTCCCCGCAACAAAGCTTGCCGAGTCGCTGAAAACGATCGGTTTGCCTTTGCGCCGCTTCAAAACAGGCACGCCCGCGCGAATGCTGCGCCGCTCGATAGATTTCAGCGATCTGGAAGTGCAGAAGGGCGACGAGCCGCCGCAGCCGTTTTCCTACGAGACCGAAAGTCTCGGCGAAAATAAGGTCGACTGCCACATCACCTGGACAAATGACCGCACAAAGCAAGTCATTTTGGAAAACATCCACCGCTCACCGCTGTACGCCGGCAGGATAGAGGGCGTGGGTCCGCGCTATTGCCCGAGCTTTGAGGACAAGGTAATGCGCTTTTCAGACAAACCGCGCCACCAGCTGTTTATCGAGCCATGCGGCGAAAACACCGAGGAAATGTATTTGCAGGGAATGAGCAGCTCGCTTCCCGAGGAAGTCCAGCTGAAATTCTACCGCACCATAAAGGGCTTGGAAAATTGCGTGATGATGCGCCCCGCTTACGCCATCGAATACGACTGCGTGGACCCGACCGCGATGAACGCCACGCTTGAGTTCAAGGAGCTTCCGGGGCTTTTCGGCGCAGGTCAGTTTAACGGCAGCTCAGGCTATGAGGAAGCTGCCGCGCAGGGTTTTGTCGCGGGAGTAAACGCCGCGCTGAAGGTTCAGAATAAAGCTCCGTTTGTTCTTACACGCGCAAATTCCTATATTGGCACGCTGATCGACGATTTGGTCACAAAGGGTGCCAACGAGCCATACAGAATGATGACCTCGCGCAGCGAATACCGCCTTTTGCTCCGTCAGGACAACGCCGACGAGCGCCTGACCCCGATCGGATATGAGCTGGGCTTGATAAGCGAAAGCCGTTATCAAAAATTCCTGAAAAAACAGGAGTTGAAAAAAGCGGAGATCAAAAGGCTTAAATCCACCACCATAGCGCCGTCCGACGAGCTGAACGCTATGCTTGTTTCACGTGAAACATCCGAAGTCACCACCGGCATCCGCCTTATTGATCTGCTCAAGCGCCCTCAGCTCGACTACGAATGTCTTGCTGAGTTCGACACGGATCGCCCCGACTTGGAGCAGAATTTGTTTGAACAGGTCGAAATCGAGATAAAATACGAGGGCTACATCCAAAAGCAGATAAAACAGGTCGAGCAGATGAAAAAGCTTGAAAGCAAGCTGCTGCCGGTCGATTTTGATTATAAACAGCTCAACGGGCTTCGTCTGGAGGCTCAGGAAAAGCTAAACAAAATAAAGCCGCTAAACATCGGTCAGGCGTCGCGTATTTCGGGCGTATCACCGGCTGACGTCAGCGTGCTGCTTATTTGGCTTGCCGCCAACAAAGGAAAGTAAAATGCAGAACAACGAACTCAGAAATTATTTATATGAAGCCACAGGCAACTCTCCGATGATAGACGACACAGTTTTATCTCGGTTTGAGAAGTACTATGAGCTGCTGCTCGAGTGGAACGAAAAAATCAACCTGACCGCGATAACCGATCCCAAGGGCGTTGCGGTGAAGCATTTTGCCGACAGCCTTTCGTTCTTTGATTATTTCACTTTGCCCGAGGGCGCTTCCGTTATTGACATCGGAACCGGTGCGGGCTTTCCGGGCGTGGTGCTGAAAATTGTCCGCCCCGATATAAAGCTGACTTTGCTGGACAGCCTGAACAAGAGATTTCTCTTTTTGCGCGAGCTTATGTCACAGCTCGGACTTGAAGCGCAGTTCGTTCAGGGCAGGGCAGAGGAGTACGGTCAGGATCTGAACCAACGCGAATGCTACGACTTTGCCGTTTCCCGCGCTGTGGCACAGCTCAACACCCTTTGCGAATACTGTCTGCCGTTTGTCAGGCTTTCGGGCACATTTGTCGCGTTCAAGGGCGGCAGCTGCGAAGAAGAAGTGGAAATCGCGCGCCGCGCGATCCAAGTCCTCGGCGGACAGCTCAAAAACATTTATTCCTTTGAGCTTCCTCTTGAAGGCGGAAGCCGCAGTCTTGTAGAAATCGAAAAGATACAGCCAACACCCGATAAATATCCCCGCAACAACGGAAGAATAAAGGCAAAGCCGCTATAATTCGACGGTCTTTTCCAAAACAATTGAAAAATCCTTTTCCAACTTTTGACAAAAACCGCACACCTTATGTGATATGATAATTGCACAGGGACAAGCCCTGATGCAAAGTAAGGTGATGCGGTTGAATTTTTTGGTAAAAAACGAAAACATAATTTCCGAAATACCCATCCTAAAAATCCGACCGAACAAAGCCCAGCCGCGCAGGCAGTTTAACGAAAACGAGCTGAAATCGCTTTCTCTCTCCATTTCGGAAAACGGCATTTTGCAGCCGCTGACGGTTCGCAAAATCAGCCCTTCCGAATACGAGCTGGTGGCAGGAGAAAGGCGGCTTCGTGCCGCGGCGCTGGCGGGTCTGAAAAAAGTTCCCTGCGTTGTCATCAGGTGCTCCGATAAAGAGTCTGCCGTATATGCGCTCCTTGAAAATCTCCAGCGGGCCGACCTCGGGATGTTTGAGGAGGCTCGCGGGATTTCAAGACTGATCAGACGCTTCGGTCTGACGCAGGAACAGGCTGCCGAAAAGCTCGGTAAAACCCAGTCCACCATAGCCAACAAGCTGCGTCTTTTAAAACTCAGCTTTGAGGAACAGGAATGGATCGAAAACGCGGGACTGAGCGAGCGTCACGCGCGCGCCCTGCTGAAGCTCGAAAACGAATCTGTAAGAAGAGAAGCTCTTTCCAGAGTGATCGCCGAAAACCTTAACGTAGCACAAACAGAAGCTTTGATCGGAAACCTGTGCAACATTGCCCCCAAAAAAGAAAACAAGGGCAGCAGCAAAGCGGTGATAAAAGACCTGAGAATTTTTCTGAACACCATCAACAAAGCTGTAGACGTTATGCGACTGGCGGGAATCGACGCTAAAACACATAAAACCGACACCGATAATTTTATCGAATACACAATAAGGATCCCAAAGTCACAGATCGTCCGAGCCGAAAAAACGGCATAAGCTTTCCACCCGGATGCTTCGCATCCGTTCCACTCATACCCATTTCCTTATCTAACCCCTTGCGAAAAGACGTACCAAAGCGTACGTCTTTTTGCGTTTTTCGGCAAAATGTTTCACGTGAAACAAAAATAATTCAAAAATTTCTTATTCGCACTTTTAAATCACCCAAATTTATGATATAATGATTGCATACTATCGATAAAGGTGATTTTTTGGCAAAAATAATAGCTGTTTCAAATCAAAAAGGCGGTGTGGGAAAAACCACGACCGCTGTCAATTTGTCCGCTTGCCTGGGAGCGCTCGGCAAAAAAGTGCTTCTTGTCGACGCCGACCCGCAGGGAAACGCCACAAGCGGCGTAGCAATCGACAAAAGCAAGGTAAAGCTCTCCACCTACAACATTTTGGTGGACGACGCAAGGGCCGAGGAATGCGTGCTCACAACGCCGTATCAGAATCTTCACGTTCTGCCTTCAAGCATAAATCTTGCCGCGGCTGAGCTTGAGATCGTTGAAAAGCCGCACAGAGAAGCTCTCCTGAAAAACTCCATCCTGCCCATCAAGCAATATTACGACTACATAATCATCGACTGTCCACCGTCGCTCGGACTCATCACGGCAAACGCGCTGACGCTTGCGGATTCGTTCATCGTACCTATCCAGTGCGAATACTATGCGCTTGAAGGTTTGTCGCAGCTGATGAGCACGGTCAGAAGAATAAAAAGGCAATATAACTATTCTATCGAGCTCGAGGGCGTTTTGCTGACGATGTATGACGGCAGGCTTAACCTCACTCAGCAGGTCGTGGAGGAAGTAAAAAAATTCTTCCCGGGCAAGGTGTTCAAAACCGTCGTCAACCGCGGAGTAAGACTTTCGGAAGCGCCAAGCTTCGGAATGCCCGTCATTTATTACGACAAAAACTGCAAGGGAAGTATTGCCTACACCGAGCTTGCTAAGGAAATCATTGCAAAGGAGCGTCGCTGATGGCAAAAAAACTCGGAGGTCTCGGAAAAGGCCTCAACGCTATATTCATTGAAAACGATAACGAAAACGGCAACGGCGCCGTAACTCTTAAAATCGACGAAATCGAGCCAAACCGTTCTCAACCGAGAAAAAGCTTTGACGACGCCTCGCTTGAGGAACTAGCCGAAAGCATCTCGGAGCACGGACTGCTTCAGCCGATCCTGGTTCGTCCGCTCACACTCGGCGGCTACGAGATCGTAGCGGGGGAGAGAAGATACCGCGCGTCGCGTATGGCAGGGCTTATGGAAGTTCCCGTGATTATCCGCGAGCTAAGCGAAGCCGAAACAATGGAGCTCGCGCTTATCGAAAACCTCCAGCGCGAGGACTTATCTCCGCTTGAAGAGGCTCAGGGCTATAATGTGCTGATGGAAGAGCACGGCTTTACTCAGGAAGAGGTCGCGCGCTCGGTCGGAAAATCCCGCCCGGCGGTCGCAAACGCTCTCAGGCTTTTAAAGCTTCCCGAGGAGATCGCAGAGTATGTCCGCACCGAAGCTATCTCAGCCGGACACGCGAGAGCTCTTTTGACACTAAGTGATGAAAAACAGATGAAAGAGGTCTGCGAGCAGATCGTTAAAAACGATTTATCGGTAAGACAAACCGAAAAGCTCTGCAAAAAGCTTGCTTCCGGCAAAACATCCGCTTCAAAGCAACCCGAAAAACTGCCCAACTTCTACAGAGAGGTCGCGCTGACGCTTTCCGAATCTCTCGGAAGAAAAATCAGCGTCACAAAGTCAAAGGGAAAACAGGGCGGCGTGCTGCAAATAGAATTCTACTCGGACGAAGAACTAACCGAGTTATCCAATAAACTGAGTTAAGATAGGAGAAATAATAATGATTGATATTAAATTTTTAAGAGAAAACCCCGACGCGGTAAAAGAAAACATAAAGAAAAAGTTCCAGGACAGCAAGCTTCATCTTGTTGACGAGGTCATCGAGCTTGACCTTCAAAGCCGTGCCGCAAAGCAGCAGGCGGATAATCTGCGCTCCAACCGCAATAAGATCTCCAAAGAGATCGGCAAGCTGATGTCTCAGGGCAAGCGTGAAGAAGGTATGGCTCTCAAAGAGGAGGTCAACCGCCAGGCTGAACAGCTCAAGCAGCTTGAAGAGCAGGAGACCGAGCTCAGCGCCAAGGTCACCGAGATAATGATGCAGATCCCCCAGATCATCGACCCCGAAGTCCCCATCGGCAAGGACGACAGCCAAAACGTTGAGGTCGAGCGTTTCGGCGAGCCCGTCGTGCCCAATTTCGAAATTCCCTATCACACCGATATCATGGAAAAGCTCAGCGGAATCGACCTCGACTCCGCCCGCAAGGTCGCAGGCAACGGCTTCTACTATCTTATGGGCGACATCGCCAGAGTCCACAGCGCGGTAATTTCCTATGCGCGCGACTTTATGATCGACCGCGGCTTCACCTACTGCGTTCCTCCGTTTATGATCCGCAGCAACGTCGTTACCGGCGTTATGAGCTTTGCCGAAATGGATTCGATGATGTACAAAATTGAGGGAGAGGACCTCTATCTCATCGGCACCAGCGAACACTCGATGATCGGCAAATTCATCGACACCATCAATCAGGAAGATCAGCTGCCCTACACCCTTACAAGCTATTCGCCCTGCTTCCGCAAGGAAAAAGGCGCTCACGGAATCGAGGAGCGCGGCGTATACCGCATCCACCAGTTTGAAAAACAGGAGATGATCGTCGTCTGCAAGCCCGAGGAAAGCAAAATGTGGTTCGATAAGCTCTGGCAGAACACCGTCGATCTGTTCCGTTCGCTCGACATTCCCGTGCGTACACTCGAATGCTGCTCCGGAGACCTTGCCGACCTTAAGGTCCGTTCGCTCGATGTTGAAGCGTGGTCGCCGCGTCAGAAGAAGTATTTTGAAGTAGGCTCCTGCTCCAACCTCGGCGACGCTCAGGCTCGCAGACTGAAAATCAGAGTATCCGGCAAAAACGGAAAATACTTTGCTCACACTCTCAACAACACCGTTGTCGCTCCTCCCAGAATGCTTATCGCTTTCCTGGAAAACAATCTCAACGCCGACGGCAGCGTAAATATCCCCGTTGCACTCAGACCTTATATGGGCGGCAAAGAAATCATCGGCAAGTAACAACATATTATTATATAAGTACAATATATAAACGGAGGCGACCGTAATGGCTGAACTGTATAAAATCCGCACCAAAAATAAAAATGTATTTCTGCGCGTGGCAAAGGGTCACTTTGCGACAATGCACATCCACACAAACTACTATATCGACGTCACAACTCAAAAGACCCGTCTCAGCGAAGCAAAGGCCGTCGCCGAGCAGCTTGTCCATAACTACCGCTCCAACACCATCATCGACACGATCCTCTGCCTTGACGGCACCGAGGTCATCGGCGCATGTATGGCAAGCGAACTGACAAAGGATAATTATCTGAATATGAACGCTCATCAGACGGTTTACGTGGTCTCTCCCGAATTCATCGGCAGCGGTCAGATGATGTTCCGCGATAATCTCACCCCGATGCTCAGAGGCAAGCACGTGCTTGTTCTCGCGGCTTCAATTACAACGGGCAAAAGCGCGCTTGCAGCAATCGACGCCATAAAATACTACGGCGGAATGGTAGTGGGCGTTTCGGCGCTGTTCGCTACTCTAAAGGAATGCGACGGTCACCCCGTTCACTCCATATTCGACCCCAACGACCTCGGCGACTACGAAAGCTATAAACCCCACAATTGTCCGAAATGCAAAAACGGCGAAAAAATAGAAGCTCTCGTAAACAGTTACGGCATCTCGATGCTGTAATTTATCCGCGTAAAAAGCGGGAAAAGGACTTGACAAAACAGCACGGATGATATATAATGAGTCTTGCTGATTTTGACAGCATAAATGGCGGAATAGCTCAGCTGGCTAGAGCATTCGGTTCATACCCGAAGTGTCGTAGGTTCAAGTC
>CACXGW010000039.1 GCA_902767325.1 uncultured Ruminococcus sp.
ATGTAACATATTTTGAGGAATAGTGTAACGGTAGCACGACAGACTCTGACTCTGTTTGTTGGGGTTCGAATCCCTATTCCTCAGCCACAACAGCCTCGATGTATGTCGAGGCTCTTTTTTCGAGGTGTAGCGCAGTTTGGTAGCGCACATCGTTCGGGACGATGGAGTCGCAAGTTCGAATCTTGTCACCTCGACCAAAGCGAAAATCCTGTCACAAGCGTGGCAGGATTTTCACTTTATATTATTCATTTTTCTGTATGTACGGAGGTTTAAGGATATTCAATGAAGGCATTGATCATAATAAACCCGAACTCGGGCAGAAAACGACAGCAGGATATGCCTGACAGGATCGGCAGAGCTTTGCGGCTTCATGGATATAACTATGATACGGTAATGACCCGCAGTTCCGAGGATGCTCAGATAACCGCCCGAAACCGTGCACAAAGCTATGATCTGCTTGTTTGCTTAGGAGGAGACGGAACTCTCAGCAGCGTTGTCAACGGGCTTTACGGCTTGAAGCACATTCCGCCGATTTCGTATATCCCGGCAGGAACCAGAAACGACTTCGCTAATTCGCTCGGTCTTTCATCCGATTTCGAAAGCTTCGAAAGGAATATTGTATGCGGGAGAAAGCAAAAGCTCGATATCGGGGTAATGAATGACCGCTGTTTTGTTTATGTTGCGGCGTTCGGTCTGCTTTCGGAATGCTCCTACGCAACACCGGCGTCTCTTAAAAAGCGGTTAGGCAAGCTGGCATATGTCATTGAGGGCGCACGTGAGATACCCTTCACAAAAGCAGCCCGTTTGAGCGTATACAGCGGAGATAAGAAGCTGAGTGAGGGAGATTATATTTTCGGTGCTGTCAGCAATTCAACCTCGATCGGCGGAACTCTTCATTATAAGAGCAGCGACGTCGATTTTTCTGACGGGCTTCACGAGGTCATTCTTGTAAAAAAACCGAAAAATCCGGCAATGCTTGCGGGAATATTGAACGCACTAAGAAAAAAAGACTACAGCGCCAGGGGCATCGAGCTGTTTCATCTGCCGGAAGTAAGGTTTGAAGGCGAGGTACAATGGACGCTTGACGGCGAAAAATTTCCGCTTTGCAAAAGCATAGAGATCAAATCTGTTCCTCGTGTTCTGGATTTTATTGTTCCTAAGCAGTAAATAAGGAGTTGTAAAATGAATCAGCAGCATATAGCCGACCTTTCCGCCGAGCTTATTATGAAATACTATGATAACGATTATATGCCGTTCCTTGATCATATGGACGACAACGCGCTGTGGTACGGTCCTGCCGACGGACAGTTCATCCACGGCAGAGAAACTATGATCCGCATCTGGAACGCCGAAGAGCATTCCCTTCAATTCACCCTCGGCAATATGGAGGTAACACATATCTCGTCGCACCCTTCCTTCTGCGACGTTATGCTCGGCTTTACCGTTACGACCCATTATCCCGAAAGTGAGGACATAACCCTGAATCAGCGCATACTGATGACCTGGTGCGAGCGCACGCTTGAAGATGAGGACGGCTCAAAAACAAAGGAACCGCGTATACTCGTCTGTCATATTTCCAATCCTCACGAAAAGCACGATGATGATGTTATATACCCAAACAGGTTTCATGAGGTCTTTCATAACGCATATATCAAGCCGCTTCACGGCAGACGCATCCACTTTCACGGCATGGACAGGTCTGATTATTTCGTTTTGTCCGATACCATCATCCGGATCGAGGCAGCTCACGGAGGCAAACACAGCATCGTTATTACCACGGACGGCGAAATCGAAGTCGCGTCTACCATATCAATGCTTGAAAAACGATACGGCAAGCTCTTTTTGCGCTGTCACCAGAGCTATCTTGTCAACCCCGAATACATCACCAATATCCGCCGCTTCAAGGTCACGCTGTCCGACGGTGTTGAGCTGCCGATCCCCGAAAAGAAATACACAGCCTTCCGTGACAAGGCTGTTAAAAAATTCAAACGCTGAAATTTTTACGGACTTTCATAAAAGTCCGTTTTTTCTTTGTTTTTGTCCTCTTTTTGTACTTATTACCGTGATATAATAAAGCCATAACAAAGGGAGCAAAAGATATTTTGTTACCTCTTGATCACATATATTTGCAGTCAGCCGGTATGTCAAAGCGCCGGCTGATCGCGTTTTTGTGTAATTGCGTCATTTTTGATTGACAATGATTTTTGTGGTTGATATAATAAATCTATAAAAAGAGGGGAGCGTTGAAAATGAAGCTGATCAAAGGCAAAGCTATGACATATTTTGCGCTTGCCGTATTGCTGCTCTCTTTTATAGGATTGATCGTTGTTACCGTAATGAGCAGCGGCAGAGAGAAGTATTACGACTCCTACAAGGTCCATATCAACGGCAAATACTCCATAGACGGCGGAGAATGGCAGGATACCATTCCCGAGGAAATGGTCCACAGCCGTTTTCACACCCTGACAATCAAAGGTACTTTGTCGCGCCCGATCTATTTTGACGAAAGCTGTCTGGTCGTTATGTCAAACAACATCTGGTACCGCATTCAGACAGTCCCCGGACTTGATTATTCAAACTACCGCGAAGATGACAAAAGCCCCATGAAAAACACACCCGGCGAGGATATCGAGTTCTTCCAGGGTCTTTTCATATTCGATAATCTTACCGAGAACAACGAGGAGATCTCAGTCACGATGACATATCCGTACCAGATGTTCTCCAATAACGATCTGTCCGACTTTTTCAATCTGTATGTCACCGATGCCACGGGAGTTTACGAGCTTATGATCGAGAAAAACCTCCCGTCGATGCTTTTGTGTATAATGATATGCTTCTTCGGATTGTTTGCTTTTCCGATCGCCGGCAGCGTAATAGGCGGAATAAACGTCCGGTACTGGGCTTTTTCCGTGCTGTGCTTCTTTACGGGATTCCACCTGCTCACTCAGGTGCTGTCTCCGTATCTGCCGCTGTGGATAGAATCGCCTGTTGTTTGTATGTCGATCACCGAAACGACCAGCCACCTGTTCGGCATTTGCGCGCTGGTGTTTATCAAGGTCGTTTTGCTTGATACAAGGCACAGGATCATCGGAAACATCGCGCTGTTTTCGTTCACGGCTTTGATAATAGCGCTGTTAATAATGAATGCTACCGGAGTTTGCGATTTATACGCGAGCAATCCTTACGCTCAGGGCTTCTTTACCGTCTGCGCAGCCGTTCTCACTGCTTGCCTTATGCGTGAAAGAAAAACCAACCGCGACGCCAAGCTCGCCATATTCACATTGATCCCGCTGGCGGTTACCCTGCTTTTCGATACGCTTAATATGTATATCGGTTTTTCCGATATAAGGCTGTTTGAAATCGGAGCTGCTCTGACGCTGTTCGTTCAGATCTTCACTTTGCTGTATGACCTGCGTCAGCAATATAAGGAAACGCTGCGCTATCAGCAAATGCAGCGCGAGCTGACGGAATCCCGCGTCGCGATAATGGTCAGTCAGATCCAGCCGCATTTTCTCTATAATTCTCTAAGCTCTATAGCGATGATGTGCACCATCGATCCCGAAACGGCTCAGGAGGCAACGGTGACCTTTGCCGATTATCTCCGCGGAAATATGGATTCTCTAAAGCAAAAAACTCCCGTACCGTTTTCAAAGGAGCTTGAACACCTAAAGAAATATCTGTATATCGAAAAGCTGCGCTTCGGCAAAAAGCTTAATATAGTTTACGACATCCGGACCGAGGATTTTGTTTTGCCGCAGCTTTCCATCCAGCCGCTTGCCGAAAACGCCGTCAAGCACGGCATCAGCAAAAAGCGCGGAGGCGGAACCCTTACGATCTCCACGC
>CACXGW010000040.1 GCA_902767325.1 uncultured Ruminococcus sp.
CAATGCTCGCCCCTACGATTTATAAGGAAACGACCGGATAATTTCTTGAGTTTACGACATTCCCCTGACAGGGGAATTTCCTCCTTTGTAAAAGGAGGCTTTCTGTTAATGAAAACGTCGCCTTAATGTTGTAGGGGCGCACCTGTGTGTGCGCCCTGACATAATGCAGACTTTTCTTAGGGCGCACACACAGGTGCGCCCCTACGTCCTTCAGAAAACGTCGCTCACGGTTAAGCCTCCCCTGCGCAAGGTAGCCTTCACTTTCAGCAACGTCAATTTATAACTCTCAACTCTCAACTCTAATCTTTCAATTCTCAATTCTCAATTTTCAATTCATAATATGCGACACCGCACCGCACAGTACTATCCCCGCCGCTGTTGGGACTGCCATTGACAGGAGCGTCCATTTTATGCTTCCTGTCTCTTTTTTTATTGTCAGGCAGGTGGTGGAGCAGGGGAAATGCGCTACGGTCATAATTATCATACAAACGGCGGTCGTCAGCGTCCAGCCGTTTTGGGTGAGGATCGAATACAGGGAATCATAATCGGTGAAACCGGTCATAACGCCTTTTGAACAGTACGCCATCAGCATTATCGGAATGACGGTCTCGTTTGCCGGAAAGCCGAGGATGAACGCCATTATTATAACGCCGTCCAGCCCGAGGAACCTTCCAAGCGGGTCGAAAAAGTCGGTCAGGTGTTTCAGAACGCTAACGTCACCGATATAGATATTCGCGCAAAGCCAGATTATCGCTCCCGCCGGAGCCGCTACCGCGACGGCTCTTATCAGGACGCGTAGCGTTTTGTCGAGAAATGAGCGGACTATCGTCTTTATTATCTGAGGCTTTCGGTAGGGCGGAAGCTCCAGAGCAAAGCCCGAACACGTTTCTCCCGACAGCGCCTTTGACAGTATCTTTGAAATCAGAAGTGTCAGGACTACGCAGAAAATAAGGATAAGCGTCAGGATCGCCGTGACTTTCACCGATGATAATATCCCGAACGGATTTCCCGCAAAATACATCATTATCAGCGCGATCAAAATCGGCAGCCGTCCGTTGCAGGGCATAAAGTTGTTCGTGAGCAGCGCTATGAGCCGCTCCTTTTTGCTTTCGATTATCCGGCAGCCCGTGACTCCGCAGGCGTTGCAGCCTATCCCCATCATCATACAAAGGCTCTGTTTGCCGTGAGCTCCGCACTTTGAAAAGCAGCGGTCAAGATTGAACGCGATCCTCGGCAGATAGCCCGAGTCCTCCATCAGCGCAAACAGCGGGAAAAATATTGCCATGGGAGGCAGCATAACCGCCACCACCCAGCTCAGCGTGGTGTATACGCCGTCGATAAGTATGCCTTTGACAAACTGCGGGACACTTAGCATTGAAAAAAGATCAACAAGTTCGGACTTGATAAATTCAAACAATCTGCTCAGCCATTCACTCGGAAAATTCGCGCCCACCGCGGTTATCCAGAACAGTATCGCGCAGAGCAATATCATTATCGGTATGCCTGTCGCTTTTGAGGTCAGAACGCTGTCGATTCGCAGATCACGCTGTGACTTTTTGCCGCTGTTTGTTTTTGAAACGCAGGATGTGAAAATTTCCCTTGCGGTCTTGGATATGAAAATGCCGCGGTCGTTGAGAGCGTCGAAACAATGATAATATCGGTTTGTTTCACTTTTGCTTTCGCAGACGTCACTGACAACAGAAATCAAATCATTTATACCGTGCTTTTTATAAGCGCAGCACTTCACAACCGGGACGCCCAGCTCCTCGCCAAGCTTGTTTTCATCAATTCTAAAGCCCTTTTTGAGCGCTTCATCATAAAGATTAAGGCATAAAACAGCCCGCTTTTGAATGGACAATACTTCAAGCGCAAGCGAAAGATTCCGCTCCAACGCTCCCGCGTCGGCGACGATCACCGTGCAGTCGTACTGCTTTTTGTTAAGAGCTTTTTGCGTGACCTTTTCTTCCTCGGAGAACGCCGAAAGGGAATAGGTGCCGGGCAGATCGGTGATATTGAAGCGGCTTTCTTTGCTCAAATACGAGCCCTCACAGCCCTCAACCGTCTTGCCCGTCCAGTTTCCCGTGTGCTGCTTCAAGCCCGTCAGAGCATTGAAAACGGTGCTTTTGCCTACGTTCGGATTCCCCGCGAGCATTACTTCAAACTCTTTCATATATCGCTCCCGACAGGTTTTACTATTATCAAATCGCAGTCGGTGCTTCGCAAAGCTATGACGCAGTCCTTTACGCGATACGCCGTCGGGTCTTTGAACGGACTTCGAAACAGCGGGGTTATATAGGCGCCTTCGGTTATGCCGAGGCTTTTTATCCTGTTGATCCGAGCGCTGCCGAATGGTATCTCACAGACCGTTGCGCTGCTGTTTATCGGCAGGTCGCTTAGTTTTATTCTTTGCATTTATACACCCTCTTTTTGTCTTACCACCATATTATGACAAAACGAATATCGCGTTACTTTTGCTTGCAATTAACACTTTATCGTGATAGAATAAACAGGCAAGGAGTGTGTTTATGACAAAAACCAACAATTTCCGAAGCGTCTTTTATCTTTCGCTGACAGCGCTGATATGGGGCGTTGCGTTTGTTTTTCAGTCGATGGGCAACAACTATATGGGACCGTTCACATTTACCGCGACGCGGTATCTGATCGGCGGTCTGGTGCTGCTTCCCGTTGTAATAATAAAATGTCATCACCCCCGATTTTTAGCGGACAGCGATGAGATACCCATTAAAAAAGTGCCTGTTAAGATAACGGCTCTCGCAGGTGTTCTCTGCGGAGTTGTGCTGGGCGTTGCGTCGATGCTTCAGCAGTACGGCGTGAAGTATACGACCGTCGGAAAAGCCGGTTTCATCACTACGCTTTATATCATCCTGACGCCGATATTCGGGCTGTTTCTGCGTAAAAAATGCCACTTCACCGTGTGGATAGGCGCTGCCGCGGCTGTCGTCGGACTGTATCTGCTCTGTATAACGGACAGCTTTTCGCTTTCGTGGGGCGATTCTCTTGTGCTGATGTGCGCGGCGTTTTTCACGGTTCATATAATGCTTATCGATCATTTCGCGCCGAAAACGAACGGAGTGCTGCTTTCGTGCATTCAGTTTTTCGTGAGCGCTGTGCTGTGCTGGATTTTGGCTTTTATATTCGAAGAGCCTTCGTTTGATAAGCTTTGGGAAGGTATCATCCCGATTTTGTACACCGGCGTTATGTCGAGCGGCGTGGCTTATACCTGCCAGATACTCGGTCAGCGCAATTTCAATCCCACCATAGCCGCTATGATTATGAGTTTGGAATCCGTGATTTCAGCGTTAGCCGCCTACTTTGCGTATGAAATGGGCTTTTTAACGCAGGATCAGAGCCTGTCTGCTTTGCAGATACTGGGATGTGTGATAATGTTTGCCGCGGTGATTTTTGTTCAGCTTCCGTTCGACAAAATGAAGCGCCGCAATTGACGAATCAAACCGAGTATGCTATAATCAAATAAAGTGAATATCAGCCTGTGCGTTCTGCCTTTCGGGGCAGGTAATAGGGAATGCGGTGAGATTCCGCAACAACTGTCATTACCGTGTATTTAAGTCGGATTACTTCCGCGCAGGCTTGGATCTGTATTCTTGGACAAGAAGAAGCACAGCCGAAATAACCGCCATAGCAGTAAAATTATGAATTGTAGGGGCGTGCATTGCACGCCTGCTAAGCCGAGCTGTCATATTTTGCCGACATTATTTAGGAAAACGTCGTTTCCTATTCGCGGGCGACCAATGGTCGCCCCTACAACCGTTAATGAAACGTTTGTTTTAAACTGCCTTTATTGCCTCAGCGGTCTGTTCTGCTATGCTTTTCTTTATAGAAAGGCATTTTTTATTGCCTTAACAGGAGGTTATTATGAACAAACAAATCAAAAAAACCGTATCCGTTATTCTGGCTGTTGTGATGCTTCTGTCGGTCGTCGGCGTCATGAACGTCGCGGCTCAGACTGACAACACCGTCAGGGTGATCGTCCGCAACACCAATTACAAAACAGCCGACGGCGCTCCGTGGGAGGGTGTTCTTATCGACGAGAATATCGCGCTTGAAACCGACGATTCCGTTGAAACCGTTCTGGAGCGCACCATCACCGATTGCGGCTATCAATTGACCGTTTCTGCTTACGGTTACATATCTTCCGTCAACAATCTTGCCGAGTACGACAACAACGGCAGCGGCGGCTGGATGGCAACGCTCAACGACTGGTTCACTGCCGATTCCGTTTCCGCATATACCGTAGCAAACGGCGAGCTTCAGCCGGGCGACGAGATAGTTATGATGTACACCAACAGCTGGGGATACGACTGCGGAAGCTATTACGGCGATTTCACCACGACTCTTACATCATCTCAGGTGATAAAGGGCGCATTTGTTTCAAAAGATACCGTTAACGCTTTTAACAACTTCGATCCCGCCGTTACTCAGGGAGAGATCATAATCACGGCAGAACAGGCTCAGATAGCTCTTTATCCCGAAGCGTACAACAAAAACTATCAGGTCAGAACATATCTCAATGATTATCAGCCTGAGGTAAACGGCGCCGAGATCCGCAGGGGCAGAAGCTTCACGGTCAAGGACGGCGATGTTGTTTATGTCGGCGTCGGCAATCCCGCGTGGGCTTCGATGAACAGCTGGGCAGGAACCGCCGAGGAGACCGTTTACGCGTTTACCGTTTCTTATGTTCCCGTCAAGGGCGACTTGGACGGCGACGGCATTTTCGGCATAAACGACGCAACCGAAGTTCAGCGTTATCTTGCCGATTTCAGGACGCTTACCGACAGTGAGTTTTCTGTCGCGGACTTTAATGAAGACGGCGACGTGACCGTTGACGACGTAACAAAAATGCAGCGCGTCCTCGCTGAATATGAAGAATGAGCAGCGATGAAAAAAGAACAGCCGCAATAGCTTTGCTGAAGGACGCGCAGGAAAAGCTGGGTCGACTTCCGAAGCGAAGTGATTTTGACAGCGAGACGGTTTGCTTTATAAAGCAAAAGCTCGGTCCGTGGCCCCGCGCTCTTGAGGCGGCGGGTCTGAAGGGGAGAGGAACAGATTATGATTAAAAGATCATATGCGCCTTTATCAGCCGTTCTTGCGCTTATTATCGTCTTTTTGTCTGCTTTTTCAAGTGCGGCGGTCACCGATGAAAAGTATACCGGCACGGCTTCATATCTTCACACATTGACTCCGACAGTCGATTCTATCGGCGGTGAATGGCTCGTCCTCGGTCTTTCAAGGGCAGAGTATTTTACGGAGCAGGATAAGCAGGAGTACTATGAGACCGTTGAGCGGTATGTTGAAAATATCGGCAGCAACAAGCTTCACAAAAGAAAATCAAGCGATAACTCGCGGGTCATCATTGCGCTTGCGTCAATAGGCAAGGATGCGGCAAATGTTGCGGGGTATGATCTTACCGCGCCGCTGTCGGATTTCTCTTATGTGACGAAGCAGGGGATAAACGGCGCTATCTGGGCGCTTATCGCGCTTGATACTTACCGCTACCCAATATCATCCGACGAAGGCATAACAAACCCAACAACGCGTGAAAAGCTGATAGATGAGATTCTTTCCGCTCAATGTCCCGACGGCGGCTGGGCTTTTGACGGCGACATATCCGACCCCGATATGACCGGAATGGCTCTGCAGGCGCTTGCTCCGTACCGCTTTTACGACAGCGATATTAAACAAGCCGTAGATGAAGGCGTTGAAAGGCTTGAATATTTTCTGACAGCCGAAAACGGAGAGCTTCAGCTCAGCCCCGAAAGCTGCGCGCAGATAATCGTCGCGCTTTGCAGCCTCGGGATAGACCCGTGCTCCGGTGATAGGTTTATCGTGAATAACAAGACCGTTATCGACCGCTTGGAGCCGTATTCGGTCAGCAACGGCTTTTCGCACACGCTCGGCGGCGAATACAACCAGATGGCTACGGAACAGGCTTTTTACGCTCTGACTGCATACAGGCGGTTTTGTGACGGGAAAACTTCTCTTTATGATATGAGGGATATTTGTTCCAAAGCGTTTTACGACTACGATTCTGACGGTTTGCAGAACATCAACGACGTGACTTATCTTCAAAAGTATTTGGCGGAATATGATGTTTCGCTCAGTGTTTCCCGGATGATGCTTGCCGATCTGAACGAAAACCGAGTGGTTGATATAAGCGACGCCACGCTGCTTCAGATATATCTCGTATTTTTCGCACAGTAGGATTTGCCTATGAAAAGTTTTTTCAAAAAGTATTATCATTTTATGATCGCGGGTGTGTTTACCCTCGCGATCCTTGCCGTCGCTTTTATAAGCGGAGGGAACATTCAGCAAGCAAAAAACGCCGTTGAGAGCAAACCGGCAGAGTATTATCATGAGCAGATAACCGAATTTTCATCAACTGTTCCGGCTTCAACGGTCGTTTCAAGCACCGCGAATGAAGCTCAAACCGCCGAGAGCACAGCTTCAACAAAGGCGACTGAGTCCGTGCCGACAACGGCTCCGGCGACGACTTCTTCAACCGTTCCGTCTACAACAGTAAAGCCGAAAACGACTCAGCCCGCCGCTGTTTCAACACAGCCGGCAACTCAAAAGCCGACGCAGTCAACAACAGCTCCGCGTCAGACGGTATCAAAAACAGGGGAGAGCAAAAAAACTTCTTCGCAGCCTGCAATTGATCCTACAACAAAACCGAAGGCTCAAACAACCACAAAGCCGAAGAACGATCCCGTAAAGACAACGGTTCCGACACCGACCAAAAGTCAGGAAAAAAAGGACAAGGCGCTTCACTGCACGATCTCGATCTCGTGCGGAACCGTGCTGAATAATATGGACAAGCTCGATGATGATCTTCTCGATATTATCCCTTCCGACGGCAAAATCTTGTCTGAGGTCTCCGTGGAATTCAAGAGCGGCGAAAGCGTTTTTGACGTTTTGAAACGCGTGTGTGCCGATAAAAAGATACATATGGAATTCAGCTATAATTCTGTTTATGATTCGGCTTATATCGAAGGCATCAACAACCTTTATGAGTTCGACTGCGGGGCAAATTCGGGCTGGATGTACAAGGTGAACGGTTGGGTCCCTAACTACGGATGTTCAAAGTATTCGCTTAAAGACGGCGATGTTATCGAGTGGGTGTATACCTGTAATCTCGGTTATGACGTCGGCGGAGGAAAAGTCAATTGACAGATACATTTTCAAAAATGCACCCTTTTGTAAACCTGTTGTTTTTCATTGGGTGCATAGGTTTTTCGATGTTTATAATGCAGCCTGTGTGTCTTGTGATCTCGCTGCTTTGCGCTGCTTTCAGCGCCGCATACTTTTGCGGCAAAAAAGCGGCTCTTTTCGGCGTGAAGTTTTTGCTTCCGACTATGCTGTTTATAATTTTGATAAATCCGCTGTTCAATCACCGCGGAGCAACTATTATCTGCTATTTGCCGTGGGGCAATCCGTTCACTTTGGAGTCGCTTGTATACGGCTGTGTTACGGCGGCGATGCTTTGCGCGGTGGCGCTGTGGTTTTTATCCTTTAACCGCGTTATGACGTCCGACAAGCTTGTGTATCTTTTCGGAAGGATAGCGCCCTCGCTCAGCCTTGTTTTGGCGATGGCGCTGCGCTTTGTCCCGCGGTTCACTCAGCAGTTCAGAGAGGTCAGAATCGCTCAAAAACAGCTATACAGCGGTAAAAAGTCGCTGTCTGCAAAGCTGAGATCGGCGTTCGGTGTTTTCTCTGTTATGATAAGCCGGTCAATGGAAAACGCGATAGATACCTCCGACGCTATGAAAAGCCGCGGCTACGGCTTGAAAGGGAGAACGGCTTACTCACTTTATCGTTTCAGGCAAAACGACGGTGTTGTTCTCGGCGCGATGGTTTCGGAGCTTGCCTGCCTGTTTGTCATCCTGTTTTGCGGAAAGATAAGCTACAGGTATTTTCCGTCGATAAGGGGCGAAATAACCGATGTTTTTTCAATCGTTTTTTATGCGGTGTACGCTTTGTTTTTGCTGACGCCGCTGATCATTAATGTGAGGGAGGGCATAAGATGGAAGCGATCAAGATCGATAATCTGAGCTTTCGCTATCCCGAAACGGGCGTTGACGTGCTGAAAAACATCTCGCTTTCCGTTAATGACGGCGAGTTCATCACCCTTTGCGGAGCGTCCGGAAGCGGAAAAACAACGCTGCTGCGGCAGCTAAAGCCCGCTCTTTCTCCTCACGGCGTAAAAGACGGATGTATATATTTTTACGGAAGAAAGCTCAGTGAACTTTCCTTGCGAGAGCAAAGCGAGGGGATAGGGTTTGTAAATCAGTCGCCCGATAATCAGATAGTCACCGATAAGGTCTGGCACGAGCTGGCTTTCGGCTTGGAAAGCCTGGGTCTGCCTAACGACGTCATCCGCCGCAGGGTGGCGGAAACGGCTTCGTTTTTCGGGATAGAGCAATATTTTCAGTCGCCCGTATCTCAGCTTTCGGGCGGTATGAAGCAGCTGCTGAATTTAGCTTCCGTTATGGCGATGCTGCCGAAGGTGTTGATACTCGACGAGCCGACGTCTCAGCTCGACCCGATAGCGGCAGCCGACTTTCTTGCCTGTTTAAACAGGATAAACCGCGAACTTGGCACAACGGTTATTATCACCGAGCACCGTTTAGAGGATGTTTTGCCGATGAGCGACAGTGTGTGGGTGATTGACGACGGAGTTATCATCAGCGATGAAACACCCGAAAACACCGGCAAACGCATAAAGGAACTCGACAGCGGATTTTTTGAGTCGCTGCCTTCTCCTATGCGTATTTGGGACGCCGTGTCCGACGGCAAGGGCGAATGTCCCGTCACCGTGGCGCAGGGGAGAGAGTGGCTTTTCAAGTTTTCAAAAGAAAATGAATTATACGATCTGCCGCCTCAGGAGATACCCGAGGCAAAAGATGTTGCAGTATCCTTAAAGGATATTTGGTTCAGATATGAAAAAGACTCTCCCGATGTGCTCAAAGGGCTGAATCTTGAAGTGAAATACGGAGAGTTCCTGACGATTATGGGCGGCAACGGAACCGGAAAAAGCACGCTGCTTTCACTCATTCAGCAGACAAACAAGCCCTATCGCGGAACTGTGTTTAAGGACAGCGCGTTGTGCCTTTCTTTGCCGCAAAATCCGCAAACGATTCTGAGCGGAAAAACCGTCCGGCAAATGCTTTGCGATGTCTTTGACGGAAGAAGTATAGCAGAATCTGAACGCGAAAAAAGATTGAGTGAAATAATATCGCTTTGCGGTTTAACAAAGCTCCTTGACCGCCATCCGTTCGATTTGTCCGGCGGTGAAATGCAAAGGGCGGCACTCGCAAAGCTCTTGCTGTTGCAGCCTAAGATACTCCTGCTCGATGAACCGACAAAAGGCTTGGACGCTCGGTTCAAATCAATACTTGCAAATATAATAGGGTCGCTTGTCAGTGCCGGCGCGGCTGTTGTGATGATAAGTCACGACGTTGAGTTCTGCGCGAGATACAGCCACCGCTGCGCTTTGCTGTTCAACGGTGAATTGGCTGCAAGCGGCACGCCGAAAAATTTTTTCGGGGGCAACAGCTTTTATGTTACATCAGCCTCGCGTATGTCGCGCGGTATCATAAACGACGCCGTGACAGCCGAGGACGTTATCTTCTGCTGCACCGGAAAGAAAAGTGAACCTCCGCAGATACCGCCTGTTACTTGGGACGGCTTTAACGAATCGAAGGATATTGAAAAACCCGAAAAAAAGAAAAAGCTCCCGGCCCGGAAAAAGGCTTTGGGAGGCTTCGGCTTGCTGCTGTTGGTTTTCGGAGTCCTTGAAAATCTTGATCTGCTGCCGTTTTTATCGTCAGGGCAGCTGCCGCTTTGGGGAAATCTTCTGTTTATATTTTTTCCTGTAGTGATACTGATGATCGCGTTCGGCTCGCTTTCAAAAAAGCCTGTGGATTCTCCCGCAAAGAAATCAAAGCTTTCCAAGCGGACGGTCGCGTCGGTAATCATGGTGTTTTTGCTTATCCCGCTGACGATCCGGATCGGCAACGTGTTTTTGTATGATCAAAAGTATCTGTTCATCTCGCTTTTGGTGCTGCTTGAGTGTATGCTGCCGTTCTTTTTGGTGTTTGAGGGCAGAAAGCCTCAGGCGCGTGAATTGGTGCTTATCGCCGTGTTGTGCGCGCTTGCTATCGCGGGACGTTCGGCGTTTGCAGCACTCCCTCAGATCAAGCCCGTGCTTGCGCTGGTGATCATCAGCGGAGTAGCATTGGGAGGGGAGACCGGCTTCATCGTCGGCGCGGTCACTATGCTTGTTTCAAACATATATTTCGGTCAGGGAGCGTGGACTCCGTGGCAGATGTTTGCAGCCGGATTGATCGGGCTTTTGGCGGGCGTTCTGTTTCAAAAGGGCTTGCTGTCGCGAAACAGGGGAGCGCTGTGTGTTTACGGCTTTATCGTAACTATTTTGATTTACGGCGGAATAATGAACTTTTCGTCCCTTGTACTGTCGCACGCGGTGATGAACCGCGAAACGGTGATCGCCTTTTATGTTCAGGGCTTGCCGTTCGATATTATCCACGCCCTGTCCACGGCGGTGTTTTTGTTTTTTCTTGCGGAACCTATGCTCGAAAAGCTGGATAGAGTTAAAACAAAATATGGGTTGATACAATAAAAAGGCTCCTTTCATAAAGGTGATTCCCCTTGATAGGCAATGTTGTCAACTTAAGCAAACATTTCCTTTGCAGGTGTAGGGGCGACCACCGGTCGCCCGCTGAAAGGAAACCTTATTTTCTTATATAGAATCGGTTAAAAAGGCAAACTTGGTTTGGCGGGCGAGCAATGCTCGCC
>CACXGW010000041.1 GCA_902767325.1 uncultured Ruminococcus sp.
CGTTTTGTATATCGCCCGCGGTACGGTCAAGACCGTACCCTACATCACAAGGAGCAGCCGTTTATCTGATATACGTAGGGGCGCACACGCGGGTGTGCTTCTACCTATCACTTTGCACTATGAACTTTTCACTATGCACTGAAAAGGGCTGCCGCAATGCGGCAGCCCTTTGGCTGTTATTATTGGTTATCTGTTAACCTACACGTCTTCCGACGTAGCCGGTTTCGGTGGTGTACTCTGCCAAGTACTTCTGGATCATGGTGACGTCCTTGATGGAAACTCTGTTGTCTCTGTTGCTGTCAGCAGCTACGAGAGCTTCGCCGGTGAGGGTGATCATCTCGGCGAGGTGTCTCTGAGTTTCGGTGGCATCGTTTACGGTGATCGTATCGTCGCGGTCAACGTCGCCGATGAGGGTCGCGTTGGGATCCTCGGTGGTCGGCTCGGTCGGCTCGGTGGTGTATTCCTGACCGCTGTTGTAGAAGTATACAACATTGGTAACACCCGGTGTGCAGTTGCCCGAAGCGTTGCCGGGAACGATAACGTCATCTCTGCCCTGGAGAGCGGAGGTGGTGTAGGTGCTTTCGGAAGTAACCTTGGAGCAGGTCTGAACAACATCTTCGGTGAGCTTCTGACCTGTTGCGAGGTCGATGTGGCTGGTCTTGATTACGGAGTTGTAAGTAACGACCTTGTTCTGTACCCAAACTTCGCCTGATGCGAGGTAGCCGTCTTCACCCATGGTGGGTTCCTGAGTACCGCCCTGGATACGGAAGATGATCCTTGCCATGGAAGCGGGAACATCGAGTACGCGCCAGTCGCCGGAACCGGAGGATGTGTCGGTCTGCATAAGAGCGTTGGAGTTTGTGAGAACCTTATCCCACTTGCCGAAGATCTCGCCGCTGTCGTTGTAAGCATAGATCCAAACTCTCTTGGATGTGCCGAGAGTGTTGAGATAGTGAACTCTGGTTGTCGAGGAAGACAATGCCTTGTAGACAAAGTTGATTGTCTTGTCGTTGCCGTCGAAGGTGCCTACGGTGTTAGCGGGGAAGTGATCTGTATCGAGCTCGTAACCCTGAACGGAGGGAGCGAATACGTTGTAGCTGTCGCCTTCCTTGAGGTGGGTCACGGAAGCGTCCTTAACAGCAGCGCCGCTGGAGGTGAGATAGTTAACGGTGAGATAGCCGTTGCTGATCTCGCTGTCGCTGTAGATGAAGGTTACATTGTATGTGCCGCCCGCAGCAACTGTGCCTGTGGTTGTGCCCTGAGTGCTCTTGAGAGAACGGCTGAAGCTGATGGTGCTGTCGGGAAGTGCGCGGTAGGTGTTGCCTGCGCGATACTTAGCGTTCTGAGTCTTGAGCACGGTGCCGCTCTCGGTCTTATGAGTAACGGTGAGTGTGCCGTAAGAATCGGTAACGGTCTTGTTGCCGAAGCCGTTGATAAGAACGATTGTGCCCTTAGCCGGAACGGAAACAGAGGTGGAGTTCAGGTCAGCGATACCGGCAATGTTAGCGCCGGTAGCGTTGATGGAGCTGCCGGCAACGCTGTTACCGACTACCTTCCAGCTGGAAGCGCCGAGACCGGAGATGGTGTAAGGCTTGGTGTCGTTGTTATAGAGCACGCAAACCTTGCTCCACTCGCCCGAGTTGGCAGAGTTGTTGTAGGTGTATGCTACAACGTGGCCGGAGCTGGAAGGCCAGCTGAGGGTCGAAGTGGAAGTAAAGCTGTTGTTGTTGATGACTGTTACGTTGCTGCGCAGCGCAACGAGCATCTTGTACCAAGCGGGAAGCGAGGACATCGTGTTCGCTCTTGACCAGTCGATCTTGTTGATATCGTCGCTGGAGTTGTAGCTGTTGGTGTCGCCCTTCTTGGTACGGCCCATTTCGGAGCCCGCGGTCATAAACGGAATGCCCTTTGAGGTGGTGAGCAGTGCCATAACGCCGATCACCTGCTTCTGAACATTCGCGTCGGTGCCCGTATAGTTGGTTGTACCGTTAGACTTAACGAGCTTGTCCCACAGAATCAGGTTATCGTGCGCGTCGGCGTACGCAACCGTCTGCGAGGGAGCCTTTGCGGCAAAGTTCTTGCCCTGTACACCGGAAACGATCTTAGCGGTGTCGGTCTCGCTGCCCTGGATGAAGTTGCCGTCAGCGCCGTCGGTGCTGCCCTTGATAGCGTCACGGTAGGTGTCGTTGAACATACCTACGCGGGAATCGAGAGAAGTAGCTCTTGACTGGGTGCAGGGAGTGGGGCACTGGGAGCTGCCGCCTGCCCAAGGCTCACCGTACATGATGATCTTGGAGCCGTCGGTCTGAGAATCGAGCTTGCTGCGGATATTGTTCATCGTGGTGACATCATGCAGAGCCATGAGGTCGAAACGGAAGCCGTCGATATGATACTCATCTGCCCAATACGCAACGGAATCGATCATATACTTACGGAACATAGCCTTATCGGAAGCAGTCTCGTTGCCGCAGCCGGAACCGTTGGAATAGGCGGTGCTGGAGGTCATTCTGTAGTAATATCCGGGAACGGTCTTGCTGAAGCAGGAGCCTTCGGAGGTGTAGGTGTGGTTGTAAACAACGTCCATGATTACCGAAATGCCTCTGTCGTGCAATGCCTGGATCATCTGCTTGAACTCGGTGATTCTGACATTACCGTCGTAGGGGTTGGAAGAATAGCTTCCCTCGGGAACGTTGTAGTTTACGGGGTCGTAGCCCCAGTTGCGGTTGGAGGAAGAGGATGCAACAGTCTCGTTTACGGAACCGAAGTCGTAAACAGGCTGCAGCTGAACGGTGTTGACGCCTTTTTCAACAAGGTAATCCATACAGGTGGGCATTGCGCCTGCCTGGCCGTTCAAGGTGGTGCCGCCCTCGGTGAAAGCAAGGTATTTGCCCTTGTTTTCGGAGCTTACGCCGGAGTTGTCTGCGATGGAGAAGTCACGGACATGAACTTCCCAAACAACAGCTTCGGAAGCGTTGTTGTGAACAACGTGGTGGTCGGTATCCCAGCCTGCGGGGTCGGTGGAGTCGAGATCGACTACCATCGAGCGCTCGCCCTGAACGCCGACTGCCTTGGAATAAACGTCCTGTGTTTCGTTGGTCGTGCCGTTAACGGTTACAAGATAGGTGTAATACTTGTTCTTGAAATCGCCGTTTTGGGTGGTTGACCAAATGCCTGTGGTGTTGTCTTTTGTCATCGTGTACTCGCCTACAACGCCCGCGCCCGCTTCATTGTCGGAACCGGTGTTATAAACCTTGAGCTTTACAGAGCTTGCTGCCGGAGACCAGGTCTTCCATGTTGTGGAGGAAGCGGAATAAGTGGCACCGAAATCGTTGGTGTTGCTTGCCGCCGTCGCCTCAGTCTCCAGGTAATTCTGGTTAGAATAGCCTGTAGGCTCACTGTCTACAGTAGCAGCTGTAGCCGCGAACGAAGCGCAGCTTGCAACCAATACCGCAGAGAGCAGCAGCGATAACGTCTTTTTGAATTTCATACTATCACTCCTGTGCATAGAATTTCATAATTTCACATAATATGATAATTATATTCTATCAAACTTGCCCATTTATATATTTCTCTTTTAGAATAATGGCTATTTATGCAATACAAAGTTTGCCCCTCGTTTTTGGTGATAATGTATAATCGCTTGGTGAAATTCACAAGGCGAAGAAAAACACCGCCCGGAACATTGAACCGACACGGTGTTTTGGAATGGTTTTTATCTGTTATCATCCAGCCTCTAGCTTCTAGCCTCTAGCATCTAGCTTCTATGACCCTGCCGATTCGTAGGCTCGGGTGCCTTTGTGCCAGACGAAAACGCCCAGCGCCAGCAGCGCAAGGGATATGACGACCGTCATACCTATGCAGTAGATCGGGTTTTCGTCGCGCAGGATATAGACCGCGGGAAAATAAGCGGTGAAGGCGAAGGGGATGATGTAGGTGATTATCCCCTTTACCACGCGGTTGTAGATGGTGGCGGGGTATTTTGCGAAGTCGCTGACCATATAGAACATATAGATCACGCTGCCGCTGCGCTTTGCCCAAAAGGCGACCGAGGCGGTCGCGATCTTGACGTCGGTGTAGATGAGCGCCGCGAACGGGATAACGATTATGCCGAGGATAATCTTGAGCGCGTACCACTGAACATTCAGCTGCGGGAGCGTGACGGAGATCAGCCCGATGCCGACGATAAGCTCGCCGAGAGCTTCTGTCTGGAACTTCTCGACCATGACGTGGAACAGCGTGTTGATCGGGCGGGTGAGGTACTTGTCGAATTCGCCCTTGCGCACGATGAAGTGACCTATCGCCCAAAGATTGTCGAACAGCAGGTGGTCAATTCCCTTGGGAATAAGCGAAAAGCCGTATATAAAGACGATCTCGTTTATGCTCCAGCCCATAAGGTCGGGCACCTGACGGAAGATCAGCCACAAAAACGCCAGATTTGACACCTGGGCAAGCAAAAAGCCGATGATGCCGATGACGAAGTCAGCCTTGTATTCCATCATCCGCTTCAGCTCCTGAGCGGCAAAAATGCGGTACATCTTCAGGGCTCGTCTGATACTTTTCATACTAACCCCCCTGCACGCTCAAGTGGCGGGAAACGACCTTCCAAAGCAGCTTGGAAAGCGCCCAGAACGCGATCATCCAGAAGATCTGCATCCCGAGGTAATACAAAAGCGTCAAGCCGGTGTATTTTCCCATATAGATCATAACGGGCGTATAGTTGAGCGAGGCGAACGGAAGCAGCAAAAACACCTGTTCGAGCGGATCGGGCAAAAAGCTGAGAGGTATTATCGCGCCCGAAAGGAAGCCGATTATCGTGTTTTTAACGAGGTTTACGCCCCACAGGTTTTTGGTGGCGAACGCCACGAAGCCGAAGCTGATGTTCAAAAAGAAGTTGATAAGGTACGCCGTGGCAACGCTGACCAGAAACAGCAGCAGCCGCAGGATATTGAATTGTACCGCTCCCGATAATACGGCGCTGATGATCTCGACCGCGATTATCAGCGGAACGGCGATGATGAACTCGGTGAACAGCTTGTTGCCGATCTCCTGGAACAGGAAGGTGGCGTTGTAGCTGACGGGCTTTAGCATCCTCATCGAGATGGCGCCGTCGCGCACCTCTTCGCCGATTACATAGCTGGCGTCGCTGGCGATCATAGTGTTTGTCAGATACACCAGCACCAGATACGCTATCATCTGCGGCATATCAAAGCCGCTGACGCTGCCGCCGCCGTTTGAGGCGTACACCGCTTTCCATATAAAATAGGAAACGATGCAGGTCAGCGTGTTGCCGATCATATAGAATATCCAGTTGACGCGGTAGGTGGCGACCTCCTGCATTCCGGCGTTAACAAAGGGCAGATATGTTTTCAGCCTTCGTTTCACTGTTCCACCCCCTGACTGTACAGACGGCGGATGATCTCCTCGATGTCGGCGTCCTTAACGCTGATGTCGCTGATGTTGATTTTGCCCAGCGTATAGCCGACCATTTCGGAAACAGGGACCGCGGAGCTGTTGAAGCGAACCTTGACCGACATTCCCTCGCGCTCGAAGCTGATGTCGTCCTCGCCGAGCGAAAAGCGGTTGATATAGTCGAGCTCGCGCTCGGGATCGGGACAGTCGGTCTCGAAATCAAGCTCGCGTATCTGTCCGTATTTGGTTTTCAGATCGGCGATAGCGCCGTCGAACACCTTCTGACCCTTGTCGATCATAACGATGCGCTTGCTGAGAAGCTCGATGTCCGATAGGTCGTGGGTGGTGAGTATTACGGTGGTGTGCTCCTGGCGGTTGATCTCCTCGATGGCGTTGCGGATGTTGTCCTTTACAACGACGTCAAGCCCGATGGTAGGCTCGTCGAGGAACAGCACCTTAGGGCTGTGGAGCAGCGAGGCGGCGATGTCGGCGCGCATTCGCTGTCCGAGCGAAAGAGTACGAACCGGGTTTGTGATGAAGCTGTCCAGATCGAGCACTTCGTTTAGAAACGCCATACGCTTTTTGAAGCGGTCGTCGGGCACCTCGTATATCTCCTTGAGCACGCCGTAGGTCTCGCGAAGCGGCAAGTCCCACCAGAGCTGGGTGCGCTGACCGAACACGACGCCGATCTCTTTGACGTAGTTTTTGCGGTTTTCGCGCGGGTTTTTGCCGTTGATGGTGCATTTGCCCGCTGTCGGAGTCAGGATGCCGGTAAGCATTTTTATGACGGTGCTCTTCCCTGCTCCGTTAGGACCGATAAAGCCGAGGATCTCTCCCTCAGGCACCGAAAAGCTGATGTCGTTTACCGCGACGATCTTTTCGACTTTCGGGCGGAACAGCGATTTTACGCTGCCGCGAAGTCCGGGGTCTTTTATTGTTTTTTTGAATTCTTTTCTCAGGTTTTCTACTTCTATCATAAGAAACCTCCTGCAAATGCACTCCCCTTTCCGGACAGACACGAAACCCGAAAAAGCTTGTGAGTATTTTTGCCGGACATACAGCAACCTTCTGCCCGATCCACGCACTCAACGTAAGTGCAAGACATTCCGCCCGCAAGAAGCGGAATATGAGAATCATTATACACCAATAAGGTGAAGATTTCAAACAATTTATATAAATCTTTAAAAGAATATTGACAAGCACCATAGTGTGTGATATTATATAACTGGTGATATAAGTTCACAATAGAGAGACGGATATGTTGGAGTATAAGATCTGCGCGCATACCACGGACGACAAAACCGAATACGGGATCGTGCTTTGCTCGGGAAAAACCGTGCGAAAGGCAGCGCCGCGCCTCAGCTCAAACAAAGCCGATATTGAAGCGCTCGCGCAAATGCTCAACGAGCTTGAGGTCGAGCCATGCCATTTTGAGGACATAATCGAGGATTATCTGACGGATTTTACGGTTTGAAAAACCTGAAAAATGTGGTATACTATAGCCGGTGATTATATGATTTGCAATTTATGTCCGCGAAAATGCGGCGCTCAGCGCACGGATCACGTCGGAAAGGGCTTTTGCCGGACAGGAAATCTCCCCGTTGTGGCGCGCATAGCCCCGCACTTCGGCGAGGAACCGTGCATCAGCGGCAAAAACGGCAGCGGCACGGTGTTCTTTTCAGGCTGTACTATGCGCTGCGTCTACTGCCAGAACCACGAGATCTCGCATACGGGAAAGGGCGTCACGCTGACCCCCGAAGAGCTTGCCGACGGCTACAAGCGGCTTGAAGAAAGCGGCGTTCACAACATCAACCTCGTGACCGCCGACCATTTTGCCGGAGCTGTTGTAAAAAGTCTTGAGATATACCGTCCGAACATCCCGGTAGTGTACAACTGCAGCGGCTATGTTTCGCCGAAGATACTCTCGATGCTCGACGGCTTGGTGGATGTGTATCTGCCCGACTTCAAATACGCCGACGACGCTCTCGCGAAAAGGCTTTCTTTGACCCCGAATTATGTTGACACCGCCACGGCGGCTATCCAGGAGATGATCTTCCAAGTCGGCACGCCGCATTATGACGGCGACGGAATGATGACAAGGGGCGTTATAGTGCGCCATCTGATTTTGCCCGCCCACACGCGCAACAGCATTGCGGTGCTGCGGCATATCAAGCGCTGCTTTAGTGATCAGGTGCTTGTCAGCCTGATGTGCCAGTATGTCCCCTGCGGAAAGGCGAAAAACGACCCGAAGCTCGGACGGACGATAACGAAGCGCGAGTATGAAAAGGTGAAGCGCGAGCTTTATTCGCTTGAGCTCGACGGCTTTACACAGGACCTGTCATCCGCGACCGAGGAATATATACCGGAGTGGACTATGATTTAATTCGGAATTCGGAATTCGGAATTCGGAATTAAAGCTTTCTTTGATTGGGATTGTAGGGGCGCACCCGCGTGTTCGCCCTTTTATAATGCAGACTTTCTTTCTTAACAGTTGAAAATTTGAAAATGATCTAAGCCTCCCCCGTAAGATGTTTACAGTGGAGGCTTACATAATTACGAATTACGCATTACGAATTACGAATTACGCATTACGAATTACGCATTACGAATTACGCATTACGAATTATATTATGACCGTTTCATACTCATATCCTGCCGCCTGGGTAAAACTTTCGGCAGCGCCTGCGGTGACGAAGGCTTTTTTGTCGTCTGTCAGGATTATGAAATCAAAATCCTTTCGGCTTTGGTAATACTCCTTCGCCTTGTCCAAACCCATAACGAACAGCGCGGTGGATAGTCCGTCGCTTAGCAAGCCGCTGTCGGAGATGACCGTTACGGATTTGATGCCGTTGTCGACGGGGCATCCTGTTTTGGGGTCGATGATATGGCTGTATATCTTTCCGTCGTCGCCCTCGAAATAGCGCTCGTAGCTGCCGGAGGTGGCGATTATCTTATCAGTGCAGGACACCGTTCCCATATATGTATCGGTGTTATCGGGGTCGGTGATGCCGATCTTCCACTCTCCGCCCTCGGGCTTTTTGCCGTAGGCGGCAACGGTGCCGCCCAGATTGAGCAGCGCATATTCGCAATTTGCCTGCTCGTCCTTCAAACTCTTTATCACCTTATCCGCCGCGTAGCCCTTGGCTACCGCGCCGAAGTCCAGCTTCATTCCCTTGTTTTCTGTCCATACCGAAAACTCGCTTGTCTTTACCTTGCTGTGATCCACCAGCGGAAGCAGCTGAGCGAGCCGCTCCTCAGAGGGGATCTTATGATCTCCGGAGATGAAGCCCCATTCTTCAACGACGGGATATACCGTGACGTCCAGCGCACCGCCGGTGTCCTCGCACAACGCGAGCGTCTCGTTGACAAACCGGGTCAGCTCCCCGAAGGTCACCGCTTCCCCCTTTTGGTTGATTTGGAAAACGTAATTGTCCGAGCCGTCGGCGTTGGTGGTCGAAAGCTGATCGTCGATCTCCCTGATCATTTCGTCGAGCGGCAGAAAGTTTCCCCGGGGGCTCCAGCAAACGTCGATTGTCATAAAGGTATCCATAGCCTCGAACTGATACGAAGTCTTTTGACTGCCGCAGCCCGTAACGGAAAGCGCCGTACAAACGCAAAGCAAAGCAGCGAGAATCTTCTTCATAAATACTCCTTATATAAAACGGCCGCGCCGTAACGCGACCGTAGATTCAACTTTTCTTCCAAGCGGACGGAGTGATGAGCAGCAGGATCGGGAAAAGCTCGAGTCTGCCCGCGATCATATCGAAAATAAGCACGAATTTTGATAGTATGCTCATATCGTAGTAGTTGCCGACGGGACCTACGGCTCCCAAGCCCGGACCCGTGTTGTTGAGGTTCGCGGCGACAGCGGTGAAGGTGGTCACCATATCCTTGCCCTCTATCGAAACGAGCAGGAAGCTGCCGAGGAAAACCGCCAGATACACCACCAGAAATACCGAGGTGTTGCGGGTAACATTGTGGTCGATCGCCTTGCCGTCCATCTTGATGGTGCGGATGTTGCGCGGATGGATAAGCAGAGAAAACTCTTTTTTGACCTCTTTGGCAAGTATTATCATACGCGAGACCTTGAAGCCGCCGCCCGTGCTGCCCGCCATAGCGCCCAAAAATGTTATGACCAGAATGATACCCTTTGAAAGCTGCGGCCAGTGGTTTACGTCTCCTATGCCGAAGCCGGTGGTGGTGATGATGGATGAAACATAGAAAAAGCTCTGGTGGAAAGCCTCGTTTGCCGGATAGATCGAAAGGATGTTTATGCCGATAACGATCGTGCTGAGCGCGACTATGCCGTAATAGAACCACAGCTCTTCCATCCTGAACGCAAGCTTGAACTTGCGCGCGATAAGCAGGATATAGAACGAAAAGTTCGTGCCGAAAAGCAGCATAAATATCGCTATGACCGTTTGGAAATAGTGAGTGTTATACGCCGCGATGTTGTTGTTGTGAACGCCGAAGCCGCCCGTGCCCGCCGTTGCGAAGCTGGCGTTGACGGCGTCGAAAAAGCCCATTCCGCCGCACAAAAGCAGAATGATCTCGGTGAGCGTAAGCCCGATGTAGATGCCGTAGAGCAGCGCGGCGTAGTCCCTCATTTTGGGGACCGCCTTGCCGATGATCGGACCGGGGCTTTCCGCTTTCATCAAAAAGATGTTTTGCTGACCGCCCAGCTTCGGGATCAGCGCCAGCAGGAACACGATAACGCCCATACCGCCCAGCCAGTTCATAAGGCTGCGCCACATAAGCATGCCGTGGCTGAGCCCCTCAACATTGGTCAAAATCGAGGCACCGGTGGTGGTAAATCCCGAGGTCGCCTCGAAAAACGCGTTGATGTAGTTGGGGATCTCGCCGCTGAGGAAAAACGGCAGTGCGCCGACAAGCGCCAGCAATATCCAGCTGAGCGCTGTGGCGGCAAAGCCCGCCTTTTGATAGAGAACCATATTTTTCGGCTTTTTTACCTTGACGGCAAGCACGCCCAGAACGGCGCAGCACAGACCCGTCAGCAGGAAGTACATTCCCTCATGCTCGCGGTAGATCAGCGAGGTCACGGTGCACGCCTGCATTGCCGCTCCCTCGACGATCAAAACCCAGCCGAGTATATAAATGATAATTCGCTTGTTCATAGACCCTCGTAGAAGATAGAAGCTAGACGCCGGATGCCGGATGAGCGGTGTTACGCCCTTGCCAGAATGTCGTCGATGTCGCTCAGCCCTTTATGCTTGGTTATTACGACGACCGAATCGTCGGGCTGAATGGAGTCGCCGCCGTGCGGAAGGATGATCCTTCCTTTGCGGGAAATACAGATGACCTGCAGCTCGTTTTTAAGATTCAGCTCGGCAAGCGGCACATTAATGACCTTGGGATTTCCCTTCACCCTGAATTCGAGCGCCTCTACCCTGTCCTCGTTGATACGGTACAGCGTTTCGACGTTGCTGCCCATCGAGTTCTGCATAGCGCGGATGTATCGCGCGATATATTCACCCGTGAGCGTTTTGGGATTGATCACACACTCAAGCCCCATATTGCCGATGATTTTTTCAAACGGTTCGTTGTTGATTTTTGTGATGATCTTCGCCTTGGAAATGCTCTTGATATAAAGGGAGATGAGGATATTTTCCTCGTCGTAATCCATAAGCGCCGCCACGCCGTCGGCATGCTCTATGCCCTCGCTGAGCAAAAGCTCCTGATCCATACAGTCGCCGTGGATAATTATCGCTTCGTGAAGCATTCCGGCGAGCTCCTCGCAGCGCTCGGCGTTGCGTTCGATTATTTTTACATTCGTGCCGGACTTAATCAGCCTTTGGGCGAGGTAATAAGACACCTTGCCGCCGCCCAGCAGAATAACGTCGCGGCTTCTTCCGATGTTGACGCTCGTCTTTTTGAAGAACTTAACGGCGATTTCGGGCTTGGCAACTACCGAAACCTTGTCGCCGCCCTTGATGACGGTATCGCCGTTTGCGATATACACTTCATCTCCGCGCTCAACGGTACAGATGCGGATCCTGCCCCTGAGGTTGTCGATCTGGCTTATCTTCTTGCCGTCGATCGAAGAACCCTCGGGAACGAGCACCTTGATCAGCTCAACGGCGCCCTTTGCAAAGCTGTCGATCTCCAGCGCGCCCGAAAAACGGAGCAGGCGGCTGATCTCGATCGCCTCGGTAAGCTCGGGGTTGATCGACATCGACAATCGAAGCTGATCCTTTACGCGGTACAGGTTATCGGTGTATTCGGGACTGCGGACTCGAGCTATCGTGTGGGGAACTCCCGCTGCGCGCGCCATAAGGCAGGCGTAGAGGTTGACCTCGTCGCGCGCGGTAGCCGCAATGACCAGATCAGCCGTTTCGGCACCCGCGTCGGCAAGCGTTTCGTAGGTGGCTCCGTTGCCCTCTACTCCCAAAACGTCGAGCGATTCCGAAAGGCGCGTCACGGCGCGGCGGTTGTTGTCAACTACCGAGATCTGATGACCCTCGGTGTTAAGCTCTCTGGCTATGGAGGTGCCGACCTTTCCGCATCCAACAATTACAATCTTCATAATATGCTCCCAATGCGATGAAGACATACGGGAGATCATTTGCAATCTCCCGAAAAAGTATACATCAGTTTATTTCAGTCTTTTCATTTCCAAATGATACACCTTTTAATAATAAAAATCAATATACTTCGTAAAAAAGTTTATAAAAAGCCTACTTTCTGTGCCGAAGGTATTTCAAAAGTTAAAATAATATGGTATAATCTTGTAGAAAGCTATCCGATAAACAGGAGGTCAATTATGAAACGCAAGGATTATATCAGCTGGGACGAATATTTTATGGGCGTATCGCTGCTCGCCGCAAAGCGCAGCAAAGACCCCAACACTCAGGTAGGCGCCTGCATCGTGGACCGCAACAACATCATTCTGTCCACGGGCTACAACGGTTTTCCGTACGGCTGCTCGGACGACGTTTATCCGTGGGAACGCAGCGGGGACAACACCAAGTACAGCTATGTCGTTCACGCAGAGCTCAACGCTATTTTGAACGCCCGCGGCAAAGACCTTAACGGAGCGCGGCTTTATGTCGATCTGTTCCCCTGCAACGAATGCGCCAAGGCGATCATCCAGTCCGGCATCGCGGAGGTTATCTATCTGTATGACAAATATGCCGACTCGCCCGAGATCATTGCGTCAAAAAAAATGCTGAACTCGGCGGGCGTGAGGCTTTCGCACTTCAAAACCGGCAAGGACAGCATTGTTCTTGAATTCAACAAGTAATTTATTCGTCGATGATAGAGCCCTTTTCGACATGGGGCTTTATGAAATTTTCATATGAATATTGCCAAAGCGCCGCCGAACCCTCGGCGGTGTTTTTGTTTCGCTCCAAAATTCGGCTGAGCTTCACGCCGTGGTTGCGCCACTCTATCCCGTCGGTGGCGTTGTTGAGCATAGCGGGCTGGATATTGTCGAGTGTGCGGGCAAATTTCGCTTCTTTTGTCTCCCCCGCCTCAAACTCGTCCCACAATGCCCTAAGCTTTTCGCACTGGTCGGGCGGAAGCAGGGAATAAAGCCTGTCGGCGGCTTTGAGCTCGCGCTCGCGCTGGCTTGACAGCGCCCGGTCGTCGTAGGCGTAGGTGTCGCCGGCGTCGATCTCGACGATGTCGTGGATGAGGATCATCGAGATCGTGCGCAGAAGGTCGATCTCCCCGTTTGAGTATTCGCTGAGCAAAATGCACATAAGCGCCATATGCCAGGCGTGGTCGGCGTCGTTTTCGTGATGGACTCCGTCGGAAAGACGCGTCTGCCGCATGATGAGCTTTTCCTTGTCAGCTTCTAAAATAAAATCGAACTGCCGCTGCAGCCTTGATTTTTCCATAGTGATCACCTCTGCATATCAGTTTAGCAAAATGAGATATTTTGTCAAGAGCCGGAGGAGGAGTTGAGAGTTTAGAGTTTAGAGTTGAGAGTTTAGAGTTGAGAGTTTACGCTCACTTCCGACTTAATTCAACTCTCAACTCTCAACTTTCAACTCTAAAAAAATTCCGCTCCGCAGAAGCTTATCTGCGAAGCGGGGATTTTTTAATTACCAGCGGGTGTTGAGCTGAGCCTTTGCCGACATTTTTTTCTTTTTGGCAAGGTATCTTTGATAACGCGTCTGCTTTTTGCTGCGCTTGAGCAGCACGAAAGCCGCGATGCCGAGAATGGCGGCGACGATCACCAGCCACAGCCAGATGTTGGCTGTTCTCTTAACGTCCGCTGTCTTTGCGTTGGGAACGATCCCGGAGGACTTTTCAAGCGCCTTTTCGGTGACCTCGTTCGCCTTTGCTACGGACTGGGAAGCAGTTGCCGCGAAATCGCTGCCCGTTGTGGGGAGCTGCGCGGAACCTTCCTCGGTCTGAGCGGATCCGGTTTCGGGGGAATCATCCGCGTCCTGAACCTCGGGGGTCTCATCCTGAGCTTCTTCAGCCGCTTCTTCCGTTACCGGAGGAAGTGCGGATGCTACGGCGTCCTCGCTGTAGAGCTTTTCGTATGTAACGGTATCAACATTACCTGTAACGTCGATAACATTCGCAAGCTGGAAGTTGCTTACTGCCTCTTCGGTGTAATCGCCGAAGAGACCGGTGGGCTCAAGGCCGAAGTAGCCGAGCTCGCTGAGCTTGCCCTGGATCGTCGCGACAAAGTCGCTGAAGTCGCCGTTCTGAGCCAGAACGATGTTTTCGGGCTCGGTGGGCTCTTCGGTGGGCTCTTCGGTGGGCTCTTCCTCGACAGGCTTGGTTTCCTCGGGCTGTGTGGGCTCTTCCTCAGCGGGTTTTGTCTCCTCGGGCTGTGTGGGCTCCTCGGTAGCTTCAACCTTTGCGTGAGGCGCGTTTTCGGAATAGAGGATCTCTCTGTCCGTACCCGCAACGCCGTCGACCGTCAGACCGGCAGCTTCCTGGAAAGCTCTGAACGCCGCGTCGGTAGCTTCGCCGAATTCACCGTCGATAGGTCCGTTGTAGAAGCCGAGTTCAGCAAGACGAGTCTGGATCTTCGTTACTTCTTCTCCGCTGGAGCCTTTACTCCAGCTCGTAGGATTGCTCGCAGTGCTTGCCTGGCTATCATTGTCTGGCCTGGCCGATCCCCCGGTGTTCGAGCTGTCTGAGTCGGAACTGCCGGAGGAAGAATTCGAAGGTGATTTGCTTGAGTGACCCTTCGAATCGAAATAGTATGTAGTACCGTCGATAGTACGTGATGTATCTACGAGATACTCGCCGTTTTCATAATAATAGGAATTGCCGTTAAAGGTTTCCCAACCCGTTGTGGGATAGGTGACCGCGGTCAGCTTGAACCAGCAGTCCCAATTGTTCCAGCCGCCGTCGCCGATCGCCTGATAGCACATATCGTACTCATCACCGCGGGCGTCGACCTCCATGCCGTCTTCGATATAGACGCCGACATGGCCGGGTCTGGAAAGACCGAGTCCGTGAACTCTGGGCACGCCGTCGCTGACATAACCCCAATCCATACCGTTTGACTGTGCGTCGTTAAGCATATCCATTCTGTCACCGCCGCAATAGGACCAGATGAGTCCCGAGCAGTCAACGGCTCCGGGAGAAGAACCTCCCCATTCATAGCTCCATCCTTCGTAATACGCGTTGAGCGCATATTCCGCAAGACCCGCGCCTGTGCCCGAAGCGCCGGCGGTAACACTGCCGCCGATAACACCGACACTCGCAACGGTCGCCGCGCTGAGCGCAACAGCGATGAGCTTCTTTATCCTGTTCATTTCTATTACCTCCAATTGGATAACAAGCCGCCGGATTTGTAACCGAATGATTACAGAGAAATGCAACTTGTTAACAAATTTGTAACCATTATAGCACCCGCCCTTTAAAAAATCAACCCCTAACCGCCTATTTTTTTGAAATCAGGGGATTTTCAGTCAAAATGTTCAACTATATTTTCTCAGAAGGAATTATTTTGATGTAATTGATTACAATTTCGTAAATAATTGTAATATTTTTCCAGCGCGATTTCCCCCTATATAATATAGTATACGGCTTTTTCGTAGCCGATTGTCAAACAATTTGCGAAAAAGTTGTCAAAAGTGATTGACATAGCTTTGACATCAATGGTAAAATGATTGTAAGCGGGTTTTTTGCCCCGCAAATTACAACCTGAAAGGACCATGTAACAATGAAAAAGATTTTATCCGCGATTATCGCGCTGGCACTGTGCGCAAGCGTAGCTGTAGGCGCATCGGGCTGCGGCTGTGAAAAGAATAAGAAAACCGCAAAGAACACCACATCGACCTCCAGCGGCCCCGGATATAAGGTAGAACCCACAAATCCCGACTTTGAGGAAGGCGATTTCGGCTTCTACAGACTTAACGACAACGAAGTAAAAGTTACCGTATACAACGGCAAGGACAAGGACATCAAGATCCCCGAAACCGTAAACGGCTCTAAGATCACTGTTGTCGGCGCAAACCTTTTCCAGGCGACGGACGTTGAGACCGTAACGATCCCCGAAGGCATCACCGAGATCCAGAAGCACGCGTTCTCATCCTGCCAGAACCTCAAGAAGGTCAACTTCCCCAGCACCCTGAAGGTCATTGGCGAAAACGCTTTCTGGAACTGCAAGAATCTCGAAAACGTTGAGCTTCCCTCTTCCCTGAAGAAGATCGAGTGGTACGCTTTCTCGGCTACCGGCATCAAATCCATCAAGATTCCCGAAAGCGACACCCTGTCCACACTTCCCGAGAAGGTATTCTTCCAGTGCTCGAACCTTTCCGAGGTAACGCTTCCCCTTTCGATCACTAATATCGCCGACGACACCTTTGCCGAGTGCTCCGACGACCTGACCATCAAGGCTTACACCGGCTCCTACGGCATATCCTACGCGAAGAACCACAACATCAAGCTTGAGGAAATGCCCAGAAACTGATCCTCGGATCATTAATAAACCGTCTGTACTATATATTTCAAGAGGTAGATTCTATGAGCAACAAAGAATATCCGATCGTTGACAACGCGGAAAACTTTATCGAAGCTCTTAACGGCGTAAGAGAAGCGCAGCGCGTTTTCTCAACATACACCCAGGAGCAGGTCGACCGCATTTTCCTCGCGGCGGCGACTGCCGCCAACCGCGCGCGTATCCCGCTCGCCAAAATGGCTGTGGAAGAGACGGGTATGGGCGTAGCCGAGGACAAGGTGATAAAAAACCACTTTGCCTCGGAGTATATCTACAACGCCTATAAGGACACCAAAACCTGCGGCGTAATCGAGGAAAACCCCGTGTTCGGCACAAAGAAGATCGCCGAGCCCATCGGCGTTATCGCCGCGGTCATCCCCACAACAAACCCGACATCCACCGCGATCTTCAAGGCGCTGCTGTGCCTCAAGACCCGCAACGGTATCGTAATAAGCCCCCATCCCCGCGCTAAGAAGAGCACGATCGCTGCCGCGAAGCTCATTTTGGAGGCGGCTGTGGAGGCGGGCGCTCCCGAAGGCATCATCCGCTGGATAGACGTTCCCTCGCTGGAGCTTACCAACCTGCTTATGCAGGAGGCTGACTGCATTCTGGCAACGGGCGGTCCCGGAATGGTAAAGGCGGCATATTCGAGCGGCAAGCCCGCACTGGGCGTAGGCGCGGGCAACACCCCCGCCATCATCGACGAGACTGCCGACATCCTGCTCGCGGTCAACTCGATAATCCATTCCAAGACCTTTGACAACGGTATGATCTGCGCTTCCGAGCAGAGCGTTATCGTCAACAAGAACATTTACGACAAGGTCAAAGAGGAGTTCGCCTCGCGCGGCTGCTACTTCCTGAGCGACGAGGAATGCAAGAAGGTACGCAAGACCATCATCATCAACGGCGCGCTGAACGCTAAGATCGTCGGTCAGAAGCCCGTTACGATCGCTTCGCTGGCGGGAGTCACGGTTCCCGAGAGCACCAAGATCCTCATCGGCGAGGTCGAATCGGTCGACATCAGCGAGGAATTCGCTCACGAAAAGCTCAGCCCGGTTCTGGCTATGTACAAAGCCGAGGACTTTGACGACGCTCTCGCTAAAGCCGAGCAGCTCATCGCCGACGGCGGCTACGGCCATACATCTTCGATCTATCTCGACACGGTAACACAGCAGGAAAAGCTCGACAAATTCGCGGCAAAAATGAAAACCTGCCGAATTTTAGTCAACACTCCGTCCTCACAGGGCGGCATCGGCGACCTTTACAACTTCAATCTCACCCCGTCGCTTACCCTCGGCTGCGGCTCCTGGGGCGGCAACTCGGTGAGCGAGAACGTCGGTGTGAAGCACCTGCTCAACATCAAGACCGTTGCCGAAAGGAGAGAGAATATGCTGTGGTTCCGCGCACCCGAAAAGGTATATATCAAAAAAGGCTGTATGCCGATAGCCTTGCAGGAGCTCAAGGACGTTATGGGCAAGAAGCGCGCCTTCCTTGTCACCGACAGCTTCCTCTATAAAAACGGCTACACAAAACCGATAACCGACAAGCTCGACGAAATGGGTATCGCCTACACGGTATTCTCCGACGTTGAGCCCGATCCGTCGCTTCTCTCCGCACAGAACGGCGCGGAGGCCATGCGCCGCTTTGAACCCGACGCCATCATCGCGCTGGGCGGCGGCTCCGCAATGGACGCGGCGAAGATAATGTGGGTGCTGTATGAGCATCCCGACGTAGATTTCCAGGATATGGCTATGCGCTTTGTCGACATTCGCAAGCGCGTTTACACCTTCCCCAAGATGGGCGAAAAGGCGTATTTCATCGCTATCCCGACATCCTCCGGCACCGGCTCCGAGGTGACCCCCTTCGCGGTGATCACCGACCAGGATACCGGAATCAAATATCCGCTTGCCGATTACGAGCTTATGCCCGATATGGCTATCGTTGACGCCGACTTTATGATGAGCGGTCCCAAGGGTCTGACAGCCGCCTCGGGTATCGACGCGGTATCGCACGCTTTGGAGGCGTACGCCTCTATGATGGCGACCGACTTCACCGACGGCCTGGCGCTGAAGGCTCTGAAGGTCATCTTTGAGTATCTGCCCGCCTGCTATGAAAACGGACTCAACGAACCCGTGGCACGCGAAAAGGTCGCTCACGCCGCCACCATGGCAGGCATGGCGTTTGCCAACGCGTTCCTCGGCGTGTGCCACTCCATGGCGCACAAG
>CACXGW010000042.1 GCA_902767325.1 uncultured Ruminococcus sp.
CGCGTGAATTTTATAGCTTTGATAATCATCGCGCTTTTTGATTCTGTTTTTTCCATTTTTGGCGATATAAGCTTTTCGCTTATCAAGCGAAATCTAAAAATAAAGGATTACGGTTCGATATTCCCCGGCCACGGCGGAATGCTCGACAGATGCGACAGCATCATCTTCACGGCTCCGCTCGTCGTTGTGCTCAGCCAGTTTATTCCATTTTTGACTTACACGGTGTAATGATATGAAAACGATTTCCATTCTCGGCTCAACGGGCTCTATCGGAACTCAGACGCTTGAGGTGGTCGATAAGCTCGGACTGAGTGTTTCGGCGCTGACAGCGGCAAAGAATATCACGCTATTGGAACAGCAGGTGCGAAAATATAAACCCGCGCTTGCTGTGGTTTTCGATGAACAAAAGGCAAAGGAATTAAAGCTTGCCCTGCGCGACACAGACACCCGCGTTGAAAGCGGAATGGACGGTCTTATAGAGGCGGCTCAGCTTCCGCAGTCGGATCTGGTCCTCAATTCCGTTGTCGGTATGGTAGGCTTGAAGCCGACAATAGCGGCGGCGCAGGCGAAAAAGGACATTGCCCTCGCAAACAAGGAAACGCTTGTCGCGGGCGGTGATCTGGTCACCGACGCCGTCAGCGGGAACGGTATAAAGCTGCTGCCTGTCGACAGCGAGCATTCGGCTATCTTTCAGTGTCTTCAGGGAATGCCCGACAAAAAGGTGCTGAAAAAGCTGATCCTTACCGCTTCCGGCGGTCCGTTCTTCGGAAAAACCATTGAAGAGCTGCGCGATGTTACCGTGGATCAGGCGCTCAATCATCCGAACTGGAGCATGGGTGCAAAAATAACCATCGACTCTGCTACAATGATGAACAAAGGGTTGGAGATCATTGAAGCAGGCAGACTGTTCGGAGTCAGCGGTGACGATATCGACGTTGTTGTTCACCGCGAAAGCATTATCCACTCGCTTGTGGAATTTACCGATAATTCGGTTTTGGCGCAGCTCGGAGTTCCTGATATGCGTATTCCTATCCAGTATGCTATCACTTATCCTATGCGCTATCCTTCTCCGGTCGAGGAGCTTGATCTCGCGAAGATCGCGAATCTCAGCTTTTACGAGCCTGACGAGGAGACCTTTGCCTGCCTGCGAGCCTGCAAAAAGGCGTTCGCTATGGGCGGCGCGGCAACGGCTATCGCCAACGGCGCAAATGAGGAGGCAAACGCTCTGTTTCGTCAGGGCAGGATAAAGTTCCTTGACATCGGCGAGCTGGTTTCGGGCGCTGTAGACAGTGTTCCGAACTTTACGCCGAAATGTGTTGAGGATGTTTTGGCGGCTGACGAAGCCGCAAGAAGGTATGTGAGAGAGAACGTAGAATAATATTGCGGAATCTATTTTGGAGTTGATTCTTTTTTCATGCAGGTATTAACCACAATCGGGCTGATCATTATCGGCGTACTCCTTTTTGAGTTCATTATTTTCGCGCACGAGTTCGGTCATTTCATCACCGCCAAGCGCTCGGGCGTTCAGGTCAACGAGTTTGCGATCGGTATGGGTCCGAAGATTTTCAGCTTTACAAAGGGCGAAACAAAGTATTCGCTGCGCGTGTTCCCGATAGGCGGCTACTGCGCGATGGAGGGCGAGGATCAGAACAGTGACAATCCGCGCGCCTTTACCAACGCCAAGGTCTGGAAGCGGATGATAATCATCGTCGCGGGCGCCGTAATGAACATCGTAGTCGGTTTTGTGCTGATGTTCATTGTTACGGTATGCCAGCCCGAGTTTTACTCAACTCAGGTAGCGGCTTTCACTCCCACTTCGTTCACGGCTAAAACAGGACTTGAGGTGGGGGACAAAATCACCTCCGTCGGCGGATACTCCGTTGCCAATTCGCGCGATCTGTCCCTTGCTATCCAGCTTTTGCCCTGCGATGAGGTCGATCCCGATTCGCTTGAGGTGTATAAGGAGGACTGCACCTGGGAGGCAAACAACTATATCTATACGCTCCGCAATGAGAATAAAATCGACGATGATATGATGGTGACGCTCTATTACGACGTCCTTTCAAAGGAAGCCGATAATATCATTTCCGCGACGACCAAAGATGAAGCCACGGCTGTTTATCACCGCATCATCGACGAGTATTATACGACCGCGAATATCGAAAAGCCGAAGGATTTTGAATATCCCGCGTTCGATGTTCCCGAAAAACGCGTCCGTTATCACGGCGAGGTAAAGGTCGATCGAAACGGCAAAAGCGTGACGATCGACGATATGCAGTTTTACACCTATCGCAACGAAAAAGGCGACACCGCCGTCGCGATAGACTTCTATGTTGAGCCGAAGGAAAAGAATTTCTTTACGGTCATGGAAGAAAGCTACACCGGTACCGTAAGCCTTGCGAAAAGCGTGTGGAAATCATTCGCGATGCTGGTTCAGGGCAAATTCCATTTTTCGGATATGTCGGGTCCCGTCGGCATCACAAAGGCGGTCTCGGATGTTGCCGCGGTCGGCTTGCAGTCAAGCTTCGGCGACGCTGTGCTTAACATCGTATTCATAATGGCGCTTATCACGGTCAATCTGGGAATCGTGAATATGCTGCCATTCCCGGCGCTGGACGGCGGACGTTTTGTGTTCCTGCTGATAGAGGCGATTTTCCGCAAGCCTGTCCCGCGCAAGGTGGAGTATATCGTAAACGGAATCGGTCTTGCGCTGCTGATATTGCTGATAATAGTGATTTCGGGCAACGACATAATCAAGCTTATAACGGGTACTTTCCCGCAGATAGAATAGATAAAAGGATAAAGATACGGAGGGAATCATGAGCAGTAAAATTCAGGTTAAAGCAGGCAATGTGACTATCGGCGGCGGCGCGCGTATTTCCGTGCAGTCTATGCTGAACGTTCCCTCAACGGATATCGAAGGCAGCGTCGCTCAGGCAAAGCGCCTGGAGGAAGCCGGTTGTGAGATCATCCGCGCTGCGATCCCCGATATGGACGCTGTGCGCCTTATCCCCGCGCTCAAGGAAGCGGTCAGCGCTCCGATCGTCGCTGACATTCATTTCAACTACAAGCTTGCGCTCGAGGCGTGCGCGGCAGGCGTTGACAAGATCCGCATAAACCCCGGAAACATCGGTTCCGACGACAGGGTAAAGGCGGTCGCGGACGCGTGCAGACAGCGCAATATCCCTATCCGTATCGGCGTTAATTCCGGCTCGCTTGAAAAGGAGATACTTGCGAAATACGGTCATCCCACGCCTCAGGCTCTTTGCGACAGCGCGCTCTATCACGCTTCGCTGCTTGAAAAATTTGACTTTAACGACATTGTGCTTTCGATGAAAAGCTCAACGGTCTCCACTATGATACAGGCTTATGAGCTCTGTTCGCAGCAGTGCGATTATCCTCTGCACCTCGGCGTTACCGAAGCGGGCACCGAGCGCATGGGGATCATCAAATCCGCTGCGGGCATCGGCTCTCTGCTCCTTCACGGCATAGGCGACACTATCCGTGTTTCTCTGACTGCCGACCCGGTGCGTGAGGTCTACGCCGCAAACGACATTCTGAAGGCTCTCGATCTGAAAGAGGGCGGAGTGCAGTTCGTTTCCTGCCCGACCTGCGGCAGAACGCGCATAGATCTTGTAAGGATCGCAAACGAGGTCGAAGAGAGACTGCGCGGCTGCGAAAAGAACATCAAGGTCGCCGTTATGGGCTGTGTTGTAAACGGACCCGGAGAGGCTAAGGAAGCCGACATCGGGATCGCGGGCGGCGACGGCTGCGGTCTTGTCTTTAAAAAGGGAGAGGTTCTCTATAAGGTCGACGAGGATAAGCTTGTCGACGCGTTGATGGAAGAAATTGAAAAGATGTAAGGAAACAGGATGAAATCAATAAGAGATTTATTCGGTTCCTTTGCGGAGCGCGATGATATTTCAGACGCGATCCTCAGCGGAATCGTTACAAAAGTTAACATTTTAAACGAGGTGAGGGTCGTCACCCTTTGGGTCGATTTTCCCTCTTTGACCGAGCACGACAAGCTCATCAAAACGGAAAAGCTTTTATCCGAAGAGCTTGACGCTTCCGTTGTGATAAAGCCTCACTTCGGAGCCGAGCTGTTCAGCACCGATTATTTTCCCGAGCTGTACGCAGCCGTAAGGCGAGAGATGCCGAGCATAAACGGCACGCTGAACAACGCCGAAATAAAGCTTGACGGCGACAGCTTGTTTATTCACCTCAACAACGGCGGCAAGGCGCTGCTGGACGCAAAAGGCTTTGACAAGTCGCTTTCACGTCTTATTGCCGAAGAATTTGACCTGGAGTTAAAAATAAAATATACCGGCACCTTTGAGGTGGACGATAACAACACCGAATATAAGCAGGCGCTTCAGAACGCCCAGACCCGCTTGCAGCGTGAAAAGCTGCAAAAAGCTGTCGACTTTTACCGCGAAGACGAAAGCGTCACCGAAGAAGTCCGCAGCCTCCGGGCAGAAGAAGCCGTGACCGAGGTGGAGATCCGCGAGGGCAGCTTTGCCACTCCGCAGATTCTGAACTCCTCCGTCCGTCCGCTGTACGGCAGAAGCATTCGCGGAAAGATGGTTCCGATTCAAACGCTTTTCGACGGTATGAAAGGCGTTGTGGTTTGGGGCGATATAGTTGAAATCGAGAGGCGCACCACCAAAAACAGCAAAAACAGTATCATCACCATTGATATAACCGACTATACCGGTTCCGTGACCGTCAAGGTCTTTTGCCCGGTCAGGGACTCGGAGCCGCTCGATTCGCTCAAAGCAGGCAAAACCATCGTCGTTATGGGCAATATCGAGTATGACGATTTCGCAAAGGGCTCTGTTTTAAGCGCATCCTCGATCGGAACCGCGAAGAAGATCAAGGTCGTCGACAACGCTGAGGAGAAGCGCGTTGAGCTTCATATGCATACGAATATGTCGCAGATGGACGCGCTCACGCCCGCCGGAACTCTTGTCAACCGCGCGTACGAATGGGGTCACAAGGCTGTTGCCATCACCGACCACGGTGTGGCGCAGGCGTTTCCGGACGCGATGAACGCGGCTGAATATATTAAGGAAGAGCTTGGCGGAGAAATAAAGGTCATCTACGGCATTGAGGCGTATTTTATGGACGATCTCGTAGAGTCCGTAGCAGGAACGCAGGATGCTCCGCTTGATGATACATTCATTTGCTTTGACATCGAGACCACGGGCTTGTCGCCGCTGCGCGACAAGATCACCGAGATCGGCGCCGTAAAGGTAAAAAATGGTGAGATAATCGACACTTTCTCAACCTTTGCCGATCCCGAAATGCCGATCTCTTCCAAGATAACCGAGCTGACCGGGATCACCGACGAGATGGTCAAGGGTGCTCCCTCGCAGAAGGAAGCTGTATCGGCGTTTCTCGAGTTTGCCGGAGACCGTATTCTCGTGGCTCACAACGCTCCTTTTGATACATCGTTTATCCGTAAGGCGTGTGAGAATATGCACACGGAATACCGCTATACTTCGATCGATACCGTGGCGATCTCTCGCGCGATTCTGCCCGACATAAAGAATGTAAAGCTCGATACTGTGGCAAACTATCTGAGGCTGGGCAGCTTTAATCATCACCGCGCCACCGACGACGCCGAGATTTTGGCGAAGATATTCATTTCGCTTTGCAGCCGTCTGAAGGACGACTACAACATCACGACCGTTAATGACATCAATACAAAAATAGCCGGAGGCGACTTCAAAAAGCTTCCGACGTATCATCAGATAATTCTTGCAAAGAATAATGTTGGCTTAAAGAACTTGTATAAGCTTATTTCCAAAAGCCATCTGGAAACGTTTTACAAGAAGCCGCGCATAGCGAAAAGTGATCTCGTCAAGCACCGCGAGGGACTGATAATCGGTTCCGCCTGCTGCGAGGGTCAGCTTTACCGCAGCATTTTAAAGGGCGCTCCGTGGGGCGAGCTGAAGAGTATCGCTTCGTTTTACGATTATCTTGAAATACAGCCCTCGGGCAACAACGAGTTTCTTATCCGCAACGGAACCTTCAAAACCGTTGACGAGCTGCGCGAGATCGACCGTACGATCATCAGGCTCGGAAAAGAGCTCAAGAAGCCCGTTTGCGCGACCTGCGACGTTCATTTTATCGACCCGACAGACAGCGAATACCGAAAGATATTGCAGGCTGCGCTGAAATTCAAGGACGCCGATCAGCAGGCTCCGCTGTATTTCCGCACGACTGCCGAAATGCTCAAGGAGTTCGAGTGGCTCGGCAAGGAAAAGGCGTATGAGGTGGTTGTTACAAACACCAACAAGATCGCGGATATGTGTGAGGAGATACGCCCGATCCCAAGCGGAACTTTCCCGCCGGATATTCCCGGAGCTCAGGAACAGCTTATTAGTATCACCTGGGAAAGAGCAAAGAAAAAATACGGCGATCCTCTGCCCGAGATCGTTAAGGCAAGGCTCGATAAGGAGCTTAACGCCATTACCACCTTCGGCTTTTCGGTGCTCTATATGACCGCTCAGAAGCTCGTTGCAGACAGCGAGGAGCACGGCTATCTTGTTGGCTCAAGAGGTTCGGTCGGCTCGTCGTTTGTCGCGACTATGTCGGGCATTTCCGAGGTAAATCCTCTTTGTCCGCATTATGTTTGTCCCAAATGCAAGCACAGCGAGTTCATCACCGACGGCAGCTACGGCTCCGGTTTTGACTTGCCTCCAAAGGATTGTCCCGAGTGCGGCACCCGTATGGATCAGGACGGTCACGAGATACCGTTCGAGACCTTCCTCGGTTTCAAAGGCGACAAGGTGCCTGATATCGACCTTAATTTCAGCGGCGAATATCAGTCAAAATCCCACCGCTATACCGAACAGCTTTTCGGAAAGGACAACGTATTCAAGGCGGGAACGATTTCTACCGTAGCGGAAAAAACCGCCATAGGCTTTGTAAAGAAATATTTGGAAGAGCGAGGTATCTCCTGCAACAAGGCTGAGATAAAGCGCCTTGCAAAGGGCTGCACCGGCGTTAAGCGAACAACGGGTCAGCATCCCGGCGGAATGGTAGTTGTTCCGCGCACAAACGATGTTTACGATTTTTGTCCCGTTCAGCACCCCGCAAACGATATGAAGTCGGATAACATAACGACGCACTTCGACTTCCATTCCATACACGACACCATCACCAAGCTCGATGAGCTCGGCCATGATGTTCCCACCATATATCATTATCTTGAAATGTTCACAGGTATCCCCGTAATGGACGTTTCGATGAGCGACCCGGACGTTATGTCGCTGTTCACATCCACAAAGGCTCTCGGCGTAAAGCCCGAGGATATCGACTCACAGACGGGCACGTTCAGCATTCCCGAGTGCGGCACCGGATTTGTCCGCGGAATGCTTGTTGAAGCTAAACCGAAGACATTTACCGACCTTTTGCAGATCTCGGGTCTTTCGCACGGCACCGATGTCTGGCTCGGAAACGCTCAGGAGCTTATCCACAACGGCACCTGCACCATTTCCGATGTTATCGGAACGCGTGACTCCATTATGACATATCTGATGCATAAGGGGCTCGAGGATTCCATGGCGTTTAAAATCATGGAGATCGTCCGTAAGGGCAAAGCCACAAAGCTGCTGACCGAGGAGCATTTCAAGGCTATGCGCGAGCACGATGTTCCCGAGTGGTACATCGACTCGTGTATGAAGATCAAGTATATGTTCCCGAAGGCGCACGCCGCCGCTTATATGATAGCGGCGCTGCGGCTGGGCTGGTATAAGGTGCACAGACCCACCGAATACTACGCGGCATACTTTACCGTCCGCGGCGAAAACATCGACGGAGCGCTGCTTATGCAGGGACATTCCGCCGTAAAGACGCAGATGAACAGGATAAAGCAGCTTATGAATTCGCACGAGGCGTCCGATAAGGATGAAAAGGATTATGCTTCTCTCCAGATCGTCAACGAAATGATGGCGCGCGGGGTAGAGGTTCTCCCGGTGGATATTTATAAGTCCGAAGCGAAAATGTATTTCGTTGAGGACGGAAAGATCCGCTTGCCGTTTTCTTCACTTGCCGGCGTCGGCGACGCTGCCGCGGAGTCTCTTGCCGCAGAGGGCAAAAAAACAAAAGAATACCTCTCGATTGAGGATATTCAGATTAAAACAAAAGTAACAAAGGCGGTTATTGAAACGCTGGCGTCAGTCGGCGTGCTCAAGGGGATCCCCGAGAGCTCTCAGATGTCTTTGTTTTAAGGAGTGATAGGTTTGAAAAAAAGTCTGCTCACCATGAAGAATGTATTGATCGCGATCGCGTTTGCGGTATTTATGATTTTCTTCTTTATCAATCTTGGCTGGTTCTGGAACCTTTTCAAGGTGATATTGGGAATATTGATGCCGTTTTTCATCGGTTTTCTGATCGCGTACATTCTTAATTTTCCGTACAAGTTCCTGTATAACAAAGCTTTCAGAAAAATGGGAACAAAGCACAAGTTCCTTAAAAAGCTGAAAATGCCGCTTGCTCTGACCATCACCTATGTCGGCACCTTCGCGATAATCGGAGCATTGATAGTCGTGCTGATCCCTCAGATCATCAACAACCTGTCAAACCTGGTCGAAAGCTTTCCGACATATATCAAATCGGTTGAGGGAACCATCAGGGAAATGTCAAGGAATGTTTCCGAAATGCATCTTCCGTTTTTGCAGAATGTTTCGACCGACGATATTTTCAAGAGCGTAACGAGCTTCTTTACAGGCAGCCAGGACCTTACAAAAATGGCGCTCAACTGGCTCCAATCCTTTGTTTCCAACGCCGCGACCGGTATCTACAACGCTTTGATGGGCATTGTTATTTCCATTTATTTCCTTATTTACAAGGAGCAGCTTTGCCGCCAGGTCAAAAAAATCGCGGTAGCCTTCATTCCTATCAAATATCTCCCGAAGGTGTATGAGATCGTCGATATAACCGATACAAAATGCGGCCGCTTTTTGGTCGGAGATATTCTCGATTCCGCACTTATCGGTTTGATCTTCTTTGTGGTTCTGTCCATTTTCCAGTTCCCGTACGCTTCGCTTATCGCGGTGCTCTGCGGTGTTGCCAACATCGTTCCGTTCTTCGGACCGTTCATCGGCGCTATCCCGAGCGCGTTTGTCCTTTTGCTGATCGATCCCTGGCTGGCGATTTGGTTTGTCGTCATAGCGTTTATCATTCAGCAGATCGACGGCAACATCCTCAAGCCCAAGATCATAGGCAACCAGGTTGGACTTTCAAGCTTTTGGGTATTGTTCAGCGTCATTGTCGGCGGCGCGCTTTTCGGCGTTCCCGGCTTTATCCTCGGCACACCGATCTACGCTGTCATCTATTCGCTGATCGCTAAGAAATCCCGCAATAAAATCGAGGAAAAGGGCAAGATCGCTCAGGAGGCCCTCGACTTCCAGGTTCTCAATTACACCGTTATTGCCGAGGAGCAAAAGCGTATCCGCGCCGAGCGTGAGCAGGAGCAGATGAAAAAGCTTAAAAAGATAATGCACCTCGGAAGCGACGAAGAAGAGGAAGAACAGGAAGAAGAAAATAACGAAAAGTCTCAGGACGAAGAAAATTTCGAAGACACTATCAATAAAAACAGTTAAGTTATTTATTCACCGCACAATTATTTTTGTAATTGTGCGGCGTGTCTTGACAAGAACATTTTATTGTGGTAATATATTAGCACGTTAGCAAGATAAAGTGTTTTTGCGATAAAAATAATCAAAACAAGAGGTATTATGAAAAAGTATTTGAAAATCACGCCCGAGGGAACAAAGGACTTTCTTTTTTCCGAATGCGCCGCGATGGACGACATCTGCGGCAGAATAGAAAAAGTGTTTGTCACAGGCGGATTCAAGCGCGTTATCACCCCGGGAATTGAGTTTTACGATGTGTTTTCGCTTCCGTGCAGCGGCATTTCCCAGGAGGAGATGTTCAAGCTTACCGATAACAAGGGCAGGCTTATGGTCGTTCGTCCCGATTCCACGCTGCCTATCGCGCGAATGGTTTCTTCCCGTTTAAAAAACAACGTTATGCCGGTGCGTCTGTATTATAAGCAGGCGGTTTACCGCAACAATCCCACCCTTACGGGCAGAAGCAACGAGCTTATGCAGATGGGCGTTGAGCTGCTCGGCGTCAAGGGTATCCGCGCTGACCTGGAAATAATCACAACCGCGGTAAAAGCGATGAAGGCTGTGGCGACGGACTTCCGTATCGAGCTCGGTCACGCCGGAGTTTTTGACGCTCTTTCCGACGGGCTCGATATAAGCGAGGATTATAAGGAAAAAATCAGGCTGTCTATCGAAGGCAAAAACTACTCCGCTCTTAACAATCTGCTCGATAAGCTGGAGTCGTGTCAGGCTGTTTCGGCGATTCGCAAGCTTCCTTCGCTGTTCGGCGGGGAAGAAGTGTTTGAAAAGGCGCAGAGCATATGTCAGGGCACAAAGGCTGCTCAGGATCTTGATTATCTGCACACTGTATATTCAAGCCTTGATTCGCTCGGACTCGGCGAAAAGCTCATTGTCGATCTTGGTCTGGTGCAGAGGAACGATTATTACACGGGCATCGTGTTTACCGGCTACATCAGCGGAATCGGCGACGCCGTGCTTTCCGGCGGCAGATATGACTATCTGCTTTCCGAATTTGACGCTCCCATGGGCGCGGCGGGTTTTGCTATCGACACCGACGCTGTGACCTTGAAAACCCTCTCCGACGGCGATGTCAGCTATGCCGACAAGCCGGAAGTTCTCGTTTTTGCCGAGGAAGGCTGCGAGATGAAGGGGATAGCTTTGGTCGAAAAGCTTTGCGCTCAGGGCAGAAAAGCTCAGTTCAGCGTTTTGCAAACTCTTGAAGAGACCGAGGCGTTCGCAAAAGAAAGAGGAATAGCGGAGGTAATGGTATGCAGCCGTTGAGAATAGCCCTGACGAAGGGCAGACTTGAAAAATCCACCGTCGAGCTGCTCGAGAAAATCGGCTACAACTGCGACGAGGTAAAAAACAAGGGCAGAAGGCTCATTCTGCCGATCGGCGACAACGATTTTGAGGTCGTTTTGGCGAAAGCCGCCGATGTTATCACATATGTCGAACACGGCGTCTGTGATTTGGGAGTCGTGGGAAAAGACACTATCCTCGAACAGGGCCGCTCCTTTTACGAGCTGCTCGATTTAGGGTTCGGAAAGTGCCGTTTTGCCCTTGCCACAAAGGAAAACACGGATTTTTACGGCGGTTATGCTACTAAGACCATCGCCACAAAATACCCGAACGTTACGCGCGCGTTTTTTGACGACAAAAATATGGACGTGCGCATCATAAAGATAGAAGGTTCCGTAGAGCTGGCTCCTCTGGTGGGGCTGTCCGACGGAATAGTCGATATAGTTGAGACCGGCTCAACACTGAAAGCGAACGGGCTTGAGGTCATCGAGTGGGTAGAGGATATTTCCGCCCGCCTTATAGCCAATACGGCAAGCCTGAAGCTCAGAAAAAGAGAGATCGAACAATTGCAGAAGAAATTGGAGGAAGTCACGAAATGATTACTACGGTCATTGCCGACGGCAAAAAAGAGTATGAATTTATAGACTGCTTAAAAAAGAGAGCGCAGAGCTCCGACAAAGACGTCGTGCCCGCCGTTTCCGCTATTCTGGAAAATGTGCGCGAAAACGGCGATAAGGCTGTGCGTGAATATACAATAAAGTTTGACGGAACAGCGCCCGAGAAAACTGAGATTTTACCAGAGGATATCGACGGAATCATTACCAAATGTGACCCGGAGCTTATCAGTACATTTGAAAAAGCTTCGGCTAATATCAGAGATTTCCATCAGCGTCAGGTTCAGCAAAGCTGGCTTACGACAAAGGAAAACGGCGTCATTATGGGTCAGCGCGTGCGCGGACTGAAGCGCGTCGGAATCTATGTTCCGGGCGGCACTGCTGCGTTGTCCTCGTCCGTTTTGATGAACGCGATCCCCGCTAAAATTGCCGGCGTTCGGGAGCTTGTTATGTGCACACCTCCGCAAAAGGACGGCACTCCCAACCCGGACGTTATCGCAGCCGCAAAGATCGCGGGCGTTGACAGGATATTCCTGATGGGCGGAGCTCAGGCGATAGCGGCTATGGCTTACGGCACCGAGACCGTTCCGAAGGTCGACAAAATCGTCGGTCCTGGAAATATATTTGTAGCGACCGCCAAAAAGCTCCTTTACGGAACGGTAGATATAGATATGATAGCCGGTCCCAGTGAGATACTGATCGTCGCTGACAAGACAGCCGATCCGAAGTTCCTCGCCGCCGATCTGATGAGTCAGGCAGAGCACGACAAGCTGGCTTCCTCGATCCTTCTTACCGATTCCGAGGAGCTCGCGGAGCAGACAAAATCTGAAATCGCGCGTCAGATGCAGTATCTGTCGCGTAAGGATATTATAGAATACTCGCTTGATAATTACGGCGCGATCATCGTTTGCAGCGACATCTCGCAGGTTATAGATTTCGCCAACGAATTGGCTCCCGAGCACCTTGAGGTCTGCTGCGCTGATCCGATGGAGTATGTCGGCAAGCTCGACAACGCCGGCTCTGTTTTCCTCGGGAATTACAGCCCCGAGCCGCTCGGCGACTACTTCGCGGGTCCCAACCATGTTTTGCCGACAAGCGGCACAGCGCGTTTCTTTTCACCGCTCTCGGTCGACAGCTTTATCAAGAAGTCGAGCTTTATCTGCTACACCGAGGACGCGCTCAGAAAGGACGCGGCGGATGTAGTGCGCTTTGCCGACGCGGAGGGTCTGACAGCGCACGCCAATTCGATAAAAGTGCGCTTTGATATGGAATAAATGATACCGGAAGGTGTAGAAAAGATGTATCAGTTAAATGATAAAATAAAAAACCTGGTGCCGTATGAGCCGATAAGCGGTACATACGAAGTCCGACTGGACGCTAACGAGTGTCCTGTCAATTTTCCCGAGGATATAAAAGCGCAGCTTCGTCAAAAGCTTGAAGAAGTTGAATTCAACCGCTATCCCGACCCGTTGGCGCAGAGTGCGGTTAATTCTTTTGCGGAATATTACGGTGTAAAACCCGAGCTTGTAACAGCCGGCAACGGTTCGGATGAGTTGATTTTTCTGATTGAATCCGCTTTTCTGAAAAAGGGAGATAAGATGCTCGTCGCGTCTCCTGATTTTTCGATGTATAATTTCTATTCATCGATCTGCGAGGTCGAATGTGAGACGTTTATCAAGGACGAAAACCTTGATTTGGACGTGGACGCGCTTATCAGAAAAATCAACGATGATAAGATCGGTATAGTGATTTTTTCAAATCCCTGCAATCCCACCGGAAGGGGAATTTCAAAAGAGGACGCGCGCCGTCTTGTGACATCGGTTGACGCTCTTGTTATCCTCGACGAAGCGTATATGGATTTCTGGGACGAAAGCCTTCTCGATGAGGTGGATCAGCACAGCAATCTGATATTATTTCGCACGGCTTCAAAGCTTGTGGGCGCCGCGGCGCTGAGGCTCGGCTTTGCTGTGGCGAATCCCGTTATTTCCACGGCAATAAAGGCGGTCAAATCGCCGTATAATGTCAACAGCATCTCACAGGCTTTCGGCGAAGTGATATTCCGCCAAAAAGAATATTTGCAAAACAGGAAAAAAACGATTGTAAAGAATCGCGAAATGCTGTATAATGGACTGGTAAAGATTTTTGCCGGGCGGCAAAATATGACAGTCTACAGCAGCGTGGCAAATTTCGTCTTTGTAAAAACCGATCAGTCAAAGCAAATCTGGGAGTTTTTAAAGGACAAATCAATTGTGGTGCGTCTGATGGGGGACTATCTGCGCGTTACGGCGGGCACCGAAGCAGAGGTCGAAAAGGTCCTTTCGGCGCTCAATGAATATTTTGAGGTGAATGTATGAGAACGGCTGACGTTACCAGAAAAACCAAAGAAACAGATATTTCGCTCTCTCTGTCGCTTGACGGAGGAGAGGTAAGGATAGACACCGGCATAGGGTTTTTTGACCATATGCTGACCTCCTTTGCTACTCACGGCGGCTTCGGGCTGACGGTTTCCGTTAAGGGCGATCTGCAGGTCGACGGTCATCACACCGTTGAGTATACCGGAATAGTGCTGGGTCAGGCGTTTGCAAAAGCGCTCGGTGACAAGGGCTCTATCGACCGCTTCGGAAGCTTTTATGTACCGATGGACGAGGCTCTTGCGTTTGCGTCGGTCGATGTTAGCGGCAGACCGTTTTTGGTGTTCGACGCCGATTTCCCGCAGGAGTGCTGCGGCGACTACGACTGCGCTCTAACCGTTGAGTTTATGCGCGCCCTCGCGTTCAACGCCGGGATCACGCTCCATATGAAGGCTGTCTACGGCGACAACTCCCACCACATCACAGAGGCGCTTTATAAGGCGGCGGCGCATGCTCTCAGACTTGCGGTAAAGCAAAACCAAAGCGGAAAACCTCTTTCTACAAAGGGAGTGCTCTAAATGATAATTTTACCAGCTATAGATATAAAAGACGGCAATTGCGTCCGCTTGCAAAAAGGCGTTTACGCAACAGCGGAAAAGGTCGCCGATTCTCCTTATGAAGCCGCGAAAGGCTTTGCCCAAGCCGGAGCTCAGTGGATGCATATGGTCGATCTGGACGGCGCAAAGGACGCAAAGCTCATCAACGCCGATCTGATCGCCGACGTCGCAAAATCCTCCGGCTTAAAGGTCGAGGTAGGCGGCGGTATCCGCAATATGGATGCGGCGGAGTATTATCTCAGCCGGGGCATCGACCGTGTCATTCTCGGTTCGGCGGCTGTAAAAGACCCGCAGTTCGTTAAGGACGCCGTAAGAAGCTTCGGCGACAGGATCGTTGTCGGTATCGACGCCATGGACGGAAAGGTCCGGGCGGAGGGCTGGCTCGACAACTCCGAGATCGACTACATAGAGCTTGCCAAGCGTATGGAGGACGTCGGTGTACAGACGATCGTTTTCACCGACATCGCCAAGGACGGAATGCTTTCCGGTCCCAACCTCAAGCAGCTTGACGACCTTGCTCACGAGGTGAGCTGCAACATCATCGCCAGCGGAGGCATCACGGTGCTTAAAGATATAATCAATCTTTCCGATCTGGATGTTTACGGCGCGATCTGCGGCAAGGCTATTTACAGCGGCACGCTTGATTTGAAACAGGCGATCGAAATGACGAGAAAAATATAGGTTGTATTATGGATTTGGATAAATTTTTTGTAAAATCGGATCTGATTCCCGCCATAGTGCAGGAAAAATCTACGGGCGAGGTGCTTATGCTCGCCTATATGAACCGCGAAAGTCTTCAAAAAACGCTTGAGACTGGCTATACCTGGTTTTGGTCGAGAAGCCGCGGTGAGCTTTGGAACAAGGGTGCTACATCGGGGCACTATCAAAAGGTAGTTGACGTCTACTCCGACTGCGACGACGACACCATCCTCGTCACCGTTGAGCAGACCGGAGCCGCGTGTCACACCGGCAATCATTCCTGTTTCTTTAATAAACTATTATAAATTTATATAGGAGGCTTTATAATGGCAGAAAAAGAAAAACTCGTACTTACAAATCTTTACAAGACGATCGAGGACAGACGCGACAATCCTATCGAGAACTCTTACACATGCTACCTTCTTGACAAGGGCATTGACAAGATCCTCAAGAAGATCGGTGAGGAAAGCGCCGAGGTGATCATTGCCGCGAAAAACGGAGATCACGTTGAGACTATCTACGAAATCACCGACTTGCTGTATCATCTGATCGTTATGATGGTCGATCAGGGAATCCCGCTTGAGGATGTTCTCGCGGA
>CACXGW010000043.1 GCA_902767325.1 uncultured Ruminococcus sp.
AAGGGGATTCGAACCCCTGGTACGGTGATTACCGTACACATGATTTCCAATCATGCTCCTTCGGCCAGCTCGGACATCTCTCCGTTTCTTCGCCGCAGACTATTATAACAAATAATTCTGTAAAAATCAAGTGGTGTTTTTTATTTTTGAGAAGAAATTGTTATTAACAAAAGCAATAAGCCTGATTCACATAGGAGAAAAGTCAAACAAAACGGCTTATTACTTCATTATTATTGCTTTTGACGCTTACCTATGATATAATAAAATCATAATTTTTCATTTAGAAGCAAAAGGAGATGCCTTATATGAAATCAATGGAAGCATTAAAATGCGACTTATGCGGTGCCTGCCTTATTATTGATGACAGCCGAGAATTTGCAAAATGTGAGTTTTGCGGCACCAAATATATGAAAAGCACACTTCAACAAAAAATCCAGGAAATTAGAGGAACTGTTCAGGTTGAAGGAGCCGTAGAAACAGTTAAAGGCGAAGCAGAAAAAGAACGTCTGCTCAAAAATGCCGAAACACTGATAAAAATAGAGAAATATAGCGATGCCGAAAAACAGCTTCGTTCTGTAACTGATCAATTTCCTGACGAACACAAGGCTTGGTGGCAAATCTATTGCATACCATTTTTAGAATTTATTAACAGCGAGGATTGTTTGTCTTTCCCTTATATCGGTTACTCGGCAGAACTTAAAACAGCATTCAAACTGCATGACTATACCGATACCTACAAAGCTTTTTGGGAGAAGATAGCGGTTTCCTATTTTCAAAAGTGCGATAAACCCTATTTTGAATTTGGAAATCTATTTGAAGATATTTCACCTCAAATTCCAAACGACTCATTTAAAAAAATAAAAAAGGACGTACAAAACAGGCTTGAACATTCCGACCGTGTAATCGAATATATGACATTTACCGTTGGCAGTGGATACGGCGGAAAAATCAGAAGGCTGCTTGAATCACGCGGGCTGAGCGAATCGGCAGCATATGAGCTTGTAAAAGGCAGTGATTCGTATTATCAAAAATACATATTCAAAAGATTTGTTAATAATTCTCTATATGTTGAACATAATGACTACCAAAACAATGAAACGCATTGTGAAAAATTCAAGCTTAACGCTGACATAACTTTCAAAGATATGGGACTGTGCCAATATTGCGGCGGTTCTTTCAACGGAGTTTTTTCAAAAACATGTTCAAAATGCGGCAAACCAAAAGATTATTAATATAACCTATTACTCTTGCAAACCGAAACTCAATATGCTAAAATAATAAAAAACAGAAGGGGGCTGCCGGGATGAAAAAGCTTTTGATGATTCTTTTGGCGGCTCTTATTTTTTTGCCTTCTGCGGTGACGGCGTTTGCCGCCGATGCTGTTTCTTTTGCGCTTGATACGGTTAAATGCAGGAAAAACCGCCTTGTCGATATTGAAATGACGGCTGAATGCAACACAAAGCTCAGCGCGGCGATGTTTTCTTTTTCATATGACAAATCCGTTTTGGAATTTCGCGAGGCGACTGCTCCGGACGGCTCAAAAGTCGTGACCAACGAAACTGACGACAGAGTCAGGCTTTCGTATTTATGCGAAAAAGGCGCTTCCGTAAAAGACGGCGGCGTTATTTTCACTTTGGAGTTCAAAGCCGTTGAAGAAGGCTCATCCCCGATCGACTTCACCGCGTCGGAATGCGTCGATCCCGACGCGCAGTGGCTCAGCATCGGAGAATGTGTTTCGGGAGAGATCATCGTAGGTTATGATGAATCGGATGATCCCGAAAGCAGCCCTGAAAGCTCAGGCGGCGGCGATGATACATACAGCGGCAAAAGCTCCTCTGCCGGCGGAAAAACCTACCCGGGAAGCGAAAAATCTTCCGTCAGCGCAAAGAGCGAAAGCGGCAAAAAATCCAAAGCGAAGATTTCGGAGTCTTCCGGCTCAAAATCTCAAAGCAGCAGCGGCAGCAAGGGAAAACCGGTCGATTCGCAAAGAGCCACCGAAGCCAATGCCGCTGCCGCCGAAAAAACCTCAAACGGCAAAATCCAAAAAGATCATGACACTGTGGTTCCAATCGCGGTGCTTTGCGTTTCATGTGTGACCGCCGCGGGCTTCTTCGGTTATGTTGCGTACCGGATCATTTCCGAGCGAAAAGCGAAGAAGGATCCCAACGTTCCGAAGGATTAATCAATTTTATACTTTGCGCCCTGTGTGACGTTTCTGTCGCGCAGGGCTTTTTGTATGGAGTTAAGAACATTCTTTTTGTCTCCGCTCCACAAGGGAGCAACCAAAAGCTTTTTATCGCCGTCTCCGGTAAGGCGGTGGATCACCACATCCGGCGGCAGCGCCTCGATGCAGCCGCACAGAATGTCGATATATTCCTCGAGCGAAAGCGTCCTGATCTTTCCCGTGCTGTACTCTTCATATAAATCCGTACCGCGCAAAACATGGAGAAGCTGCAGCTTTATTCCGTCGCTTCTTTCCCCCGCGTATCGGGCGCTTTGGATCATATCCTCTTTTGTTTCTCCCGGAAGTCCCAGGATAATATGAGTAATGACATTGACGCCGATCTTATGAAGCCGCTCGCAGGCACTGTCATATATTTCAAGCGGATAGCCTCTCCTGATATATTCGGCACTTTTTGGATGGATGGTCTGCAAACCCAGCTCCACCCAAACGGGCTTTATACGGTTAAGCTCGTCAAGAAGGGAGATCACGTCGTCGCCTAAGCAGTCGGGGCGCGTCGCAATCGAAAGCGCGGCGATGTCATCGGGCTTTATCGCCTCATAAAAAAGCTCTCTGAGGCGCGATACGGGCGCGTAGGTGTTCGTAAAAGGCTGAAAATACGCGATGAATCTTTTGCAGTCGGTTTTTTGCATGATCCTCCGCTTTGCATCTTCAAGCTGTTCGCTGACGGGAAGCGCGCTGCTTGCCGAAAACTCGCCCGAGCCGCCCGCGCTGCAAAAAATACAGCCTTGAGTGCCGCAGACGCCGTCGCGGTTAGGGCAGGTCATTGAGCCGTTGAGTGAGATTTTATATACCTTTTCGCCGAAGGTTTGTTTTAAATATTCGTTTAAAGAATAATAATACATTTTTCACCAAACAATAAAGACCGGCCACAGCGGTCGGTCTTTACATGAGGAACATCTATGAAAAAATAGTCTATCAAGCAATCTTTGTTTTCTCTCTTTACTGTGCTTATATAATAATGCCGCTGTGTGACAGTTATTTGAAGTTTACCGCAAGAGTTTGTGAAGCTTTTGAAAATCCTTTATGAAAATCTCTTTACATACTCTCTGAAATCATCGTCGAGTTCGCTTTCAAAGTCTTCAAGCTCTTCGTCAAGACCACCGTTGAAGAACATTTTTGTGTGGATGCTGAGCGAGAGGTATGCTCCGATGAAGTTTTTTCTCACTTCGTTTTGCAGCTCGTCGCTGAGCTCCTTTCCGCAGGACAGACCGAGATAGAGGTTTCTGTCATACAGCTGAGATGAGATCGCCGGGCTTTTCAAAACAAAGGTATTGAAAAGGTGAAGCGAATTGTAGAATTCCTTGATAGAGAACGGCTCCTGTCCCTCGGAGTATTCCTGTTGCTTTTCCTCTTCGCGCTTTTCGCTTTCCTCGAGCGAGAAATTCGACGACGTGATATATGTATGCATATCTCCCGGATTTGTTACGAGCATATAATACATCCGCATGGCATACAGAGCGTTTTCAAGACAGGAAAACGCCGCGTACTGCATATGGTTGTCGTTGAGATGGAAAAAGCTGTAAAGATTCTGATAGGCCGACTTGTTGATCGAAATCAGAATAAGCCTTTCGTTATCCTTGTAGTCGCATACGACCTGGCTTGCGAGATAGCTCATGGTGTATTTGTAGGATTTGTTGACGTATGTGCGGATCTTTCCCATAAATTCATTGAGAAACTCCGCATCCCGGATCGTGAATGTAAACATAACTGTCCCCTATCTGAATGGTTCCGAATTTTCTGTATATAAATCGTTTCGTGTGACGTCCGTCTCATACTCCTCGCCGGTTCTGCTCTCCAGCGCTGAAATGAGAAGATTCGGATTTACGTTGTCGCTGCTGCCCGCCGCGAGAACGATATCAAGCTCGGCAAAATCGAACTGCTCCTTAACGGAGTATTCTTTTATCCCCTGCTTTATATCAACGGTCTTGATTCCCTTTTTCGACTTTTTTTCGACTTCGATTGTGCTTTGAGAAAGCAGCTCCTCAAGCTGACGGCAGACAAGACCTGAGGGCTTGTTCGGCAGCGAAAGCTTTATTGTAAAAGACGCGAACGCGACCTTTCCGGCTTTCATTATCGCCTCGGTGACGTTGAAAACGCGTATACCGCGGGGAAGACAATCATTGAGCTTGTCTTTTATTTCTTCAAAAGAATAATCTTCATCTTCAAGGCGAACGTCCATACACTCGTTTACGCCCCTGAAGCCGAGTGACAGCGGCAAAGGAAACGTGGCAAACGGATGAGGGTTGAAGCCCTCGGTGTGCCAGATCGGTATTTTACTTTTGTGCAGCGCGCGCAGCATAGTGCGGTTGAGATCGAGATGGGAAATGTAGCGGCACTCGAAATCCTTTTTAAACCATATCCTGACGTTTTTCAAAGCACACACCCTTTCCGTATTTCGCCGCGCCGCAGCCCGAGCACTCCAGACGGCAATGCGGTGTGGTCTGATTGTTGTACGCCTTTTGACATTCCTTTTGCAAAAAGCGCTTTGTAACGCCGTAGTCGATGTGATCCCACGGCAAAATCTCGTCAAAATCGCGTCGGCGGTTTGCGTAAAACGCGGGGTCTATTCCGCATTCTTCAAACAGTTCAAGCCATTTTTCAAGGCGGAAGCAGTCGTTCCATCCGTCAAAGTGAAAGCCTCTGTCACAGGCGAGCTCCATCACGCGGCAGAGCTTTCTGTCGCCGCGCGCGAACACCGCTTCCAAAAAGCTCGTATCGGCGTCGTGATAGTTAAACTGAATTTTTTTTGAGGTTATGCTGTCGATGATATGCTTCTGCTTTTCGTGCAAAACCGGGATCGTGTCCTGCGGCTCCCACTGGAACGGCGTGAACGGCTTCGGCACAAAGGACGACGCGGAGACCGTGACGCGCACGCTTTTGCCCTTTGAACGGTTAGGCGTGTTGTAATAGGTATTAACAACGTCCTGTCCGAGGTGAGCTATATCGGCGACGTCGTCCATCGTCTCGGTCGGAAGTCCGATCATAAAGTATAGCTTAACGGTAGTCCAGCCGCCGGCGAAGGCGGTGGCACAGGTCTGCATAAGCTCATCGTGCTGAACGTTTTTATTTATAACGTCGCGCATACGCTGGCTGCCCGCCTCGGGGGCAAAGGTAAGTCCGCTTTTGCGCACGGTTTTGATTTTGTTCATTATCTCGTCGGTAAAGCCGTCAACACGAAGCGACGGCAGCGAAATGCTGACCTTTTCATCACCAGTCCATTCCAAAAGCTTTTCGAGCAGCTCGACTATACGGCTGTAATCGCTTGAGCTGAGCGACGAAAGCGACACCTCGTCATAGCCAGTGTTCTCACACAAGGCGCGGCACTGGGCGTTGATTGTATCGGGCGACTTCTCGCGCACGGGGCGGTATATAAAGCCTGCCTGACAAAAGCGGCAGCCGCGGATACAGCCGCGGAAGATCTCCTGGACAGCGCGGTCGTGGACGATCTCCACCAGCGGCACGATGAAGTTGTCGGGATAATAAGAGCTGTCCATATCGGTCATCAGTCTTTTGTGAATGACCGCAGGCGCTCCATCCTTTGGCATAAAGCTCTTTATCGTCCCGTCGGGGTTGTAGTCGACTTCATACAGCGACGGAACATACACGCCCTCGATGTCGGCGCACATTCTTAAAAACTCGCTTTTGCTTTTTCCTTCCGCCTTGCATTTGCGGAACAAGTCAATTACCTCTAAATCTACCTCTTCGCCTTCGCCGATAAAAAACAGATCGACAAAATCGGCGACTGGCTCGGGATTGCAGGCGCAGGGACCTCCCGCGACAACGATGTTTTTCAGCTCCTCGCCGCGCTTTTTTGTGGTGATCGGAACGTTGCCGAGGCGCAGCATATTCAGCATATTCGAAAAACTGAGCTCATATTGCAGAGTAAAGCCGATGAAATCAAAATCAGACAGCGGATCGCCGCTTTCAAGCGCGTAAAGAGGGATGTTATGCTTGCGCATTTCCTCCTCCATATCGACCCACGGCGCGAACACGCGCTCGCACCAGATATCCTCGACCTTATTGAACTGGCTGTAGAGGATCTTCATTCCGAGGTGCGACATACCCACTTCGTATGTGTCGGGAAAGCAGAAAGCAAAGCGCACCGCTACCTTCCGCTTGTCCTTGATAACCTCATTGAGCTCACCGCCGACATAACGTCCCGGCTTTTGAACCTTTAATAAAAGCTTTTCAACTTCCTTGCTGACCATAACACCCTCCCGGCAAAGTCAGTAATATCTGTCGCTCCTGCAAATCAGCGAAGCCGTAAGATAGCCGCTGATAAACAGCAGAGAAAAATTCTTTTTGGATTGCAGCAGCATAATGAACCCTATCGCGGCAAGCGGAAAAACCGAAAGAAACGTCGCCGTGTTGACTATTCTTTCCGCGGTATGCTGCGAGTATTTGCGGCACATCAAAAGATAGAGGATCTGTCCTCCGTCCAAGGACATCGCGGGCAGACAATTGAACAGCCCGACCGACAGATTTGCCGCCGCGAAGGGCAAAACAGCCCCTATACCCTTTAAGTATAACAGATAAAGCGGCGGAACACAAACAAAATTCGCAAAAGGACCGAAAAAAATAATAAAAAAGTTTTCCCTGTCACGCCTTTGACGGCGCAGGCGGTCGGTAACGGCTATTTCAAAGAGAGATATTTTAATTCTTTCAGGGAAATATCCGTAATGCTTCATAGCCAGAAAGTGACCGCTTTCGTGGATAAGTATCGCAGCCGAGCACCACAAAAACCCCTGAAAAGTACCTGAAACTATGCATAAAGCGACAAGGCAAAGCAGAGTATAGGATAACTCTAGTTCCGTTGAGAATATTTTAAGCTTCATCCTTTGTCGCCGCAAAAAGATTCGACAGCGAAAAGCCGCCGTTCCCGTCAAAAATAGCGGTTTGGTTGAGGTTCGCGGTGTACCAGTCCTTAACCGCAGCATAGACTTCTCCGCCTATCCCCTTCAGGACAAAAGCCGCCAGAGCAATTATCATACATACAACGAGCTGAAAAGTCAGCACGAGCTGCCGGGGCGCTTTTCTACTCTTTTTTATGACTGATTCGGCTTCATCCTCTTCGTTTTGCGTGGCTATGACGGGTATCTCGGGCTCGCTGACGCTCTGCCAATTCTCATCATATGTGATCTGCTGACTATAATCCTCCAAAAAAATCACCTCAATGCAATAATATGCGCTGAGGTGAAAAACTATTATCTTAACGGCTCATCGAGTCTCTTGAAATCGCCTCTGACAAGATTGATAAAGATCAGCAGTCCGATTATGAGAGAGCCGATCTCGGCGATCGGGAACGCAAACCAGGCATATCTTACGCCGAAGGTCAGGCTGAGTATCAAAGCGATCGGCGCGATGAAGATGAGCTGACGGCAGAAAGACATCATCAGGCTGCGGAAGCCCTTGCCCACCGCCTGAAAAACCGTGGTGAGTATGATACCGACAGCCGCGGGGATAAAGCAAAGACTGATTATACGGAACGCGAACTCGCCCGTTTCCATAAGCGTCTGCGGATCAACGTCGGTAAAGCTCTCCTCGTTGCCGAACATCGAAAGCATCACGTCGGGGATGGTCCACATCAGCACAGTTCCGATAAGCATAATGCCTGCCGCGATAATGATACCGCGTTTTATCGCCGAATACATCCTCTCCTTGTTCCGCGCGCCGTAGTTGTAGCCGACGATAGGCATTATACCCTGGTTAAGCCCGAAGCACGGCATAAACACAAAGCTTTGAAGCTTAAAGTATATGCCGAAAACATCGATAGACACGATCGAATTGTACGCCTGAAATATACCGTTGAGGCACAGCATCATAACCGCGCTTATGCTCTGCATAATAATAGCAGGGAAGCCGACGGCATAGATATTCTTTACGGTCTGCTTCCGGAACCGGAAGCCTTTCAGCTCGATCCTTACCTTGTGATTCTTCTTGAACATAATGATGATCGAAAAAATCATTCCGCAAAGCTGACCGAAAACCGTAGCCAAAGCCGCGCCGAGCACTCCCAGCTCGGGGAAAAAGCCCAAACCGAAAATAAGAAGCGGATCGAAAATGATATTGACCACCGCGCCCAAAAGCTGAAACAGCATCGGATATATCATATTACCCGTAGCCTGAAGCGTTTTTTCGATCATTATCTGAATTATTGAAAAAAGCGAAAGACAAAGCACGCAGGTAAAATACTGCACACCCGCTTCGATAACACCGGGATTGCTGCTGAACAGATTCATAAACGGACGCACGCCGAACAGCCCAAGCAGCAGGAAAAACGCGTAGGTGAAAAAGCATAGAATGAATCCGTGAGTCGCGGCGGAATTTGCCTGATCAAAGTTTTTTTCACCGAGCTTGCGCGACACAAGCGAGTTTACGCCTACCGCCGTACCGACGGAAGCGGAAATCAGCAAAAGCTGCAAGGGATACGCAAGCGAAACGGCAGTGAAGCCGTCCATATCGTAATTGCTTATAAATATGCTGTCAACAACATTGTACATCGCAAGTATCGTCATTGAAAAAATGGCGGGCAGCGACATACTGAGGATCAGTTTTGTCATGGGCATGGTGCCCATCTTGTTTTCCTGATGTATCTCCTTTTCCATAATTCCTCCTATGAAATGTGCTTAACGCGCCGAACGACGGCGTAAAACAGACAAGCCAAAGCAGCGCCGAACACCACGCCGCCGAAATCTATCCAAACGTCGGCGATCATCCCCGCGCGGCCTTCGGAAAACAGCTGGATGGTTTCGTCGATAACGGCGGAAAAAAGCCCCGCGGACAAAACCTGCACAAAGAAGCGGTGAGGGCGTACGCGGTCAAAGCAGTAGGCACAGCTGAGAAGCAGCGCGCCTATTGCGGTAAACTCAGTGAAATGAGCCAGCTTGCGCAGTAACAGCTCCGACATTTCCCGGGTGACACCGAACAGCTTGAAAAACGCCGTTATCAGCGCCAGCACGCCCTCGCTCTCACGCGAGGACAAATCTGCCGGAAAACAGGAATGCACCCACGCAAACAGAATCATTGCCGACGTGAGGGAAAAAATCACTATGGTAAATCGTTTTGAAGCCCTGTTTGTTTTCATCAAATCACTCCATACCTCTACTATTTTACAACAAATATGGGCAAAGTCAATGAAAATAAAAGAATTTTCACGCGTTTGTTAGATTTTTAAGGGAACATTGGCTCTACATATTGAAAAAACCACGGTTATCTGTTATACTAAACTGGATTTAAAAGACCGATAAAAGATTTGTTTATCTAAGGAGAGAAATTCTTTTGATGTACTTAATTTGCTTTTTGATTTCTATGGTTCCCATTGTGGAGCTCAGAGGCGCTATCCCCTTCGGTATCGCCAACGGTTTGGACCCGATATGGCTGTTCCCAATTTGTATTATCGGCAATATGCTGCCTGTTCCGCTTATCTATTTCTTCGCAAGAAAGGTCCTTGTCTGGGGACAGGACAAAAAGTTCATCGGCAAGTTCTTCACCTGGTGTATCAAGAAAGGTGAAAAGGGCGGCGAAAAGCTTCAGAAGAAGGGCGGCAAAGGCTTGTTTATCGCCCTGATGCTGTTTGTCGGAATCCCGATCCCCGGCACAGGCGCTTGGACGGGCACGCTTGCGGCAAGCTTTTTGAATATGGGCTTCAAAAGAAGCGTTATCGCGGTGATCTGCGGTGTTTTGATCGCCGGCACTATTATGGGCGTCGGCACATATATGGTAAAAATGGGCGTCGGCGGCATATTCTCGCTGATGGCAAACGCATAATAAAAAATCAGGGCAGCTTTACGCTGCCTTGTTTTATATCAAATAATACGTCAACCCCCGCCGTCAGCATCTTTTTCTGAAAATACTTTGATAAATAGGCGGGAGTGGGTGCAGCGTCACGCTGCCTTGTTTTATATAGGTGAAACTATGAACTTAAAATATGACGCGGTCATCATCGGCGGCGGAGCCTCAGGGCTGATGTGCGCTATAGCCGCAAAACGGAAAAATCAAAATCTTAAAGTCGCAGTCATTGAAAAGAACGACCGCGTGGGCAAAAAGCTTTTGTCCACCGGCAACGGCAGATGCAACCTGACAAATATGAACGTCCGCGCCGATAAATACGTCGGAAGCTTTCAAAAGCAAAGCGCGAGTATTTTTGAAAAATACGACGCTGAAGCGCTGCTCGGGTATTTTAACGAGCTCGGGCTTATGACTTGCGCCGACAGTGAAGGCAGGGTCTATCCCCTATGCCGTCAGGCAACTTCGGTGCTCGACGTCCTGCGCTTTCAATGCGAAAACCTCGGAGTTGATATTTTCTGCGCTCAGACAGTAAAAAGTATTAAACACAGCAATACCTTTACCGTCACAACAGCCGAGCATAGCTTTACTTCCGACAAGCTTGTTATCGCGGCGGGCTCAAAGGCGGCTCCGAAGCTCGGCGGCAACGGAAGCTGTGCCGACTACCTGAAAAATCTCGGTCACAGCTTTGTCCCGTTCTCTCCGGCTTTGTGCCCTGTTATCGTAAACTCCGACGTTCTCAAATCGCTCAAGGGTCTCCGCGCGAACGCCGAGGTCAGACTTATCCGCGACGGAAAAACTATAAAAGCCGAGCGCGGCGAGGTTCAGTTCAACGAGGACAACCTCTCGGGGATATGCGTGTTTGATCTTTCGCTTTATTCAAAAAGCGGCGATGAGATAAGTCTTGATCTAACGCCTGATATTTCTATAGAAGAATTATATATATTTCTTTCAAAGAACAAAATACGTTTCGCTAATCAGACAGCAGACAACATACTTACCGGCGTTTTGCAAAAAAGACTTTCACAGGCGGTAATGAAGCAGGCAGGCGTAAAGGGCTTTAACTCTCTTTGCTCTGAGCTCAGCGACGATACTATCCGCAATATCGCAAATGCAGCAAAACATATGAGCTTCACCGTAACGGATAACGGCGGCTTTGACCGCGCTCAAGCCTGCAAGGGCGGAGTGATGGGCTCTGAGATCGACGAAGCCACAATGCAGAGCAGAATCTGCAATAATCTTTACGTCTGCGGCGAAGCGATCGATCTGTGCGGAGAATGCGGCGGCTACAACCTGCACTTTGCCTTCGCAAGCGGAATCATCGCGGGTGAAAGCTTATGATAAGAATAAATAATGTTAAGATACCGCTCGACTGCGACGACAAAACGCTAAAAGCCGCTGCCGCAAAAGAGCTTCACACAGACAGCTCGGCGATAAAAACCGTCTCGCTGTTCCGCCGTTCGGTAGACGCGCGCAAAAAAGACAACATTTTTTTCCTGTGTTCACTCGACGTTGAAATAACCGGCAGCGAGGATAAAATAATTAAGAAAGCGAAAAACGCGTCAAAGGTCAAGCCATACTCCTACAGCGTTCCCAAATGGCAGGGCGGCGCGTCTCCGGTTGTCGTCGGCTTCGGACCCGCGGGGATGTTTGCCGCGCTTGTTTTGGCACAGAGCGGCGCAAAACCCATTGTTCTGGAACGCGGCAGAGATGTTGACAGCCGCACAGCGGATGTGGATTCATTCTGGAAGGGCGGCGCCATCAACACCGAATCGAACGTGCAGTTCGGCGAAGGCGGCGCGGGAACTTTTTCCGACGGCAAGCTGAACACCGGTACGAAGGACATCCGTCAGCGCAAGGTTCTCGAGGAATTCGTCTTTCACGGGGCACCAGATGAGATTTTATACAACGCAAAGCCTCACATCGGCACCGACAAGCTGAAAACCACGGTCAAAAACCTGCGCGAGGATATAATAGCCCTCGGCGGTACGGTGATGTTTGAAACAAAGCTGACGGGCTTTGAAGCAAAGGACGGCAAGATCAGCGCGGTTTTCGCCGAAAAGCACGGCAAAAAAGAGCGAATAGACACCGACAGCGTCATTCTCGCCATCGGTCACAGTGCGCGCGACACCTTTGAAATGCTCTATGACAAAAAGCTGCCGATGGAAGCAAAGCCGTTTTCCGTCGGCGCAAGGATAGAACATCTCCGCGAAAAAATCGACCGCGCGCAATACGGAAGGTTTGCAGGTCATAAAAACCTCGGAGCCGCGCCATACAAGATGAACGTCACATCCACCGACGGCAGAGGCGTTTACACCTTTTGTATGTGCCCGGGCGGCAAGGTCGTCAACGCTTCCAGCGAGGAAGGCAAGCTTGTAACAAACGGTATGAGCGAATTTGCCCGAAACGACCGCAACTCTAACGCCGCTCTGCTCGTCGGAGTATCTCCAAAGGATTTCGCCGGCGACATTCCCCTTGCCGGAATGTACTATCAGCGCGATCTTGAGGAAAAGGCATTTTTGCTCGGCGGCGGAGATTTCACGGCTCCCGTTCAACGTGTTGAAGATTTTATCAACGACAAAGCGTCATCGCGCCTCGGAGAAGTGACCCCGAGTATTTCGCCCGGATATTCATTTCAAAACCTAAATCGGATACTGCCCGATTACGTAAGCCTTGGTATGAAGCAGGCGATAATTGAAATGGGCAAAAAGCTTAAAGGCTTTGACGACGGCGACGCGCTGCTGACGGGCGTTGAAACGCGCTCCTCTTCCCCTGTCAGGATCCTTCGCAACAATGACACACTGCAATCTGTGGCAGTTCAGGGGCTTTATCCCTGCGGCGAGGGCGCCGGATATGCCGGCGGGATCATCTCCGCGGCTGTTGACGGAATAAAATGCGCCGAAAAAATAATTGAAAAATCAACAAGTTATTAATAAATTATAACGTTTTTTCATTTGTTCCTCCAATTTACAAGGCAATACAATTTTGATAGAATATATAAGGTTCAAACATAATGCGCGAATCAACAATTGAATAAGTCACAAAAAGGAGAGTAACAATGAAAAACTGTAACAAATGCGGAGCTCAGGTTACCGACGACGCAAAATTTTGCTCCAACTGCGGCTCTACAGAATTCACACAGGAGAGCGCTGAAGCTCAGACCGCTCCCGTTCAGGCTGAGGTTTTGGACGGAGACGCGGACGTAAACGCTAATAAAGGCATCGCCTGGCTTGCGTATCTAGGTCTGCTTCTGCTGGTTCCCCTGTTTGCGAGAAAGGCTTCATCCTACTGCAAATTCCACGTTATGCAGGGCGCAAAGCTTCTTGCTGTATCGATCGTATACACAACCATCACGGAGATCACCAAGGCGATCATCAGAGGGATCTTCCCTGCTCACGTCAGAATCGGTCTTCTTACATATTACTATGAGCCCAGTGCACCTACCGTGATTTTCACCTTACTGTTTGCGGTCGGCTCCATATTCATCGGCGTTCTTTCGATCATGGGTATCGTAAATGCGGCAACCGGCAAAAGAAAAGAACTTCTTCTTATGGATAAGGTTCCCTTTGTTGACAACCTGATGGAAAAGATTTACGCATCACTCAACAAATAATTCTATTTAAAAATAGGGCTGTCGCATTAAACCATTTATTACCAAAATTGTCATTTCGACCAAGCGAAGCGCGTGGAGAAATCCCCCAAAGTCAGCAGAATCAAGGGGATCCGTAGCCGGACGGCAACCCTTTTG
>CACXGW010000044.1 GCA_902767325.1 uncultured Ruminococcus sp.
TCCGCAGTTAATTCTTTTTTAACTATTCTGTAGGGTTCGGTCTTGACCGAACCACCGGTTGAGCACTCAACGTCTTGTTTATCGTCCGCGGTACGGTCAAGACCGTACCCTACATCACAAGCCGATAAAATATAATTTTATGTGCTACGGCATCGCAAGCCCGCAGGCGACCGATGTGACTCCCCTGTCACTACAATTCTTCAACATCCTCGCACTAAAAAACAGGCTCCCAAAAAGAGAGCCTGTAGTTTTGATTTATTCAATTACGAATTAAGCATTCACCCCTCAGTCAGCTTTGCTGACAGCTCCCCTCAAGGGGAGCCCTTATAAGAGAGTTTAATACTCTGACATCGGGTTGTATTTTACGCCGTTGTAGCGGCATTCGAAGTGGAGGTGCGGTCCGGTGGAATAACCGGTGGAGCCGACGTAGCCGATGGTGGTGCCGGCTGTCACATACTGACCAGGGCTGACGGTCACGCTGGTGAGGTGGGCGTAGATGGTCTCTTTACCGTTGCCGTGGTCGATCCATACGTAGTTGCCGTAGCCGCCGCCGCAGCCGCAGCTGCCGCTCTTTGCCCAGTTGTGGACACAGGACGTGCAGGTATAGGCTACAGTGCCGTCTGCCGCCGCTACGACCGTTGCGCCCTGGATCCCTGCGCCGGCGATGTCGATAGCGCCGTGGTTGTATGTGGTTCTGTCCTCATTCCAAAGGGACGAGAGATAGTAGAAGCCCGGGCAAGGCCAAACATATCCGCCGCCCGACGGCGTTACGTTGGTGCCGCCGCTGTTGCCGCTGTTATCGGAATTGTAGGAATCATCGGAAGTCGAGCCGTTTTCGGAAGAGGTGTTTTCTTCGTTGTCCTGCTGAGCGGAGGTTTCGGACTGATCGTCAGCCGAGTCGGTATCCGCCTGCTGCTGTTGCTGCTGCGCTTCCTGCTGCGCCTGCTGCTTACGAGCAGCTTCTTCAGCCTGACGCTGAGCCTCAGCCTGTCTGGCTGCCTCCTGCTCGGCGTAATACTGGGCGATCTGAGCCTCGATCTCGGAGGTTTTATCGGTGTTGTTCTTGATCGCCGACTTTGCTTCCTCGCTCTTCGCGGTCAGCTCGGTGAGCACAGCTTTGTTTTCCTCAAGCAGACCGTTGAGTTCATCAAGGTCGTCGTTGAGCCGGGTCTCCTGCGCCTCGAGATCCTTTTTGTCGGTCTCGAGCTCCTTTTTCTGAGTGGAGATCACGTTGAGCTTGCCGTTGATCTCGTCGATGAGACCCTTATCGTATTCGGAAAGGTTCTTGACGAGATTGAGCTTATCGACAAAGTCGTCAAAATCCTTGGCTCCGAGCAGTATCTCGAGATTGCTGGCGCTGCCTGCCATATAGATCAGGCGAAGGCGCTCGCAAAGCGCGTCGATCTGGCTTTCGATGTTCGCGTTGCCGTCGTCGATCTCCTTTTGCTTGTTGTTGATGTCGTCGTTGAGATCGGAAATCGACTTGCGCGTGAGTATTATTTTTTCGTTGATAACGTTGATCTTGCCGACAAGAGCCTCGCTGTAGGCTTCTTTTTCGCTGATGTCGGTCTCGGTCTGATCAAGGATATCCTGATACTCTTTGTTCTTTTTTTCAAGCTCTGCTATTTGATTTTGGAGAGACGCTACGTCCTCCTCCGCGCCGGCGTTAAACACGACCGATGATGAAAGCGGCACGGAAATCACGCACAGACTCAGCGCTGCGCATATGACAGCTTTTATCTTTTTCATATATATTCTCCTTCCGACTTACCAGCCGAGAATTTCGTTTCCTTCTTTTTTGAGATATTTGCGGATGGAAATGAAGCCGCCGAAGAAGCCGACCAGAACGCCCGCAACAATAAACGAAAGTGAAAGCGGGAGAACTACTTTCTCAAACGGGATGACCGTGATCCACGAGCCCGCTACCTCTACGATAACGCGCTTGACAGCCTCGTAGAGCAGGGCTACTGCGCCGGTTGAGAGCGCCGCGGATATGAAGCCGATTATCATACCTTCAACCAAAAACGGCATTCGGACGAACATATTCGTCGCGCCGACGGATTTCATTATGCTGATCTCAAAACGCCTTGAATACATCGTTGCGCGGATGGTGTTGGCGATAATGAAAATCGAAATGATGATGAGCGCCGTTACCACAGCAACCGAAATGATGTTTATAAGATTGCTGATGGTGGTGAGCTTTGCGGCAAATTCGCGGCGGTCGTTGATTTTTTCAACGCCGTCGATCGCTTTTATTTCTTTTATCGTGTCTTCGTATTTATCAAGATCCTTGATAACGACGTGGTATGCGTCGTTGAGGGGATCCTTGTCCTTGATGCGGTCAAAAAGCTGGTCGCCGAGAGATTCCTTGTACTGCTCGACAGCCTCGGCTTTTGAAACGAATTCCGCGGACTCGACGTTTTCGATCTCTTCTATTTTTGAACCTATTTGTTTGGCTTCGATCTCGGTGCGGTCACGGAGAATGTAGACCGTGGTTTCGTTGTTTTTCTCGACCTCGGTGACGATGTCGGTCACGTTGAGAGAAAACAGCGCCGCAGCACCCGTCAAGACCAGACAGCTAACAAGAACGCATATCGACGCGATACTCATTATCCTGTTGGCATAGACGTTTCGGAAGCCCTCTTTTACAAGATAGCCAAAGCCTTTCATATCATTATCCTTTCGGGTTTAGTCGGGAATGATCACAACATTATCGGGATATTGCGGATCGTCGCCGTATTCATCCTCATCGCCGTAGTCTTCGCCGCCTTCTTCGGCATAATTCACGCCGGCGTATGAGCTGATGTCGATGATCTCATCGTCGTCGTCTTCTTTGACGGCGGAGATCGTTTCCGTGGGCTCGTCCGCTTCACTGAGCTCGCTGTCCGCGTCGGGATAGCTGCTCAGAGAATCATCCGGATAGCTCTCAAGCGGAACATCGGGATAGCTTTCGGCAGAATCGTCGATGTATTCGTCATCGGAAAGCTCGGCGTAGTCTTCATCAAGGTCGTCGACGGATGATCCCAGCTCGGTGAAATCGGTCGTCTCAGCGGCACTGTCGCTGACGACTCTGCCCTTGTCGATGGCGATTACTCGCTGATTGAACTCGCGAACAAGCTCGTGCTCGTGGGTTACGACCAAAACGGTGGTGCCCATAGCGTTGATGCGGGTCAACAGCTCGATGATCTCGTGAGAAAGCTCGGGGTCGATGTTGCCCGTGGGCTCGTCGGCAACGATGATCTCGGGGTTATTTACAAGCGCCCTTGCCAGGCTGACGCGCTGCTGCTCGCCGCCCGAAAGCTCCGAGGGCTTGTCTTTCATTTTGTCTTTCAGACCGACCAGATCCAGGACATACGGCACGCGCTTTCTTACGGTGGCGGTGTTCTCCCCCACCGCGCGCATCGCGAACGCCACATTGTCAAAGACGTTCATCTTGTCGATAAGACGGAAATCCTGGAAAACGATGCCCATGTGGCGGCGCAGGTACGGAACATCGCGCTTTCTGAGCTTTGACAGCTTGTTGCCGTTGATGGTGATCTCGCCCGAGGTGGGGGTCTCCTCACGCATGATAAGCTTCAGAAATGTACTTTTGCCCGCGCCCGAAGCGCCCACGATGAACACGAACTCGCCCTTGTTGATGTTGAGGCTGACGTCGTGCAGCGCATGGCAACCGTTGGGATAGGTTTTTGATACGTTGTCAAATTGAATCATAA
>CACXGW010000045.1 GCA_902767325.1 uncultured Ruminococcus sp.
AAACAAAAACAAGGCGGTCGGAAAAGAAAGCCTTTCCGACTGCCTTGCGGATATTATACGCTGAACAGCAGCTGTGAATAGGACGGGAACGGCCAGAAATCGGACGAAGTCTCGGTTTCCATGCTGTCGCCTATCGCGCGCAGCTCCTGCATTTTGGCGAACACTTCGTTGCGGAAGTAGAACGCGCGGTCGAGCATATCGCTCCTGTGAGCCTCGGCGCCCATAACGGCTTCCTCGAGCTCGCCGGTCTTTTTGACAAAGCATACAAGCTTGCCCGAAAGACTTGTGATAAGGTCCTCCTCGTAAGAGGTGGGAATGGCGTCGGAAAGCGCCTTTTTGGAGAGCGCGGTGTCCGTCAGCTCGCCTACGAACGCCGAAACGGAGGGCGCGATCTTCTTTTTCGCCATATCTATCATCGTAAGAGCCTCGATGTTGATCTGCTTGCAGTAGGTCTCGAGCTCGATCTCGTAGCGCGCGCGGTACTCTGCCTCGGTGACGATCTTGTTCTTGACGAACAGCTCGACGTTCTTTCTGTCCATAAAGTGAGCGAACGCGTCGGGCATCGACTTGAGGTTATAGAGCCCTCTTCTTTCAGCCTCTTTTACCCACTCGTCGGCATAGTTGTCGCCGTTGAAGATGATGCGTCTGTGCTCTGCAAACACGTTCTTTACGAGCGACATCACCGCCGCGGTCATGTCCTCGGCATTTTTAAGCTCAACATAGAAGCCGCTGAGCTGCTCGGCTACCATGGTGTTGATCATATAGTTGGGGCAGCCGATGTTGAGCGCCGAGCCGAGTGCGCGGAACTCGAACTTGTTGCCCGTGAACGCAAACGGAGACGTGCGGTTGCGGTCGGAGGTGTCCTTTTTAAAGTCTGCAAGGACCTCAACGCCGGTGTCCATTCTCTCCTTGCCGTGGCTGACATACTCCTCGCCGTTGATGAAGGAGTCGACCATCTCGCCGAGGTCGTCGCCGAGATACATCGAAATGATGGCGGGAGGCGCTTCGTTGGCGCCCAGACGGTGGTCGTTGCCCGCAGAAGCGACAGTCGCGCGGAGCAGGTCCTGATATTCGTCGACAGCCTTGACGATAGCCGCGAGGAACACGAGGAACGGAAGGTTCGTTTCGGGGTGCTTTCCGGGAGAAAGCAGGTTTTCGCCTGTGTTTGTCGAAAGCGACCAGTTGTTGTGCTTGCCCGAGCCGTTGACGCCCGCAAAGGGCTTTTCGTGCAGCAGGCAGACAAGACCGTGCTTTTCGGCGGTCTTTTTCATAATTTCCATCATCAGCTCGTTGTGGTCGTTGGCGATGTTGGAGGTGGTGAAGATCGGGGCAAGCTCATGCTGCGAGGGAGCCACCTCGTTGTGCTTGGTCTTAGCCAGCACGCCGAGCTTCCAAAGCTCCTCGTCAAGTTCTCTCATATATGCCGAAACTCTTGTTTTGATAGAGCCGAAATAGTGGTCGTCAAGCTCCTGACCCTTAGGAGCCTTTGCGCCGAAGAGAGTCCTGCCGGTGAGCATAAGGTCCTCACGCTGCAGATAGAGGTCCTTGTCGATGAGGAAATACTCCTGCTCGGGACCTACGGTGGTGATGACTCTGGTAACGTCGTTTCTGCCCAGAAGGTGAAGTATCTTCACCGCTTCGGTGCTGATCCTCTCCATGGAGCGGAGCAGCGGGGTCTTTTTATCGAGAACTTCGCCCGTATATGAACAGAACGCCGTGGGGATATACAGCGAGCCGTCCTTTACAAAAGCCGGAGAGGTGGGGTCCCAGGTGGTGTAGCCGCGAGCCTCGAAGGTTGCGCGGATCCCGCCGCTGGGGAAAGAGGAAGCGTCGGGCTCGCCCTTGATGAGCGCCTTGCCCGAGAATTCCATGATAACTCCGTCGCCGTTGGGCGAAATGAAGCTGTCGTGCTTTTCGGCGGTAACGCCCGTCATCGGCTGGAACCAGTGGGTGTAGTGGGTGCAGCCCAGCTCGATAGCCCAGTCCTTCATGGCGCTGGCGACAACGTTAGCTACGCTTATATCGAGCGGCTCGCCGTCGTCGATGGTCTTTTTCAGCGCCTTGTAGGTCGCGCGCGGAAGGCGTTCCTGCATTTTCTTTTCGTTGAAAACATGGCATCCAAACATTTCGGGAACTTTAGACATGATCTCTCTCCTGTTCGTTATTTGTGAGGTTGCAAAATTTGTGATGTTTCTAAAAGAAAGGGCACTGCGGGTGTTATCCGCAGCGCCATTGCTGTCTTTGACTAACAGTATATGCGATTTTGAAGTTTTTGTCAATGAATAAAGTGCGAGAGAATCCCGGCGATTACGTGCGGAAAAGTAGGCAAAACTTATAAAAGAGTTGAAAGTTGAAAATTGAGAATGGAGAATGATAGTCGTGAAGATAGCTTTGCTTATGCACAACGTTTAGCTCCCGACCGCATTATTATAAATCGGAGCGAAGCGACCCGACACTATTCACTATTAATCATTAATTATTAATTAATCTCTGATTCTCGGCATTATCAGCTGGGCGCACAGACCTGTGAAGGCTCCGGCGAGGCAGCCGGAGACGATCAGAAACGGAAAGTAGAGCAGCAGCGAGGGCGTTTGGGTGACGAGCAGCGCCGCCGCCATTTGACCTGTGTTGTGGAGCAGGGCGCCGAAAGCGCTTGCAAGCCACAGGTGTTTTTCGTCGATTATATGCCGCAGAAGCAGCATACCCAGCAGGCACAAAAAGCTTCCGCAGGCACTGTAGAGCAGAGCCATGATGTTTCCGCTGAACACCGAGCCCAGCGTTATCCTGACGCCGACTATCATCGCGACCTCAAAAGCGCGGTAGCGGTAAACGGCGTATACGGTGATGATATTCGCAAGTCCGAGCTTTATGCCGGGTATCGGGAACGGATTTGGTATTTGCAGCTCAACAATGAAAATTATAAGCGCGGCAGCGGTGAGCATAGCCAGCCGCGCAAGTCTTTTAGCGCTCATAGGCTACCTCGCTATCGCGTCGACTTCACTGTCGGGATCGACAAATTCTATGACCAACCGGTGCGGCAGACAGACTATGGGCATCGCAGAGCTTTCGAGCCAGCCCATTTTGACGCAGGTTTTGTCGGGACAGTCGGCTGACTTAACGCGAATCTTGCCGTCCTTTATCTCGATGGTGTTTACCCCGCCGTCGCACTCTACGTCAAAAACACGGTCTTTTTCAGCGTTCAGATCGAGAGTATAAAGCACCTCTTCCCCGCTTTTTATGCGCACCGTTTCCTTTTTTGGAGCGCACAGGACAATGACGCTGCATACCGCCGCGGCGACAAATATCACCGCGAGGACAATGATCAGTATCTTCTGCTTCATCCGCGCACCCCCTTGTTTTGATAATAGCATTATATCAAATGTTACGGGATAGTGCAACAGGTGGTGAATTAAAGATCAGTCATATGATATACGTAGGGGCGCACCCGTGTGTGCGCCCCTACACGGTAAAGAAAACTGCCTACTGACTACTTACAACTGTTTTACCCTAAAAGCATAATCATCTACAGTCAAATTACACAAAGCGCTATTGTAAATTTTATACACTTTGCATTAGTTATAATTCTTTTATTTTGTTGAGAAATACTGCAAAA
>CACXGW010000046.1 GCA_902767325.1 uncultured Ruminococcus sp.
CGCGTCAAGTCCGACTATTCCGGCTACGTTTTCGGTGCCGGCGCGTCTGCCGCGTTCCTGAGCGCCGCCGTGAATAAGCGTTTCTATTGGTACGCCGCGTCTTACGTAAAGTGCTCCGCAGCCCTTGGGACCGTGAATCTTATGCGCCGTCATCGACAGCAAATCGATGTTTTGCGCCTGAACGTCTATCTTGATGTAGCCTGTCGCCTGAACAGCGTCGGTGTGGAACAGCACGCCCTTTTTGCGGCAAACAGCGCCGATCTCGGCGATGGGCTGGACTGTGCCGATCTCGTTGTTCGCGTACATTATGCTTACAAGCGCGGTGTCCTCGCGAATGGCGTTTTCAACGTCCTCCGGCTTTACCAGTCCGTTTTCGTAAACGTCCAGATATGTTATTTCAAAGCCCTCTTTTTGCAGCGACTCACAGGTGTGCAGCACCGCGTGATGTTCAAATTTCGAGGTGATTATATGTGTTTTGCCGCGCTTTTTCAAAGCGTGCGCCACGCCCTTTATCGCCCAGTTGTCCGATTCGCTTCCGCCCGAGGTAAAGTATATTTCCGACGGTCGATCTGCTCCGAGGTTTTTGGCTATGTTTTCGCGAGCCGCCTCAACGGCTTCCTTCGCGTATCCGCCTATGCGGTACAGGCTGGACGGATTGCCGTAAAAGGTCGTCAGATACGGCGTCATCTTTTCGAGCACCGCGGGGGAGAGCGCTGTGGTTGCGGCGTTGTCCGCGTAGATCTCTCTCATTTTCTCATCCTTTCAAAGTATAGTAAACCTATGAATATACAGTGTTATATATCCCGAAAATGACACTGCGTAAAAAACGCAGTGTTTTTCTAAAACCTATTATAATACTAAGTTTTGAAAAATGCAACTGTTTTTTTCATTTCTTTATTGATTTGATTCAATCAGCAGCACTTTCTCATTTGCTTCCATACACTGAAACAGTAGAATAACAAACCCGGGATCCGCGATGGATTCCGGGTTATCTGTGTTCTTACGGATTTTATCTCATACCAAAGCCGCCGCCGTTTTGAGGCATTTCGCCGCCGTCCTGTCCGGGCTGCATTCCGCCTCCCATTCCGCCGCCGCCCATCATCTGGTTGGGGATGGTGTCGGTCTCTTCACCGTTGATTATCAGTGTGCCGCCGGTCTTTTGCGCGGTTCCGTCATAGTCGAAGGTGGACTGACCCGTGATGTCAACTGTGCCGCCCGTGATGAGGATGTCACCGTTAGAGTCGATTCCGTCGGTGTCGCCCTGACCCATATCGATGGTAACTTCGCCGCCGTTTATTTCAACCTTGACGCTCTGCGCTGTGGATTTAGCCGCGGCGTTTATGCCGTCGTCGGTCGCGGAGATACTGATCTTGCCGCCGTTTATCTGAACATATGTCGCTTCGATTCCTTCGCTTGAGCTTGTTGTGATGGTGCCGTCGTCGATCTGAGCGACAGTGGTAGCCTGAATGCCGTCGCTGCCGGCTGTGATGTTAATGGTTCCGCCGCAGATATAGATGCTGCCGGTCGTGTTGTCCTCGTCGTTTTCGGCGTGCAGACCGTCCTTCTGAGAATTGATGGTGATGTTGCCGTCTGCAACAGAGATCGATTCGTTTGCCTCAAATGCGTCGGATGTGCACTCGACATTTATCGTGCCGCCCGTTATCTTCAGGTCGTCCTTGCAGGAAACGGCGTTGTCGGTCGAACTGATTTTGAGCGTACCCTGACCGTTGAGCACCAGGTCATCCTTCGAGAAAATAACCGCGTCGGTGTTGGTTTCACCGTCGGCTGTAAAGCTTCCCGACACCGTCAGGCTGTTTTCGGAGCCTTCGGTGGTCGTGACGAAAACCTTGTCGGCGTTCTTCACATAGATCGCCGGAGAGCTGTCGTTCGTAAGCGTGAGACCGTCGAGCACCAGCTGGACCTTATCCTCGTCGCCCGCTTCCACGCTGACCGTGACGTTTTTCGCGCTTCCGGTCAGGATGTACACGCCAGCTGCGGTGATGTTGATGTTTTCACCGTCGCTAACGGTGTAGGTTTTAGCGTCTGTTGTGTCGGCGGTCTGGGTCAGGTCGCGTTCGGTAAACAGATCTGTCGTATCGATCGCGCCGCCCGATGTGGTTTTTGCCGTGGTTATGACGCCCGAGCTTTCGCTTTTGCTCTCCGATTTGCTTTCGGATTTTTCAGCGCTGCTTTCGGAAACAGAGCTTTGTGAAGAGCTGTTTCCGTCGGCGGATGTCGACGAGCTTTCTTTATTTTGGATCCCGCACGCCGCCATCGACGCCGTCAGGACCGCCGCTATAATAAATACAGATAATTTTTTAAACATGATTTTTCCTCCGTTTTCGTATTGCTGTTTGTTGTGTGTATCTCTGTTGTGGCTAAAGAATAACACCCTAACCTTAAACAAAACTTAAAACGGAAAATCTTTTTAAAAAATTTTTTTCGGTACGCAAAAACCGCGCGGAACATTCATCCGCGCGGTAAGTTATAGATTGTATTTATCCCGCAAGTTTTCTGAGGGACACAAGCTTTTTGGCGTAGCCGATTATCTTTTTGCGGAAGATTATCAGCAGGATAAGAACTACTCCGACCAGGCAGTAGCGCAGAACGGGCAGATCGTAGGTCAGCGTGAGCAGCAGTCCTGCCGTGACCAATACAGTGGAAACACCTAGAAGTATCTTCGGGTCATAAACCTTCGCGCCGTCAAGATGCTTTTTGCAGACCCACCGCATACATAAGTAATGCCCGAGTGCGTAAAGCATATAGCAGATAAGCGTTGTATAACCCGCCGCGACATAGCCTAAGTTGAGCCAACGTGTGCTGATAAAGAAATAGTTCAGCACGATATTGAGCACAGCTCCCGACACACTTGCCGCCATAATGAACCAGGATTTTTCAAAATAGAACTGGAACGCGGCAAACATATCGTACATAAACATAAAGAACACACTAAGCGCGACAGGCGGGACCACCCACTTTGCGTCGGCGTATTTCGGCGGAGCGAAGATCGCGATCGCCTCGGGCGCCATCATTATGAGTATCAGGTTTGCCGCCGCGATTATCAGCAAAGCGGTGTAAACGACTTTTGCAATATCCTGCGGCGTCCGGTCTTTGATTTTCCGGTATATCCACGGACCCATCGTCTGCGTCATAGCGGTGTTAAACATCGTCATAATGACCGCCACGGAATACGCAAGACTGTAAATACCCGCGGCGCTGTCGCCTATGTATCGGCTTATCATTATCCTGTCGGAGCCGTACAGAACCGACTGGGACAAGTAGTGCGGGATCAGCGGCAAATTGAATTTCAGCGCGTATATCCAATATTTTTTGGAGCAGAATTTCTTGCCTCGCTTCATCTGAACGAAGAAGCACCAGGAATTTGCCACAATGCTGACGATCAGCATACCCAAAATTCGCGCGGTCGCCTTGTTTGCCTCGTCCGCCATGGTGACCAGCACAACTCCGAGAGCGGGCTGCGCGATCATAACGATGATCGTCAGCGTCACAAGCAGGCGGTACTTGTTTTTGACCCGCTGTTCGGTCGACCAGAACTGGAAGGTTTCCGTCGCCCAGATCAGCGCGATCATATAGCACATCTGCGTGGTGTTGAGCGACAACATATCGTTGATGTAACTTCGGAAGATAAAGTATATTATCGTCCACACGGTGCACAGCGTCAGCGTCAGACCCTGCATCGACGACGCATACACTTTTGAGTCGTCCTCAAATTTCACCATGCCCTGCAAAAACACACCGTAACACAGCCTGAGTGTGATGATTATCGACACAATGCTCAACCACGACTGAAAGACGTTGTATTCACCATACTGTTCGGGAGTGAGCAATCGCGAGAAGATCGGCGTGGAGATCATTCCGATCGCCTTCTGCGTAAAGTTGCAGATCAAAAACCAAAGCGACGCCCTGACCCGGGTAGGCATGGAGGTATATTTATTTTTCAGCTTTGCAATCATACCGTTTCCTTCTTTAGTGTACCCGTTTGAGCATAAAGCTTTTGATAATATGAATACGGTTTATCCAAATCGATAAAACTTGTTTCCTCATGAAGACCCTTTTGCTGGTCTTCGGGCGGTATTGTCATATAGTCGCCGTAAATCGACTTGAGCATTTCGTCATAGCCCTTGGGACACCGCACAGTTGTGTCCTCAAACGGCATTTCGATATATTCATCAAAAACCGACTTGGGATAGTAACGCTTTCCGACGTGCAGCGACCATGTATAGCCTGTCAACGAAGATTTGTCAAAAGGATATTGACTTTGCATTTTATATATTTTATCGGACCAATATCTGTTAGGCAGCACCCTGTATGGAGTTGCCGCGATCCACAGCGCCCGTGTTTTTGCCCTTTTAAGATATGTAAAGCTGCATCTGCGCTTTTCGTTGAGCCGCATATAACGCTTCATTTTTTTAAAGTACCGTGCTCGGTCGGCTTCGTCCTCTGGAAGTCCCCCCATAGGAAGAATATCGACAAACACGCCTTTATATTCCTCGGGATACTTTTTTTCGTGATCCTCGATAAAGGTGTTGTTTTTGTCAAACACCCTGCCCGCCACGGTCGGATCGTGCGGATGGTCGGAGCGCACCAGCATCTCCAGATGCGGGGGCAAAATATCTTTGGCGATAGATACGAACTTTTTATAGTCGGAATCCGGCATGACCAGATCCATATCGTCATCCCACGGAATAAAGCCCTGATGTCTCACAGCGCCTATGCAGGTGCCGCCTATCGCGAAGTAGCGCAGACCGTTTTTGTCAAGAGCTTCCTTCACTTCCTTATATATGTTAAGGATCGACTGCTGCAGCGGACTCAGCGTGTGATTTTTTTGTGGGGATGGGTTTTGCATAATATCATTTCCTTGAAAACATTTTCAGAGCAACAGGGGGACAAATTGAGATCAATATGCCGTAAGCCTTGCTTGTAACTCGATACGAACTGAATATATAAGGCAAAATGCCGCGGCGGGTATATCGCGTCAGTATTTTTTCGGTTTCCTTATCGCGATTCCCCGATTGCGCCAGCTGTCTGTAAAAAGATATAGCATAGCGCGTGGCACGTCTGCGGGCGTATTTCAAAAGCCCAGGATAACTTTTTTTCAAAAACTCATCTACCATATCCGACACGGTAAAATACTCCATTCGCTTTTGCGAAAATGCCGAGTGAGTTATTCCCTCGGTGTTGTCCATGCGGTAGTTATAAAGCACCTCGTCGGTATGGGCGATTTTCCCCGCCTTGTCAAACAGCAGGGGAGCGGTGGCATAGTCTTCAAACAGCAGCCCTTCCGGATACTTTATATCCTCAAAAAGCTCCGCTTTGTAAAGCTTGCCCCACGCCGAGGTGGAGAGGGTCGTGTTTTCTTTTAAGATGCACCGGATTGCTTTTTCAGAGCTCAATACGCCGCCGGTGGGTTTGCCTTCAAAATAACCCGAGGTCGCTATATCGGCGCTGTTTTCGGAAAGTGTTTTATAAAGCTTATGGAGCATATCGGGCTTTACGCTGTCGTCGCTGTCGACGAAGGTGTAAAGCTCGCCATACGCTTTGTTCATTCCCGAGTTTCGCGCGCCCGACAAACCCTTGTTTTTCTGATGGATAACGCGGATATTATCATACCGCGAGGCGTAGTCCTCACAAATCGCGGGGCAGTTGTCGGGAGATTCGTCGTCTACCAATATGATCTCAAAATTCGGATAGGTTTGATCAATGAGCGACTCCACGCAGCTTGACAAATATTTTTCTACGCAATAAACCGGAACTATTATCGAGATAAGCGGCATTTTCATTTGGTTGCAGTCCTTTCAGCGGAAGCAGAGATGCAAATACTACCCACCAGAACATCGACGCGCTCAGACAACTAAGCGCCAGGAAGGTGAACGCGGTGATGATCATGGGAACAAAGTGGTTGAACGTCAGCCTTTCTGTTCTGATATGGTTTATTTGCCTGATCATTTGCCAGAATATGACAAGCATGATCACAACGCCGACGATTCCCCAGGACATGATCAGATCCATATAGGTGTTGTGAGCGATAAGCTTGAAGCCTATATACTCTTCGGTTTCGTTGTATTGCAGTCCGTAACCGAATGCCATGACCGCGGGATTTGTAACAAGCTCTTCAAGATAGTAGCTTTGGATCAAATTGCGGTTCGAGGTGATGGAGTTAACGTCGGAGGTTTCCAGACCGTTTTCGTTAAAGCGCGCAACGATCTTGTCAATCAGCTCCACAAGCGTGCTGCTGAAAAACATTCCGACGCCGACGGAGATCACCGCGATGCGCCTGATAAATCTGCTTCTTCTCGACAGCATATTGAACAGCAGTCTGCCGAAGAAGTACATAAGAATAAGGATAAGCGTCAGCACCGCCATCTTTGAGGTGGTGTACAGCACAAGGAAAATCAAAGTAAAAACATACACATAATCGCGGGTTTTATGCTTGCCTTCTATAATGAGAAGCATTGCGACGGCAAGGCAGATATACAAGGAGTAGTAGTTAGGATCTCCCGCGTAACCCGAAAGACGCGCGGTCTTCAGATAATCGAAGATGTTCAAGGTCTTTGAGTAACTGACGAAAAACATAAAGGAAGACATCAGCGAGCCGAATGCGAGCTTCCTTGCGGCATTCGCGAAATCTATGTGTGTGTCTTTTTCGGTCAGAATACACTCCACATAATAAAGCAAAATTATGCATGCCATATTTGCAACAGCGTATTCCATATAGTTGAATGTCAGGATGTGTCCCATTTCCCACGCCATCAAAAGCAGCGTGTGAATCGCCGCGGTGACGTTGATCCGTCGTTCCTCGATTATCTTCACAAAAACGGGATACGCCATCAGAATATTAACAAAATATGTTTGTGACAGCGCGCCGTCAAAAATACGGACGTTCGGCACAAGCATCAGACAGAATCCGACGCGGTAATTGTCGTCGCCGAGCGTCATTCCCGCAAAGGCGGACGCAAGGGCGAGGTAAAAAACAAAACGGATCTGAAACAGTTTGCCTATAAGTATCAACAGAACAAAAGCGATGATCATAAAATTCGCCGCTCGTGACTTATGGAATTTTAGCATAAGCGTTTCATCGCTCCTTTCCGTGATTTACCGTTAAACCGGGTATATATCATTTCTTTTCAAGACAGTCGCGGTATGCCGATAAAGCAGTTTCAGCCGCGTTGTCCCAATTGAATTTATTGCTGAAGTTTAATGCGTTTGCGGAGTATTCCGAAAGCTTCGCGCGGTTTCCCACCGCGTTTTTCAACGCCGCGGCAATGCTGTCCGCGCTGTCGCCCGCGTTCCAGCCCGCGCCGGCAGAAGCAATTTGTTCGGCAAAGGTCGTGCCTTTTGTCACAACGCAGGGCAATCCGTAGGCAAGCGCTTCAAGTATGCCCATCGGCATTCCTTCGGTGCGCGAGGTCTGCACAAAGACGTCCGCGTCAAGCAGGGTTTTGTGCTTTTCTTCGCCGATAACAGCGGGGTTGAGCTTCACAAGGTTTTCCAAACCGTATTTTTTGATCAGTTCGCGCATTTCCGGAATATAAGAAACGCCGCGGTCCTCCGCGGGACCGTATATGTCAAGCGTTGCGATGTGTTCGGCAAAAAAAGCTTTTTCCTTCGCAAAGGCTTCTATCATCAGATCAAGCCCTTTGATAAACGGCAAGATGCGTCCGATATACACAAAGCGCGTTGAATCCGTGCGGAATTCGGTTTTTGTCTGCGCCGGGAAATTGATTCCGTTCGGAGCGACAAAAATATTTTTGCCCATAACGCTCTCTGTTTTTTCGTTTTCAGTCAGGCACTGTATGCCCGCTGCGTTGTTGCAAAACCTGCGGAACAAAAGCAGATTTGCCGCGATTTTTTTCATCCTGCTCTTTTTCTGCGCGGTGCGTTTCAGCGCGCCGTGCGGCAGGATAATATATGGGATCCCCTGCTTTTTCAGCTGCTTTGCAATCGATAGATACCGGGGGATATATAATTCGTGAAATACAACCAGATCCGGTTCGCGGTAGGGAACAGGGAGCTGCGAAAGGTCATCCGCGGTAAAATAGCGGTCAATGCCGTCGTCATCGATCGGTTGTCCCAAATTCCATAACGCCGCGTCGGCGTACTTTTGCTGCGCCTTGACGTGAAGCGGCACGACGATATGAACGCCGTTGCACAAATCATCGCTGAGCGGGCAGATGTGTAACACAACCATATCGCTTCTCCTTATTTTCTCAGGAACTTATAAACCTGTCTGCGAATACAATCCGGCATCATGCAAACGATAAAATGCGGATATGCGCTGAAAAAGTATTCTTTGCGGCTTATCCAGCCCGTGCGGCACAAATTCCTGCGGAACCGCATCATAGCCTTGCCGTAAACGATACCGCCGCGCCGCTTGAGCTGTCCCTCCGTTGTGCGAACTTTAACCATCACGTCGGGGAGGTTAGTGCCTTTTGCGCCGCTTTGCAGCACGCGGATCCATAGGTCGTAATCTTCAAACAGCCTAAGATCGCGGTTGTAACCGCCGGCGTTGATGACCGCCTCTTTCTTGTACATTGTGGTAACGTTGTTAAAAGGGATCCTGGTTTTGCTGAACCGAAGTATATCCTCGTATCCCTGCGGCAAAACCCTTGTCGCGAAGGGCTCGTCGGGGTTGAGGTCAAATTCATCAATGCTTCCGCTCACCACAGCCAGCTCTTCGTCTTTTTCAAAAGCCGCAAGCTGTTTTTCGCAGCGGTCGGGAACGCTTAGATCGTCGCTGTCCATTGTGGCTACCAGCGGACCGCGGCAGCGGGATAGTCCTTCGGAACGCGCGTAACCCGGACCGTGGTTTTCCGGCAGGCGCAAAACGTCGAGCCTGTCGCCGAAGCTTTCGATCGTTTCGTCGAGCTCCTCTGTGAGCGGTCCGTCGCACACCAGCACGAACTGCGCCGGCGCAACGGTTTGGTTTAGCATGCTTTCAATTGCCGATTTCAGGTATTCGGGTTTTTCTTTTTTATATACCGTCATCAGCACGGAATAATCCATTTTGATTCTCCTTTGAAAGCGGGACTATCTGTATTCGTAATAATAATAGTATTTCGAGTTCTTCTTGTAAGATTTTCTTGAGGAGGGCTTGCTGTTGTAAAGGAAGCCCAGCACATTCGCGTTCGCGAATCTAAGCTGACGGATCGTTTCGTCAAGCTGCGAAGTCTCGGTGGAAGCGTGCAGAGTAACTATAAGGTATCCGTCGATAACACTTGAAAGGATAGCCGCGTCGGATACAACGCAAATCGGCGGAAAGTCAACGATGATATAGTCGTAAACATTCTTCAGCGCTTCGATAAGCTCCGACATCTGCGGAGACTCGATAAGCTTTGTCGGATCGGGCGGGATAGTGCCGGCGGGGATGACGTCGATGTTGAACTTGTCATTTCTGATGACAGGAAGATGCTTGTAGCCCTCTTCGTCGGCAAGATAGTCGCTCAGTCCCGGACGGTTCTCCATACCGAGCTTTGAGGCGACCGTCGGGATCCTCATATCACAGTCGATGATAACGACCTTCTTGTCGATCTGCGCCAGCGAAATGGCGAGGTTTACCGCGACCGTGCTTTTGCCTTCGCCGCGGTTAGCGCTGACGATGCCTATGCAGCGGTTCTTTTTGCCGGGAAGCGAAAAGGTCACGTTCGTTCTCAAAGTCTTGAAGGATTCCTGTATGGAGAAAGAGGAATTAGCTGTCAGCAGCATTTTGTTGGCGCTGAACACCTTGCTGTTTTTGTTTTTCTTTTTTGAAAACATCACTTATCCTCCTCTTTTTTCACTGTTTCATATGACTGATAATAGTCGTTCTGAGCGTAGTTGAAGCTCTTTGTTTCCGTCATGTTCGGGATAACGCCGATAACGGGCAGGTTGTATCTGCCTTCCAGGTCGCCTTCGCTCTTAACGGTGTCGTCGCGGAAGTATTTGATCAGCACATAAGCCATTGCCAGCGCGGTGCCCGCCAGGAATCCGAGCAGTCCGGCGGTGAAGTAGTTCGGACCGTATTTGCCCTTGGGCGGCTGAGGCGAGTCAACGATCTTCATCGAGCTTCCCTCGATTATCTGCGACATATGTGTGGGGGCGGTTTTGGCGATCGCCTGCGCCAGCTTATACGAGGTGTTTGCGTTTGTCGTGATAACGTTCACCTTGATGAGCTGGGTTTTGTTTTCCACATTGGTCGTAACATAGCTCGAAAGCGTTTCATACGGCAGGTCAAGGTTGATGAACTCAGCCGAAGCTACAAGCACGTCGTTGCTGGTCAGAACGCGCGAGTATGTCTGGACAAGTTCCTTTGACGCCTGAATATCGGTGTTGTTGATCGAAGTCCTGTCTGTCTGCGTTTTGTTGTTTACAAACGCGGTGAACGACGAAAGGTAAGTGGGCTTGATCAGGATTTTTGTGCCGATGCGGAACGCCAGCATTCCGATAATGGCAACAAGGATGATCAGCCACAGCTTTTTTGCTATAGCGGTCAGAAGCGGAATAAGGTTTATTTCAACTTCGCGGGCTCCGCCTTCGTTTTTAGTGTTGTTAATGGGTTCTTTTTCCATATCATTACTCCTGTTTCAATGTGATATAAAGCGCGCAGTGCACTTACTTTTCATCGTTTGAGTCTTTGTTGATGCGTTTGATCGCGTTGATCTCTCTTTTCAGCTGGCTCCTGTGTGCGATAGGATACACGGCGGTTCGGTAAAGCCAGAAAAACGGATATACGATCTTGTGTTTGTATACAAAAGGATTCGTATAACGGTAGCGTGAAACGCCCGGGAAGATTCGCTTTAAATAATACTTTCCCTTCGACGCGTTTTTGTCGCCGTAAACGGACTCAAGCTCTTTTTTGAACATATTATCCATTTTTCCGAAGGTCCCGCAGGTGAAAACGTAGTTGAGCATCTCACGCTCATCATCGCTCAGCAGCCTGAAGGCGCCAGGCAGGCTTTCGGGGGATTTGAACAGCTTTTCCGCAAGCGAACAAAGCGTTCTTTCAAATTCCGTAAGTCCCAGCTTTTCCAGCTCGTCATCAACAAGCCCGCGGTCAAAGCTCAGCTTGTCGCAGTGCAGTATAACGTATTCATCGGCGACGGTGCGAAATCCCGTTCCGCGCGAATCATAGTGCTTAAAAGCGTGGATGATAAAGTAGATGTAAAAATCCTCGTTGCTCATCCTGAAAGAAAACTGCTTTCCTTTTTCCGGGATTTTGCGTTCAAGCATCCTTTCATAAAAAGCTAGACGCGGATCGTTTGCCTTTTTTGCTCTGAAAAGCCGGCTGTGCATCTCGAAATTGTACAGAGGCGGCTTTGAATACTCATCCGCAACATAGCTGTCGTTGCGCATGGTATAGCCCTGCGACGTCATCCATTCCTTTACGTCTTCCGAATACTTTCCGTCATAAAGGATGTCGTTGTCCGCAAATTCCCTTGTGCCGAAGCAGGGATACATGTCATTGAGCACCGCGCCTTTAAGCGGGATGTGCCGGATGCCGCGCTCCTCCAAAAAAGTGCATATTTTGTTTCGCTCTGCGTTGAACAGCATCGTTCTTTTAATAGCGCCGTTGAGCATTTGGGTCCATTTTTTCTTTGTCGATTCGTCCGCGTTTTCAAACGCTTTTGTTTTGATCAGCGAGTTTGCCGTTATCGCGGACATATTATGACCTTTTGACAAGCAATAAAGGAAGTCCCAGTCTGCTTCGTCAAGCTTAGCAGCGACATTATTAAGAGAACACGCCGTCAGATATATCAGAGTTTCCGCTGTGTTCATACAAATACCTTCCTATCGGGCGCCGGCCCTGAAAGTGGCTTTTATTCGTCAAGCGCGCCGACCTTGCGGAGCTTTTCGATAACCATATCAACGTCTTCGGCGATAACATCGCGGGGAGCGTCGTATTTGGCGCACATCTTATCCACTACCTCATCACGGGTGGTTTCTTCCTGAAAATAGTTTACGATCTCTGCCGCGGTTTTGTTGCTTCTGATGATACCGTTGAAGTCCGAAGCGCCGGAGGATACCATCACCTGAGTGTCGTCGATTTCCTGCGTAAGAAAGTTTTCGTTAAGCTTCATTTTGATTGATTCCTTTCGGTTTTTCGCGCAAAAGACATAATTACGCATAATAATTCATACTATACTATTATACCACGTTTTGCAATACAGTCAAATGATTTTTTTCATATATAAGAAAAAATTTTTGGCAAGCCTTTCAAATCCTGAACAAAAAGCCGCGAAAACATAAAAAACTGACGCTTTTTCCGTTTGGAAAATGCGTCAGTCGTTGTTTGCCATCATATTATAAGAAATCTGTGCCGCTTCGGGCTCGGTGTTGCACTTTAGCCTGTATGAGCAGACCGAGGACAGTATTTTGTCCTCCAGGTCCATCACGAGCATGGTCTCCTCGCGCTTATCGCCCCGCAGAGAAGCTCTGAACAGCTCGGGAAACATCTCTTTCGCTCCGATCGGCGTGATAATATTCTTTTCGCCGCGTTCCAGCACGGCGATGGCTTTCAGCGTCGCCTCGCTTTTTTCGGGCTTTCTCCGCTGTCCCCAGGGCGTCGAATAAATAATAACGCCGTCTTCGGTGGGGCGGAGCATCGGCTTGTCGTCGTTTATGATATACGCGCCGACATCCTGCAGCCCGAGCCACAGCTTCGTGTGTGTGGATTTTCCCGTTCGGCTCGGCGCTATGAACATATACGCCTTGCCGTTTGCCGCGACCGCCGAGCCGTGGACAAGCAGCACGCCGCGCCTGAGCATTTCCCCGGCGACCTGCTTGTGATGAACAAGCGCTTCGATCGTCGCTTCGTCGGCGGTTTTGAAATCGCCGTACTTTTTTCGGAGCTCTTGGTAGCTTTCGCGGGTTTCGGCCAATTCTTCATCCGACGCGCAAACGGAAAGCTCGGCTTCCTTGTCGGTGATATAATCCGCGTAGCGCTGTCTCAGCGATTCGTTCCGGCACTGCACACGGAAAACCGTCCGCGCTATCTCTATGTTAAAGTTTATCATAATGCTTTTTGTATGCCTTTGTCAGTTTTCTCAGCTCTGCGGCGGACGCCTCGGTCTCCTCGCCGTTGATGTCGTTGGTGATCTTAACGTTTTCGCCCTCGATATATACCGTAAAGGCGTTTCCGCTGAACGTTTTTACTTCGGTCTCCTTGCTTTTATGAACTTCATCAAGCACACCGATAAGCTCTGTCAGCAGCCCGCGTTCCGCAAGGAGCATTTCTCCGAGAAGCGAGTAGCGTTCTTCTTCAAATTCGACCTCGACGACAGGGCGTTTGCCGCGAGAGATTTTCAGCTTATATTTCAAAATTCTCAGTCTCCTTCATAAATCGGATATGCGGTGGTGATTTTCTTGCTGTCGTTAAGGTACATATCGATCTCCAGGTCGCCGCTGTAGCCTATCCACAGCGAGCCGTGGGGATTGCTGCTGTCGCCGAGCGCGTAGTCATACGCCTCGTTTATTGCGTCCACCACCTGCTGGGGCGTCCAGCTTTCGGGATAAAAGGAGCTGAAGCCGTCCTTTTTAACGCCGTTTACCCTGACCTTAGCCGTAAACACACCGTGACTGTCCTTTTTGGTTTCGGTGCCGGGGATCACCTCGCCCTTACTGTCGCTTATCATCGTGTAGTGATAGCCCGTAGCCTTTCCCTTGCCGTTTATGGTGCCGTCAAAAATGTGTTCTAAGGTGTTCTTTGCGAAGTTTTCGGTGTTGTTCAGCTTATCAACGTCCGCCATCGTATAGGAGGATGATTTCGAGCTTTTGCCGGCGGAGTCTTTCTGATCCGCGTCGATTTCCTCTTCATCCTGCGCGAACCAATTGTTGAACCCGCTTTCAATGTCCTTGTTAAGCTGTGACATCTTTTTTACGGGAGTGATCGAATCATCTGAGGAATCGAGGTTCAGATTCAGTTTGCAGCCGCCCAGCACTGCGCAAAATGTCAGCAGCGCCAGCAAAACCGCGGTGATCTTTTTCTTCATATCAATCAGCATCCTTTACGATAGATTTTGATTTCCATTTGCCGCTTTTCCAGCGGAGTATCATCAGCGCGCCGCGGACAAGCTCGTCTGCCGCAAGCGCGATCCACAGACCGTACAGTCCCATTCCGAACACCACCGCCAGGAGATAAGAGCCCAGCACGCTCAAGACCCAGTTCGAGAATATTGCGCAGGCGGTGGGGAAGAACACGTCTCCCGCTCCGCGCAAGCAGGCAATAAGCACAAGGTTCGTCGTGCGTCCGAATTCGAGCGCGAGGTTTATAAGCATCACGTTTGCTCCAAGCTCGATAATCCCGGGGTTGTCCGTAAACAGCGACAAAAGCGGATATCTCAGTATCACTCCGACCGCGCACACCGTCATCGTTATAAGCAGAGCTATCCGGTGCGAAACAAAGCCTCTTCGGTACGCTTCGTCCTTTTCGCCCGCTCCGACAAGGTGCCCTATCAATATCTGCGAAGCCTGTCCTATGGCTATCGAAAACAGATAGAAAAACATCGTTATGCTTTGCACGTATGTTTTTGCGACCAGCTCGTATTCCGTCAAAAATATCAGCACTATAGATGTTATAACAAGCTGGGAAAGGTTATATAAAAAGGTTTCAAACGCTCCGGGAACGCCGATCCTGAGCATATCCCCGACATCCTTAACGGGGAAGGGGCGAAGGTAACGGAAAACAGACGGCTTTTCAACGCGTTTGAAAAGCACGGCGGCAAGCACGGCTGTGCCGACAATGCGGCTGAACGTCGTGGCTATCGCAACGCCCGTAACGCCCATATCAAACACCGAAACAAACAGAATGTCAAGCCCGGTGTTGATGATGTTCATACCGACGGTCACATACATCGATATCTTCGTCATACCGTGGTTGCGGATTATCACCGCCATAGCGGTCAGCGTCGACTGCAAAAACATAAAGCCGCCGACGATCGAAAGATATTGACCCGAAAGGCTGAGTATCTCGCCCTTTGCGCCGATAAAGCCCAGGATAGGACGGTGGAAAAACACAAACAGCGCGCTCACAAGCAAGCCTGTTATAAAGTTGAGCGCGATAGACAGCGCCGCGATCTTCGAAGCGTCCTGTCTGCGTTTTGCGCCGAGATACTGCGAAATAAGCACTGCCGACGCTGTGGACACAACGGTAAAGACGACCGTCGCGATCGAGGTCGCCTGGTTTGCCGCGTTCACGGCGCCCGCTGCAAGGTCGTTGTATTGGCTCAGTACGAACACGTCCACAATACCCAGCAGCATAAACAGCGCGGTTTCTATAAATATCGGCCATGCAAGACCGAACAGCGTCAGCTTTTTGCCGTCTGTCTCCATCGTGTTCACCGCAGCGTTATCAAAACGCCGTCCTTTTCAAGCGTGCCGCCGTTATATCCGTTGGCAAAAACAGCCGTTCCGCCGGCGGAAACCGAAACCGCCCCGTCGCCGGCGTTCAGATATACCGTCAGGTCATCCTTCTTATAGCATACCAGACGAGGGTGCGTTTCGTCAAATATAAATTGCAGCTCGTCCTTTTTTGTCGCGGAGCAGCGTTTTCTCATTTGGATAAGCTCGCGCACTTTTTTGCTGAAATCGTCGTATTTGCCCGCGTCGATCTCCTCCCACGGCATACAGCTGCGGTTATACGGAGTTTTTTTGCCCTTCATCGCTATTTCGGTGCCGTAATAGATGCACGGCGTTCCCGCGGCGGTAAAAAGCATAGCGAGCTTTTGAAGCAGCACGTCGGTGTTTTCGCAGGTTTCCCTGACGCGCGGCGTGTCGTGAGTGTCGAGGAAATTGAACATCACCTCGTTTATCTGCTTAGGATAAAGCGTGCGGCAGAAGTTCAGGCGGTGCATAAGCTCGTGAGCGGTCATTTCCTTGTCCTGCCAGAAATCGCCGATCGCGCCCGGCAGGGGATAGTTCATTACCGAGTCGTATTCGTCGCCGCCCAGCCAGCCGATCGAATCGAACCATATCTCGCCCAGCAGGAATATATCGGGCTTGACTTCCTTGACGGCGCGGTGCATTTCTTTTAAAAAGCGGTGCGATACCTCATCGCCCACGTCAAAGCGTATTCCGTCGATGTCGAAATCGCGCGCCCAGTGAACGCAAAGCTCGGTGAAATAGCGCTGCACCTCGGGATTGTTCGTGTTGAGCTTAGGCATCGGCGCCCAGAACGAAAAGGTGTAATACCTGCCGTCGTCAGCGGTGAATTGATGCTTTGCGAAATCATCCTTATTTATAAAGAACCAGTCGAAATACTTAGACTTTCTGCCGTTTTCCCACACGTCATTCCACGCGAAAAACTCGCTGCCGCAGTGGTTGAAAACAGCGTCGAGCATAATGCGGATCCCAAGCTTGTGCGCTTCTTCGACAAGAGCCTTGAACTCCGCCTCGTCGCCGAAATCGGGGTCGATCATGTAGTAGTCAAAGGTGTTGTATTTATGGTCGGAGTTGGAATAGAAAATCGGCGTAAGATATATCCCGCTGATCCCCAGCTCTTTCAGATACGGCAGCCGTTCGCGGATTCCGCGCAGGTTGCCGCCGTAAATATCTTTGAAGGTCGGGTTTGAAAAGTCGCCCCATTTTCTGAATTTGCGGCTGTTATTAAAGTCGCTGCCTCTGCAAAAGCGATCGGGCATTATCTGATACCAAACCGTGTCGCGCACCCACGCGGGAGGCGAAATAACATCCGCGGGGTTTATCCACGGGAACTTGAAAAACTCGGTGGAGATCTTGTTGCGTTCGGATTCTTTGCAAACCTTGTTTTCAAACACGCAGTAACGCTCGCCGTCCGATTCAACTATAAAATAGTATTGCAGCCGTTTGAATTCCGGGGTAAGCTCCGCTGTCCAAACTATATGGTGCTCCAGCTCATAGCCGCGGGTCATCTCTTTTTCAACGCCGTCCCATTCGGGCAGGCGTTTCAGCTCTGCAATAAACGGGTCCTCGCTTATAACATACGCCTTATCGACGTCATAGCCTGTGCAAAGTCGCAGAGCGACCGTGTTTTCGTCAAGCGCGTAGCATTCGCTGCCTGTCGAGCGGTGTCTTATTGCGGATAAATTCATTTCCGTACCCCCGGATATATTTTTATTTTTCTATTATATCATAAACCGCATCAATAATCAATTCATTATCGTGCGAATTTCCGCATATTATTATAGAAGTATTATTATAACGAGGTGGCTTCATTGATAACTGCGTTAAGCGTAAAAATACCCGAAAAACCAAAAGGCATCCTCGGGCTTGCCGATCGGTTCCGCCGCGACAGGGTAGAGGTGGAAAACCGCAACGCCAGAGGCGTGATGCTCAGACATATCATATATACAAGCTACAGCGGCGAGCTCAGGCTCGACAAGACCGACGTCGCCGTTGGTTCGCAGCGCGACCGGATAATTTGCAGCGAAAAGCTGATTTTTCCGCACAAAAGCGGCTACAGGCGGTTTTGCTCCACGTCGTTTTCTTCAAGATTGTGCACTAACTTCGCCCTCAGCGTGCTGATGAGCTGCAAAAACGCCGCAAAGCTGAAAGTCGCGATATACGACCCCGCCGCCTATTGCGCGGATTTCCTGCTTTCGGTGCTGGAGCACTGCACGGACGTTGCCGTTGTAACAAGCTGCTTCGAGCCGTATATGTGCGTTGCCGAGCGCGCTCTCGGTGAGATGGGCGCCGCGGCGATAGTCACCAAAAACCGAAACGAGCTTATAGGACGCGACCTTATAATAGCGCCTCAGAGGATCGCGGAGGACCTGCCTATCGGCGACAACACGTTCGTGCTGACCGTATCGGCTCCGCCAAAGGGCATGGGAGGAATACTGTATTACCGCTACAAATTCCGTATGCCGAACGGCTTCGACAAAATCAAGCCCGAGGAGCTGGATGAGGAGTATTTCTGCTCGGCGCTCTACACCCTCGGCGCGCAGTACGAGCTCGGCTCTATCGTGCCGCTTTCCGCCGCCGGAAACGCGGGCGCGCGCGACGTAAAAACCCTTGCAAATTCACTTGACAAGCGAAACCAAAATATATATAATAATTAGGTTAGCAAAAAATAGGTTAGCAAAACAGAAAAACCGGAAATACCGTTTCCGATTGAAAGGATGATAAACATGGCGGCAAAACCCACTATGCTTACAGAGGAAGGCCTCAGAAAGCTGGAAGAAGAACTCGAGTATTTACATAGCGTAAAACGTAAAGAGATCGCGGAGAAAATCAAGATCGCGCGCTCCTACGGCGACCTTTCCGAAAACAGCGAATACGACGACGCGAAAAACGAACAGGCGATCATGGAGGCTCGCATCACCACTATCGAAGCGATCCTCAAAACCGCCGTTATTATCGACGAGTCCAACGTGACGAACGAGCACGTTCACCTCACCTCGCTTGTTAAGGTCGAGATGCTCAACTCCGGACGTCAGGCTGAATACAGGATCGTCGGCTCCGGTTCCAACGAGGCAAATCCCCGCGAGGGCAAAATCTCCGACGAATCTCCCATCGGCAAGGCGCTTATGGAAAAGAGCGTCGGCGACGTTGTTGAGGTCGAGACCCCCGGCGGCGTTATCGCGCTGAAGATCATCGAGATCGGCAAGTAATCAGAAACAAAGTACAGGAAGGACGAATTCTTATGAGTCAAAAGCCACAGCAGGCAAACAGCAGCGACGTCATCCAGGCGCGCTATGACAAGCTTGACGCCCTGCGCGAAGCGGGCAGAGATCCCTTTGTCATCACCACCAGCGACAGAGACTCCTATGCCGAGACCCTGAAAAACAACTTTGAGGAATACGAAAACAAAGACGTCTGCGTTGCGGGCAGAATTATGTCCAAGCGCGGCAAGGGCAAGGTTTCTTTCCTCGACCTTCACGACAAGACCGGCAAGATCCAGATCTTCGCCAAGTTCGACGACCTCGGCGAGGAGGAATACGGTTTCCTCAAAAAGTGGGACATCGGCGACATCGTAGAGGTCAAGGGCTTTGTGTTCAAGACCCAGATGGGCGAGATCTCCATCCACGCAAAGGCGGTGCGCCTGCTCTCAAAATCGCTCAAGCCCCTTCCCGAAAAATATCACGGACTAACAAATACCGACCTGCGCTATCGTCAGCGCTATGTCGATCTGATAATGAACCCCGAGGTAAAGGACACCTTCGTTAAGCGCTCGCAGATCATCGGCAGCATCCGCCGTTTTCTCGACGATCAGGGCTTTATCGAGGTAGAGACCCCGATGCTCGTCGCAAACGCCGGCGGCGCGGCGGCTCGTCCGTTCACCACCCACTTCAACGCTCTCGACGAGGATCTGAAGCTTCGCATTTCACTGGAGCTCTACCTCAAGCGCCTTATCGTCGGCGGACTCGAGCGCGTGTATGAGATCGGCAGAGTGTTCCGCAACGAGGGCGTCGACACCCGCCACAATCCCGAGTTCACGCTTATGGAGCTTTATCAGGCATACACCGACTACAACGGTATGATGGACCTCACCGAAAGAATGTACCGTCACGTATGCCAAGAGGTGCTCGGCACAACTCAGGTCACATACAACGGTATCGAGATCGATTTCGGCAAGCCCTTCGCCCGCGTAACGATGATCGACGCTGTAAAGCAGTACGCCGGCGTTGACTTCACCGAGATCAAAACCGACGAGGAAGCAAAGGCTGTTGCCAAGGAGCACCACGTCGAGTTTGAGGACAGACACAAGAAGGGCGATATCCTCAGCCTGTTCTTCGAGGAATTTGCCGAGGAGCATATGATCCAGCCCACATTCGTTATGGATCATCCCATCGAGATCTCTCCGCTCACAAAGAAAAAGCCCGAAGACCCTGCGTACGTCGAGCGTTTCGAGCTGTTCATCAACGGCTGGGAGATGGCAAACGCCTATTC
>CACXGW010000047.1 GCA_902767325.1 uncultured Ruminococcus sp.
AAATCGTAGGGGCGAGCATTGCTCGCCCGCCAAACCAAGTTTGCCTTTTTAACCGATTCTATATAAGAAAATAAGGTTTCCTATCAGTGGGCGACCACCGGTCGCCCCTACACCTGTAAAAGAAATGTTTGCTTATATTAAAAACATTGTCTCCTTATGGAGGCTTTTTTATTTTCCGCTTTACAAAACCGCCCTGTGCATAGTAAAATAACATTATAAGATGAAAGAAAGCGAGTGACAGCTTTGACCCGTATAAAATCAGCCGTTTCTATTCTGCTTGCGGCTGCAATGCTATGTCTGTTCTGCGCCTGCGCAAAGGACAACGCTTCATCCGCGCCCGAAACGACTTTTGAAACTGCAACAGCCGAACCGGCGACAGGGCAGGAGACGACCGCTCCCGACGAAACCGGCATTGACGAAATGATCGATAATATGAGCCTTGAGGAAAAGGTGGGGCAGATGTTCTTTGTCTGCTGTCCCGACATCGGCGCGGAAGAATGGATAAAGGACTATCACCTCGGCGGATTTGTGCTGTTCGGGCGTGATTTCGAGGATAAGACCGCCGCTGAGATAAAGACAACGATAGAGTCCTATCAAAGCGCGTCGGCTGTGCCTATGCTCATCGCGGTCGATGAGGAGGGCGGCACGGTAGTGCGCGTCAGCAGCAATCCAAAGCTGAGAAAAACCGCGTTTCCGTCGCCTAAGGATGTATATGCTTCCGGCGGGTGGGACGCTGTAAATAAAACCGAAATCGAAAAGGCTGAGCTTCTGCTCTCTCTTGGGATAAACGTGAATCTCGCGCCCGTGTGCGACGTTACGGGCAATGCCGACAGCTTTATGTTTGACCGCTCGTTCAGCAGCGATCCGCGCGAGGTTTCCACATTTGTTGCGGGTACCGTGACCGATGACAATGAAAGAGGGCTGGGCGTGGCATTAAAGCACTTCCCGGGCTACGGCGACAACACCGACACCCACGAGGATATGTCGTATGACGAAAAGCCGTACATCGATTTTGTGGCTGCCGATTTCAAGCCGTTCGAGGCGGGGATAGCTTCGGGTGCGGGATGTGTGATGGTGGCGCATATCATTATGGCGTGCGTTGATAAAACCAACCCGGCTTCATTATCGGAAAATGTGCATAAGATATTGCGCGACGAGCTCAGTTTTGACGGCGTTATAATGACCGACGATCTGTCGATGAGCGCCATCACAAAATACACAGACGGCGACGAGGCTGCCGTGGCGGCAGCGAAATGCGGCAACGATATGATCTGCTGCACCGACGTTGAAACCCAGTATCCCGCGCTGCTATCCGCCGTAAAAAACGGCGACATCCCCGAGGAGCAGATAAACGCTTCGGTAAAAAGGATACTCAGGTGGAAGAAGAAACTGGGACTTTTATGATAGTGCAAGGTGAAAAGTGCACAGTGCATAGTGCATAGTGAATAGTGCATAGTGCATAGTTGTTAGGTCAGCACATCGGTAAGTGTTTAGTGTCAGCACATAGGTAAGCCTGTGGGTAATACAGGTAAGCTTAGATGAGCTGTAAATATGACGGAAGCCAGCGCCAACCCGCCCCCGCGGGGGCGGGTTGGCAACAAGGCGAGAGCCTACTTAGATTTTAAGTTATCCAAAGGGATAAAGCAAGTGGAATTCATATCAAGAGTTCCTAACAGAAAATCAGCGAGAAACACATCAAATGTGTTTTCTTCATCAGCGGGTCTCAAGCCGACCTGCAAGCCGCGTAATGCAAATCCGATGGTCACCCTGATTGAATTATAAATGATTTCTCCGGAATTGGTAACCTTTCGTACCTGATAGCCCATAGGATAATCAATCTCATCGTAATCACCTATGTACTTTTTTTCGGATACGGTATATATTTCATCAGGTGTTTTCATGCCGATCGCTTCATTAGGTCTGACGGAATTGTATTCCTCTACCCAAGCGTCAAGGACGGCTTGATTGGCTTTGATTCCACCCGGAACCTTTCCTTCTATCTCTCTTGCAATATCCGCGTGCATACGCTCTAAGGAACCATTCTGACCGGGGCAGCCTTTCAAAGACCTGTCAGGCATAATCCCCAGAGTGATCCACCAAGCAGATAGACAAGTAAGATTTAGCAACCCGTTCGGTGCCGCAAAGGGAGAGCCATTATCGCTGTGAATTGCCCTTGGTAAGCCATATTTCCTGAACAGTTGAGTCATAACCGCTCTTACTGCTTCACTGGTTTTGGAAGTCATCAGCTGCGCACAGAGAATCTTTCTTGACAACTTATCGCGCACGGTAAATGGTTCACAGATCTCACCGTCTGACTTCCACCAGCCCTTAAAGTCGATACACCAAACGTCGTTTGGCTGCGTTGCTTGTATCTGTTGTTGGAGCCTGGGGCAGTCTGATGAAGCAGGTTTTCTGATAACTCTTTTCTCAACCAGTCCTGCTTTTTTCAATATTCTCTTTACGCTTGAAAGCGAGGGAACCGCTTTGTTTGGATATGCTTTTGCATATATCTCTCGTATCTTCTTGGGACCCCATGCTTTATGAGCGTTTTTTATCCGTATGAGTTCAGCAGCAGTGTCACCGTCAATTTGATTTGTATGTGATGGGTTTCGGGATTCTTCTTCAAGCCCTGCTTTACCCATTTCATAAAACCGGTTCTTCCATTTGTAGCCGGTTTTTTCTGAGATTCCAAACTGAGCGCACAGGTGCTTGAACGGTTTTTCTTGTTTCAGCATTTCTTCAATGAACAGTTCTTTCTGTTCCATTTTATCGGTTTCCTTCCACGGCATAATTTTCACCTCTTGGCTTCCATTATACCTCGAAAGACTTACCTATGTGCTGAACCTCGACTTACCGATGTGCTGACACTCTCGACTTACCGATGTGCTGAACCCGGACATAGTGAAGGTCGTGGAGAAAGCTTTGCTTTTGCACAACGTCAGATTCCCGACCGTATTTATATTTCTGCGGTCGGGAATCATAGGCTTCTGTTTAAGACTTCTGTCTGCCCGACCGACATTGTTAATTATTAATTATTAATTATACATTAAAAAACAGGCTCCCAAAGAGCCTGTTTTTTAAACTATCTTTATCGAGTTGATAACGGGTTGGTTTGCGGGGAGCACGGTGCCGTTGCTGTCCTCGACCTGAACGGTCTCCGCTATCTTGTCGACAACGTCCATGCCGTCGGTAACTTCACCGAACGCCGCGTACTGACCGTTGAGATGAGGGCTGTCCTCGTGAACGATGAAGAACTGCGAGCTTGCGCTGTCGTAATCGGACGAGCGCGCCATCGAGATAACGCCTCTTTTGTGTGCGAGGTTGTTTTCAACGCCGTTCGCGGAAAACTCGCCCTTGATGGTCGTACTGCTGCCGCCGGTGCCGTTGCCCTGCGGATCGCCGCCCTGGATCATAAAGCCCTTGATGATGCGGTGGAAGGTAAGTCCGTCGTAAAAGCCCTCGTTGACGAGGTTCAAAAAGTTTTCAACGCTTATCGGAGCAACCTTTTTGTCGAGCTTTACGGTGATCTTGCCGTAATCCTTAACGTCGATCACAACAGTGTCGGAGTCGCCTGTATACGGATTTTTATAGCTTCCCGAGGAGTCTGCCGCGGAGCTTTCGGTGCCGTCGCCGGACGCGGTGTTATTGATGCCCTTGATCTCGCTTTTCGTCTGACAGCCTGCAAGCGCTAAACAGGAGATCGCCAGAACAACTGCTAAAACTATGCAGAATATTTTTTTTGTATGCATAATGATTTCCTTTCATTTAAAATATCGTCATTTAGTATATCACTTTTTCCCTGATAAATCAAGGTTTTGTTGACACTATGTGATTAATATGATAAAATCTTTTTTGGAGATTTTTATCGGAAGTGAAAATATGCAAAACGAGAATATCACATATATCACTGCGAAAAACAAGTGGTACCGGATCAAGTTTCGCGAGCTTTGGGAATACCGCGATCTGATGATGCTTTTTGTCAAGCGCAACATAACCACCTCGTACAAGCAGACTGTGCTCGGACCGCTTTGGATCATCATCAACCCGCTGCTGTCAACGGTCGTTTTCACCGTAATTTTCGGCGTTATCGCGGGCATTTCCACCGACGGTATCCCGCAGTTTTTGTTCTATATGTCAGGCAACGTGCTGTGGGGCTTCTTTTCAAACTGCCTCAACAAAGGCTCAGGCACGTTTCTGATGAACCGGAATCTGTTTGGCAAGGTGTATTTCCCCAGACTTGTGTCTCCCTTGTCTGATATGATATACAGCTTTATAAACTACGCTATCCAGATGATAGTCTACGTCGGCTTGGTCGTGGTTTACGCGATAACAACGCCGAATGTTCAGCCGAATATGTATTTGTTTTTGCTGCCTGTTCTGGTGATCCAGACGGCGGTCCTGGGAATGAGCGTCGGACTTATCATCTCGTCTATCACGACAAAATACCGCGACCTCAACATCCTTGTCAGCTTCTGCGTTTCGCTGTGGATGTATGTCACACCGGTGGTCTATCCGGCTTCAAAGATCCCCGAAAACCTTCGCGGTCTGATAATGGCAAATCCAGTAGCTCCGATCATGGAGATCTACCGCCACGCTTTTTTGGGATGCGGCTCCTTCGAGCTGTTTTACTGGCTCATCAGTCTGGCTGTTACGCTTGTGCTGATGGTGTTCGGACTGATCGTGTTCAACAAGGTTGAAAAGAACTTTATCGATACGGTATAACTATGGATAAGAATTGTGTAATAAAAGTTGAAAATCTGCAAAAAGAATATAAGCTGGGCGTCATCGGCACCGGCACGCTGCGCAGGGACATTCAGAGCTGGGTGGCAAAGAAGCGCGGCAAAGAGGACCCCAACCGCAGGATAGGCGCCAAAACCTATGAAAAGGGCGAGACCTTCCTAGCGCTCGACGATTTCAACATCGAGATATTCCGCGGCGAACGCGTGGGGATCATCGGCGCTAACGGCGCGGGCAAGTCAACTTTTCTGAAGCTGCTTTCGCGCATAACCGCTCCCACCGACGGCAAGATCGCCTATCGCGGACGGATCGCGAGTATGCTTGAAGTCGGCACGGGCTTCCACGGCGAGCTGACCGGCAGGGAAAACATCTACCTCAACGGCGCAATTCTGGGTATGTCAAAAGCCGAGGTCGACAAAAAGATGGATCAGATCATCGAGTTCTCCGAGTGCGAACAGTTCATCGACACGCCCGTAAAGCGCTATTCCTCGGGTATGTTCGTAAAGCTTGCTTTCGCTGTTGCCTCGCACCTCGACGCCGAGATAATGATAATGGACGAGGTTCTCGCGGTCGGCGATATGAAGTTCCAGAAGAAATGCATCGCGAAAATGCGCGAGCTAGCGGTCGACGAAAACCGCACGGTGCTTTATGTGTCGCACAATATGAACACTATCCAGGACCTCTGCAACCGCTGCATCGTGCTCGACAAGGGCAAAAAGGTCTATGACGGCGAGGTCGACGAAGCAATAAAGCTGTATCTCGGCGGCGACAACGACGAGTTTTTCTCATACGAGTTTGTCGACGACCGATACAAGTTCCCAGTGAAGCACCGCAGGCTTGATTTGAAAAATGTAAAATATATCGGCAGGACCACCAATCTGTTCTACGACGACGAGCCGCTGTGCCTCGAGCTCAAGTGGAAAAACCTCGAGGACATCAAGTCGCTTTCGCTTAGAATCGAGATCCAGGACGCACGGCGCTTGCCGATCACATCATATCTGCTGGAGCATTTCTACAGCGGCAAAAAGGGCGAGGAAAACACACTCAAGCTGAAACTGGACGTTTCAAAGTTTACCGACGGACGGTATGCCGCCCGATATATCTTTTACGACAAGGCGGGTGAAAAAGCGCCTTATGAGGACGTTGAGGACTCGATGGGTCTTGCGTTCCGCCGCTATATCTCCGACAACCACAAGCGCAGATGGCACCGCTCCTGGGGCAGTGTAAAGCTCGGCGACATAGAAATAATGGAATAATAATAAAAAAGCAGGCTCGAAAAAAGCCTGCTTTTTTAGTGAATAATTAATTATTAATAATTAATAGTGTCGGTCGGGCAGATAGAAATACTAAGCAGAAGCTTATGATTTCCGACCGCAGTAATATTAATTCGGTCGGGAGCTAAACGCTGTGCAAAAGCAAAGCTATCTTCACGACCTTCATTAATAATTATTCACCATTAATTATTAATTTGAAAATTGCGAAGCAAATTTCAAAACATCCCCTGTCACTTCATCCTTTGAAAAGTCGTTTAAAATCTCGTGGCGGCAGCCGGGATACAGCTTCATCTGCACATTTTTGCCGTTCTGTTTCAAAGCCTTATACACCTTGGTAACGCCCTTGCCGTAATCTCCCACGGGGTCGTCGCTGCCCGAAACCAAAAAGAATTTGATGTCGCTGCTGACATTTTTAAACCACGTTTTACTGTTGCATAGCATTTGCAGCTTTATCAAATCGTAGTATGCGCTGACGGTGAAGTGAAAAGCGCAGTATTTATCCGCTCTGTAATTGTCTCTGAGCTCTTTGCCGGTTGACAGCCACGAAAGCTTGTCGTCTTCATCTTTGAAGCGTTTGTTATAGCTGCCGAAGACCATCTTTTCGATCGAAGGAGCATATGCGCGCTCGCCCTTTATTTTGATGAGATTCTTGATCATCCTGAGACCGACGGCGGATGCGGGATTCGGACCGCCCGTGCCCATAACGACGATCTTGTCCCATATCTGAGGGTTCGCCGCGCAGCGGGCGATGAACGAGCCCATACTGTGACCGAGAAGCACGCAGGGGAGAGCCTCGCCGAATTCTATCTTGAAAAGCCGCGAAACGTTCTGCGCGTCCTTTACCAAAAACTGCCAGCCGCCGATGTAGCCCAGCTCGCTTTCATCGTTTGCGGTCTTGCCGTGTCCGAGGTTGTCAAAGCCGTAGCAGACAAAGCCGTTTTCAGCCATCGTCTGCATAAAGCGCTCATACCGCGCGATGTACTCGGTCATTCCGTGCACGACGTGAAACAGCCCCTTCGGTTCTCCCTCGGGGAAATACACGCGGCAGTAAAGCTCGTGTTTGCCGTCGGATGACGGTATCCTTCTTTCTTCCATCTTCATAGTTTATTCCTCGCTTGCTACACACGCCTTCACAGCCTTTTGCCAGCCGCTCAGCAGACGCTGACGCTCGCTTTCCGGCATATCCGGAGTGAAGATCGTGTTTTGTGAAATGCCTTTTGTTTCTGTAGGATAAAAGCCGATCGCCTGACCCGCAAGTAAAGCGGCTCCCGCGGCGGTGGCTTCTTTTTGCGCCGGGCGCACCACGTTAAGATTTGATATATCCGCTTGGAACTGCATAAGCAGGTCGTTTGCGGACGCTCCGCCGTCGACCTTCAATTCGGAAATATCTCCGCCGAAGTCGGACTTCATAGCCGAGATAACGTCGTTTGACTGATACGCTATGCTTTCAAGCGCCGCGCGTATAATGTGCTCGGCTCCCGCGCCGCGCGTCAGCCCCGTAATGGTGCCTCTGGCTCTCATATTCCAATAGGGTGCGCCCAATCCCGCAAAGGCAGGGACGATATATACACCGCCGCTGTCGTTGACCTTGCGCGCGAAATACTCGCTGTCGGCGGAGTCTTTGATAAGGCGAAGCTCGTCGCGCAGCCATTGTATGACCGCTCCTCCGACAAACACGCTGCCCTCCAGAGCATACTGAACCGGAGTGTCCTTGACGGTCGCGGCTATGGTGGTAACAAGTCCGTGGCGGCTGAATACGGGCTCACAACCTGTGTTGGCCAGCAAAAAGCAGCCTGTGCCGTAGGTTATCTTCAGATCGCCCGCGGATATGCAGCCCTGTCCGTAAAGCGCCGCCTGCTGATCGCCCGCGATTCCGCAAATGGGAACAGACGCTCCCATAAGCTTCATTTCGCCGTAGACCTCGCCGCTGCTCCTGACCTCCGGCAGCATACCGATCGGGACGTCAAACAGAGCGCACAATTCTTCGTCCCACGAAAGCGTGTTGATGTTATACAGCATCGTGCGCGAGGCGTTCGTGCGGTCGGTGACGTGAACCTTTCCGTTTGTAAGCTTCCACAAAAGCCAGGTGTCCACCGTGCCGAACAGCAGCTCTCCGCGTTTTGCTTTTTCGCGTGCGCCTTCGACGTTGTCGAGTATCCATTTGATTTTTGTAGCGCTGAAATAAGCGTCGAGCTTCAGCCCGGTCTTTTGCACTATCATCTCCGATACGCCCTGCTTTTCAAGCTGTTCGCAGATGTCGGAGGTTCGGCGGCACTGCCACACGATAGCGTTGTATACGGGCTTTCCGCTGCTCTTTTCCCATACGATGGTCGTTTCGCGCTGGTTGGTTATGCCGATCCCGGCGATCTCGTCGGGGGAGACGCCGCTTTTCGCAATGCATTCGGTGAGCGACGCGTATTGATTAGCGTAGATCTCCATCGGGTCGTGTTCTACCCGGCCGGGCCGGGGATATATTTGCGGGAATTCGCGCTGCGCCATCTCGACGACGCTGCATTCGCTGTCAAAGAGAATGCTGCGCGTGCTTGTTGTGCCTTCGTCCAAGGCAAGAATGTATTTTTTCATTTTTCAGTTGTCAGTAGTCAGTAGTCGGTTTGCGGTTGCGATTTTTCTGATATAGTGTTGGGGCGCACCTGTGTGTGCGCCCTTAAAAGTCAGTGTTATGTCAGGGCGCACACACGGGTGCGCCCCTACGTTGTTTAATATATAGTAAATGCTTGTTGCGCCGTTTTGCTAACGTTTAGAAATAACAAACGTATCCAAAGGCGCGCTGAATCATTCTATCGGTTCAAAATCAGCGACGCCGTGTTTGCAGAGCGGGCAGATGAAGTCCTCGGGAAGCTCGTCGCCCTCGTAAACATAGCCGCATATCTTGCAGACCCAGCCCTTTTTGCCCTCTGTCTGAGGCTTGGGCTTGACGTTGTTCTGATAGTAGGTGTAGGTCATCGTCTCTTTGTCGGAGAGAACGCGAGCCTCGGTGACGCTGCATATGAACATTCCGTGGGTGTCCAGGTCGATATAATCTTCAACCTTCAGCGACATAAACGAGTTGATGTACTTCGGCAGGAACACAAGCCCGTTGTCAGAGCGCAGCGGTGTGCAGTTCGCAAACTTGTCAACGTTTTTGCCGCTCTGGAATCCGAAGTTTTCAAACACGCTGAACGGAGCCTCAACCGACAGGCAGTTCACGTTCATAACGCCGGTGTTCTTTATAGTATGATGTGAATAATTCTGCTTGTTTATGCACACGGCGATGCGGTTCGGCGAATTTGTCACCTGTGTAACGGTGTTAACGATAAGTCCGTTGTCCTTTTTGCCGTCGTTCGAGGTTACCACATATAAACCGTAGCCGATGTTGAACAGCGCTGTGAGGTCGTTCTTGTTCGCTGTTTCGCTGTCCTGCTCGATATAGTCGTGGCACAAAGCCTTAGCCAGCTCGTCGATCTGAGCGCGGCTGTCGTCGTTGAGCGCGGAAACGATCTTTACGGTGGGTTCCACGAAGTCGAGGTTCTTGCAGCCCTCGAGCATCTTCTTCATCGTTTTGGCTGCAAGCGGAGCCCACGAGCCGTTTTCTATCAAAGCGATGGTTTTGTTTTGGAAGTTTCTCTCTGTGAGGTGCTCGATGAATTCGCGCATAAACGGGAAAATATCCGCGTTGTAGGTCGTTGTGGCGAGCACTATCCTGCCGTAGCGGAAGGCATCCTCAACGCACTCCGCCATATCCTCGCGGGCGAGATCGTTCACAACCACCTTCGGGCAGCCGTTCGATTTCAGCTTTTCGGCGAGCAGCTCAACAGCCTGCTTTGTGTGACCGTAAACCGAGGTGTAGGCGATCATAATGCCCTCGGTCTCAACGCCGTAGCTCGACCAGGTGTTATAAAGATCGAGGTAGTAACCGAGGTTTTCACTGAGGATGGGACCGTGCAGCGGGCAGATGATCTGAATATCGAGATTAGCCGCTTTTTTCAGCACGTTCTGAACCTGAGCGCCGTATTTGCCGACGATGCCGATGTAGTATCTTCTGGCTTCGCAAGCCCAGTCCTCGTCAACGTCGAGCGCGCCGAATTTGCCGAAGCCGTCGGCGGAGAAGAGCACCTTGTCGGCGCTGTCGTAGGTCATGATGACCTCGGGCCAGTGAACCATCGGAGCGGCAACAAAGTTGAGTGTGTGCGTGCCGAGCTCGAGAGCGTCGCCCTCCTTAACAACGATCCTTCTGTCGGCAAAATCGGTGCCGAAGAAGTTTTGCATCATTGTAAAGGCTTTTGCGGACGAAACGATGGTAGCGTCGGGATAGTTGTTCATAAAGTTGAGGATGTTCGCCGAGTGGTCGGGCTCCATATGCTGAACAACGAGATAGTCGGGCTTTCTGTCGCCCAGAGCTTCGTCGAGGTTAGCAAGCCACTCGAATTTAAAGTTGCGGTCAACCGTGTCCATAACGGCGATCTTGCTGTCAAGAATGACATAGGAGTTATACGCCATACCGTTGGGCACGTCGTACTGACCTTCAAACAAGTCGATTTTGTGGTCGTTTACGCCAACATAAACGATGTCGTTTGTAATTTTCATAGTAAACCTCTTTTCATAGAATATTCAGGTTATTGCTTGGTACAATTGTAACATATTAATCTTTTATTTACAAGGATTTTTTAGGGAAAATTTGGTCGTTTTTGGGCAATATCTCGGTTTTTTAAAGAAAATCGATTTGTATACAAAATATTTTTGAAAACCTATTGACAAACCGATTTAGTTTTGATACAATTAATTTGTAAACAAAATAATTCATTAAAGGAGGACTGGCAAATGTCATTCTACGATTACAAAGTAAAAACAAGAAAAGGTGAGGAATACAGCCTTGCCGATTTAAAGGGAAAGGTCGTTCTGATCGTCAACACCGCCACGGGCTGCGGCTTCACGCCTCAGTACAAGGGGCTTGAGGCTCTTTATGAAAAGCATCACAACAGCGGCTTTGAGATCCTCGATTTTCCCTGCAACCAGTTCGCGAACCAGGCGCCCGGAAACGACGACGAGATCCACGAGTTCTGCACATTGAAATACAAAACGCAGTTTGACCAGATGAGAAAAATCGACGTCAACGGCGAGAACGAAGATCCGCTCTTCACCTTCTTAAAGAGCGAAATGCCCGATGAGGAAGTAAAGGGCTTAAAGGCAAAGGCAGCTATGAAGGCTGTTTCAAAGATCAGCAAAAGCACAAAAGCCGCGTCCGACATCAAGTGGAACTTCACAAAGTTTTTGGTAGACCGTCAGGGCAAGGTCGTAAAAAGATATAACCCGACCGTTGAGCCTGAAAAAATCGAAAGCGACATCGTCGCACTGCTGTAAAAGTTATGGATAAAAAATACGAAGCTTTACTTTTAAAAAATCAACTTTGCTTTCCGCTGTATCTGTGCGCAAAGGAGATACAGCGCCGCTACGCGCCGTTCCTCGACGAGATAAATCTCACCTACACTCAATATGTGGTGATGATGTATTTCTGGGAAAACGGCAGCTCCAACGTAAAGGCGATAGGCAAGACCCTGCTGCTCGACCCCAGCACGCTTACGCCGCTGCTCAAAAAGCTCGAAACGAAGGGCTATATCACCCGAACTCGCTCAAAGGACGACGAAAGGAACCTCGTCGTGTCGCTGACCGAAAGCGGAGAAGCCCTGCGCGACAAGGCTGTTGATATACCCTGCAAAATGGGAAGATGCTTGGATTTGACCGAAGAGGAAGCAGCCGCTCTCTACAAAATCCTTTATAAGGTGCTGCAAAACATTGAAAAGGAGTAAGAAAAATGTCAGTTAAAGAAGTTACAATAGACAATTTTGAAACAGAAGTCATCAATTCAACGTTGCCCGTTCTCGCGGATTTCTATGCCGAATGGTGCGGTCCGTGCAAAATGCTCAGACCTTCTCTTGACGCTATCGCCGAGGACAGAGACGACGTAAAGGTAGCCGCTATCAATATCGACGAGAATCCCGAGCTCGCGGACGAGTTCGACATCAGCTCGATACCCTGCGTCATCCTCTTTAAAAACGGTGCGGAAGCCGACAGAAGCATCGGCTTGAAGCCCCGCGAAGCTCTTGAAGAAATGCTGGGTTAAGCTATGTTGGATATAATCATCATCGGCGCGGGTCCCGCGGGACTCACCGCCGCGATATACGCCCGCCGCGCGGCAAAAAGCGTTCTCGTGCTCGAGGCGATGAGCTACGGCGGTCAGATCATCAATACGCCGGATATAGAAAACTATCCCGTCGCCGCTCACATTTCGGGCTTCGATTTCGCAACGAAGGTTTATGAGCAGGCAAAATCTCTCGGCGCGGAGTTCAAGTTTGAAAAGGCGCTTGAGATAAAAGATAACGGAAGCTCAAAGATCGTTGTCACGCCGAAAAATCAATATGAGGCAAAGGCTGTCATCATCGCCACGGGCTCGCAGAACCGCAAGCTCGGAGTTGAAAACGAGGACAGGCTCACCGGCAGGGGAGTGTCCTACTGCGCGACCTGCGACGGAGCTTTTTTCAGAAGCAAAAACGTCGCTGTAGTAGGCGGCGGCAACACCGCCTTGGAGGACGCGCTCTATCTTGCCGACATCGCGGATAAGGTTTATCTCATCCACCGCCGTGATGAGTTCCGCGGCGAGGCTTCAACTCTCGAAAAGCTCAAACAGCGCGATAACGTTGAGCTTGTAACGAGCAGCCGTGTCACAAAGCTTATCGCGGACAAGCGTTTGCAGAGCGTTGAGATCACCGACAACAGCGGCAATTCAACCGAGCTTGAAGTCAGCGGCTTGTTTGTCGCGGTGGGCAGGATCCCCGAAAACCAAAGCTTTTCGTCCGTGCTCGAGCTCGACTCCGCGGGTTACGCGATAGCGGCGGAGAACTGCCGCACAAAAACCCCGGGCATATTCGTTGCGGGCGACAACCGCGTAAAGGACGTCCGCCAGCTCGTCACCGCAACCGCCGACGGCGCCGTAGCCGCCACCGAAGCGGTGAAGTTTTTGAACAATTAATGATTAATTATTAATAATTATTAGTGAAGGGTCGCTCCGCTCCGATTTGTATTGGTGCGGAATTAACCATAATGTTGTGTTTTTGTAGTAGGGGCGACCATCGGTCGCCTCTTTGTTTTTCGGCAAACGTCGATGTAAGTGAAGCCTTCTCCGTGGTGGAGAAGGCTTTCTATTTAGTGCAAACGTCGCTGAAAGTGTAAGGCTCCTTTCGTAAAGGAGCTGTCGCGCCGCTTGCGGCGTGACTGAGGATTCAGGCTCCTTTCGTAAAGGAGCTGTCAGCGAAGCTGACTGAGGATTTATTACGC
>CACXGW010000048.1 GCA_902767325.1 uncultured Ruminococcus sp.
GTTGCATCGGGATGTAGCGCAGTTTGGTAGCGCACACGTCTGGGGGGCGTGGAGTCGCAAGTTCAAGTCTTGTCATCCCGACCATAGAAAAAAGGTACCCATCAGGGTACCTTTTTTCTATTATCAAAACACGGAAGGATGACAAGACTTGAAGGCGACTGTGCCAAGGATTAAGCGTAAGCGCAATCCGTAGGCAAAAACGTCACAGTGTGACGTTTTTAAGGAGAGCGCAGCTGATTCTTATGACGATGAACACGCCGCAACAAACGAGGTAGGCATTTTATTATATTTAAAACCATTGTCATCCCGACCATAGAAAAAAGGTACCCATCAGGGTACCTTTTTCTATTATCAAAACACGGAGGGATGACAAGACTTGAAGGCGACTGTGCCAAGGATTAAGCGTCAGCGCATTTATTTTCAAAAAATTGTTGACACCGTATGCGGTATCATATATAATATAATTAGTAAGGATGTGATTATCAAGTGTCTAAATTTGATAAACTAATAAAGGAAATACTATCGCTGTCTAAGGATTTGCGATTTGCCGAGTTGCGAAAAGTTCTTGAGTTTTACGGTTATACTATGGAAGCTCCTCGAAGCGGAAGCAGTCATTATACTTTCAGAAAAAGCGGCTGTAATCCAATCACGATTCCAAAGCATGAGCCAATCAAGAGAGTATATGTCCAGAAAGTCAAAGAAATAGTGGAGGCTGAGTATTATGACAAAAAATGATTTACTGAAAAAAGCAGAAGAATATATGAAAACAAAATACAGATTCGAATTGACGGAAGATGAAGCTGAAGGAGGTTATATCATCTCCTACCCCGATTTAGTCGGCTGCATTTCAACCGGAGAAACGATTGATGAAGCCGTAAAGAATGGTGAGGATGCACGCCGAGAATGGATCATAGCTACACTTGAAAGCGGAATGGAAATCCCAAAGCCCTTTGACGCAGAGGAATACTCAGGTCAATTCAGACTGAGAATGCCCAAATCACTTCATAAGCTCCTTGCTGAGCGTTCCAAGCAGGAAGGTATCAGCATGAATCAGTATTGTATCTATCTTCTTTCACATTACAGTTAAAAAACGACAGCTTATGCTGCCGTTTTTTTCTTTTACAGAATTATTTTATCTTTCCCTCAAAAAACTCGGGGATGTATTTCTTGATTGTCGGGAGCATACCAATGCCGTCGGGTGTGTGCGGCGGAAGCTGCCAGAAGTCATGCGCGCAGTAGGTGTTGCCCTCGATGATAGCGGGTCCGTTGGGGGTCGTCGCAACGTCCCAGCCGACATATCTTATCTGCGGGGTGACCTTTGCCGCTTTCAGCACCATCTGCACAGCCTCTTTCACGAACGGGATCTTGTAGCCCTGAAGGTGAACGTGTGTGTCGGGGTGCTCGGTGTAGATTATGCCCTTGAGCGTATCGCCCGAATGAGCGGGATATTTGATGACTCCTGTTTCGGGATCAACAGGCGTAAACAGGCAGTTGTTATCGATTATACTTCCGCCCAAACCCATCTTCTGAACGATATAGAGCAGGTGCGGCTCGCCGTCCTTATCGAGCACTGTGATAAAGCGCATCGAGTTTACAGCGTTTGGATAAAGCTTGCTGACGTCAGGATGCTGCACGATGTTGTCCTCGATAGTGCAGAAGCCCTTCTCTTTGAGATAGTCGTAGAGCTTGCCGACGTCTTCATAGTCGCTGACCTTTATCCTCTCGCAGCCGTGACCGCACTCCAGATCCTGCATTTTGCAGAAGATATACTCACGCTCGGAGCAGAACTTCTCGACCTCTTCCCTGCTCGCTTCCTGGAGCTGAACAAAATCTCTGCCGATGTATTCCTTGTAGAGCTTGTTGAACTCGTCCTTGTTCTCGAGGAAATGCGCGTAGTCATAGTCGTTCATAAAAGTGTTGAACTTTTTGCTTATCAGGCGTGTGACATATGTCGCGCGCTGCTCCTTTGTGAGATTATAGAACGCGAATATCTGATAGTCATAATAGCCCGCGCCGTATTTTTTGGCGCAATAGAGCATATCAAAAAAGATTTTGATTCTGCTTTTGCCCGAGCGCTCGTGAACCGTCTTGACAGCCTGATTCATCTTACCGAGGCTCGCGTGTGAAATGATTTTAAAAATATATCCCTTTGCCATATCTTCCGACTCCCAACTTTAATATTCGTATATACGCGGCACGCGCTTAGAGATCTCGCATACGATCTCGTCGACGTTTTTGCCGAGCAGATCAGCCATCCACAGCACGCTCAGCTCGTCGTCGAGAAGCGAAACCGTATCGCCGCGCTTAACTTCATCTATATCGGTAACATCTACCATAAACTGATCCATACAGACGCGTCCGATTATCGGCGCCTCCTGACCGTTGATGCGAACCTTTCCCCTGTTAGACAGCGCGCGGCTGTAGCCGTCGGCAAAGCCAACCGGGATAGTCGCGATCTTGGTGGGGCGCTTTGTAACGAAGGTTCCGCCGTAGCCGACTTCGGTTCCCGCAGGAACTTCCTTGACCATAACGACGTAGGTGTACCAGTGCATCACCTGGCGGAAATCCGCCTTTGCCCATTCTTCCTCGTCGATCGGACACAAGCCGAACAAAATATCGCCCGCGCGGACCGCGTCAAGCCGCGTTTCGGGACGAAGCAAGATCGCCGGGCTGTTCGCAACGTGCTTGCAGCCGACGGGAATACCCGCGTCCTCCAAACGCTCGAGCATACGGATATACTTTTCAAACTGAGCCTTGGCGCTTACGCCGTCGGGCTCGTCCGCACGAGCGAAGTGCGTGAAAACGCCTTCGATCTTTATATTCTCCAATTCGTTGATCCTGCCGATAAGCTCGATAGAGCGCTCGTCGTCGGGGAAGCCTATCCTGCTCATACCGGTGTCGATCTTGAGGTGCACCGGGCAGGTAACGCCGCTCCAACGCGCGAGCATACTGAGCTTTTGCGCGGTATCGTAGTTGAATATCGCGGGGGTCAGATTGTATTTGATGATGTTTTCAAGCTGTCCGTCGCAGGTGTCGCCCAGCAGCAGAATCGGCTCGACGCAGCCGGCTTTTCTGAGGGACGCGCCCTCTTCCCAAACCGCGACCGCGTAACGCTCTACGCCGCACTTTTTGAGCGTGGGATAAATGCCCTTTTCGCCGTGACCGTAGCCGTCGCCCTTCAGCACCGCCATGATCTCAACGCCGTCGCCGATGATCTCGCGGATGCGGCGCACGTTGTGCTCCAGCGCGCTGAGGCTTATCACCGCCTCGGTTCTCTGTGCAAGCTTTCTCAAATCAACGCCCCCTCGCGTTAGTTTTCCAATTGTTTATTGTACCATATTTTTCACGGTTTGACAAGTGGTGAACTCGTGTCGCTTCGCTCCGAGTGAAAATCTAAGGCAAAATTAACACTTGACACAAGATGTTGAAAGTGCTATAATTTTACTGTTGCAAACGCGGATGTAGTTTAGTGGTAGAACTTCAGCCTTCCAAGCTGATCGTGTGGGTTCGATTCCCATCATCCGCTCCAAAAAA
>CACXGW010000049.1 GCA_902767325.1 uncultured Ruminococcus sp.
AAGGTCTGCAAAAAGCTTCCGCAGCCCGATGAGCATGCCTCGTTGAGGAAGATGTTGTCGATAGCGCCGTTGTGTATCTTGAAGCACTTGATGTCCTGTCCGCCGATGTCGATGATGAATTCGACGTCTGGCATAAAGAATTTTGCCGCCGTGAAGTGGGCTATCGTTTCAACGATGCCGAAATCCACGTCGAAGGCGTTTTTGATTATATCCTCGCCGTAGCCCGTGACTGCGGACGAAACCACGTCGAGCTCCGGGTTGATTTTATAGATGTCCTCCAAAAATCCCTTGATTATCTCAACGGGATTGCCTTTGGACGGCATATACTGCGAATAGAGCAGCTCGCCCGACTCGTTGAGCACAACGCCCTTTACGGTGGTTGAGCCGGCGTCCATTCCTATGTAAGCCTTGCCGGTGTAGCCGCTGAGCTCCTTTTGAGGAACATTGGCGCGGGCGTGACGGGCGGTGAACGCCTCGTACTCCGCCTCGCTTTCGAACAGAGGCTTGTTGAACGCGAAGTTTCCGCTTCCGCGGTAGTTCTTCACTTTTTCGATGACCGAATCGAAATCAATAGGCTTTTCGGCGCACAGCGCCGCGCCCGCCGCCACATAGTACAGCGAGTTTTCGGGGCAGATGCCCTTTGTGTTGAGCGTCCGGTCAAAGCAGTTGCGCAGCTCGCTCATAAAGGTGAGCGGACCGCCGAGATAGACGATCTGTCCCTCGATCTCTCTGCCCTGAGCAAGACCCGCAACGGTCTGGCTGACCACCGCGTTGAAAATGCTTTCGGCTATATCGCTTTTTCTCGCGCCCTGATTGAGCAGCGGCTGGATGTCGGTTTTCGCGAAAACGCCGCAGCGCGAGGCTATCGTATATGTCTTTTCATATTGCTTTGCAAGCTCGTCCATTTCCTCGAGAGGAACGTTGAGAAGCGTTGCCATCTGATCGATAAACGCTCCGGTACCGCCTGCGCAGGTACCGTTCATACGCACCTCGAGACCGCCCGAAAGGAACAGTATCTTTGCGTCCTCGCCGCCGAGCTCTATGACAACGTCGGTGCCGGGCAAAAACGTGTTTGCGGAAACGCGCGTAGCGTACACTTCCTGAACAAAATCTATGCCGCAGTCCAGCGCGACGCCCATACCTGCCGAACCCGACAGAGCCAGAGGAGCTTCCTCGGCGCCGTCGATCTCTTTGCGGACGCGGTCAAGGATCTCCGCGATCTTGTCGGTGATCTGCGAAAGGTGGCGTTCATATGTGCTGTAAATCAGCTTGTTGTCGTCGTCAAGCACAACGCATTTTATCGTCGTTGAGCCGATGTCAAGTCCTATTCTCAAAGCACAGCCTCCGTAATTAATGCCGGTAATAATCTTTGGAGATAGCTCTCCATAATGCACATATCAATTAATTATAATCTTTTTAGTGTTATTTGTCAATCTTTAATTTTCCGTAATAGAATTATAATGATTTTGAGGCAGGTTTACAAGTTTTTTGCGCAAATAACTATTGCGTTTGGGATGGAAAAACCATTGTATGCTTTTACTTGGAACGAGGCTGGCTCAAAACTCTAATAATTCCGGAAAAAGCCAAGTCTTTGTTTTATCTCATTGTACTGTAGGGTTCAGTCTTGACTGAACCGCGGATAAACACTATACGTTTTGTGTTCAACCTGCGGTTTGGTCAAGTCCAAACCCTACATTTTTATATATTTAGGTACAATGTGCACTTGAATTAAGCTTTTGAGCCAGCCCCTTTATATCCTGTATGAAGTCGGTTTTTTAATTAGGTCGGTTCAACCGCCCCTCAGTCATTTTCTTACGAAAATGACAGCTCCCCTCAAAGGGGAGCCTTTGCTTTTTTATAAGCATTGTCCGTTTTATGGGACAGCGGACGGCGTATAATAAAAGTATAGGGAGCAGCAAAACAACAGGGAGGTATGAACAATGTTCCATTTGATTTTAAATTTCAGCATTATCACATTCATCTGCTTTGCGGTAAGCGGCTCGGCTAAGGCTATTTTGTTCGGCAGCCGAAAGCAAAAACGCCGCGCGCACGCATCGGCTCACGCACAGCGCAGAGCGTACACACAGCATTCCACTCATCGCCCGGCGGCAGTTACAGCAAAACGTCAGGCGAAGATCTACCCCTTTCCTCATTCCAAAAAGACGGCGCGCAGAGATCTGCGCGCCGCCTGACGTTTTTTCTTATTGTAATATCTGCGGGAGCACCGCTATAGCCACGCCGAAGTAGATCAGCAGCGAAAGCGAGTCGCACACCGTGGAGATCAGCGGGTTTGCCATTACCGCAGGGTCGAAGCCGACCTTCTTTGCCAGCAGCGGAAGGCTGGAGCCGACGATCTTCGCCATGATTATCGTGCCCAAAATCGTAAGCGACACCACCAGCGCTATCTGCACCGGGTCGCCTGTTCCGGTATAGTTGCGCAGATCGAAGAACAGCAGCTTGAAGAAATTCGCGGTAGCGAGCGTCAGTCCGCAAAGGACCGCCACGCGGAACTCCTTCCACAGCACCTTGAACATACTTCTGAACTCTATCTCGCCCAGCGACAGGGCGCGGATGACGGAAACGGAAGCCTGCGAGCCCGCGTTACCGCCCGAACCCGTTATCATCGGGATGAACGACGACAGGATGATTATGTTCGACAATATACCGTCGAATGATGAGATTATCGCGCTGGTGAAGGTTGCCGAAAGCATAAGCACCAGCAGCCACGGCACGCGCTTGCCGTAGATTCCGAACACGCCGGTTTTCATATACGGCTTGTCGGACGGCAATACCGCCGCCATCTTTTCGATATCCTCGGTAGCCTCTTCCTGCAAAACGTCGATAGCGTCGTCGATGGTGACGATGCCGACGATGCGCTGCTCGTTGTCGACAACGGGCAAGGCGAGGAAGTCGTAGTTTGAGAACATCTGCGCGACCTTTTCCTGGTCGTCGAGCGTGTGAACGGAAATAACGTTTTCCTCCATCATATCGTGCACAACGTCGTCGTCCGCCGCAAGAAGCAGGTCTTTAACTGTGGTTATACCGATGAGCCTGTTGTTTTCGTCGTTGACATAGCAGGTATAAATAGTCTCTTTGTCAACGCCGGTGCGCCTGATGCGCTTTATCGCCATTTCGGCGGTCATATCGGGGCGCAGCGAGATGAACTCGGTCGTCATGATCGAGCCGGCGCTGTCCTCGGGGTATTTCAGGAGCTCGTTGATCTCCTTGCGCATTTCCTTGTCCGCCGTGCGGAGAATACGCTTGACGACATTGGCGGGCATTTCTTCGATCAGATCGACGGCGTCGTCGACAAACAGCTCGTCAACGACCTCTTTAAGCTCGCTGTCGGAAAAGCCGTGGATCAAAAATTCCTGCGTGTCGTCGTCCATTTCGACAAAGGTCTCCGCCGCAAGCTCTTTCGGCAGGATCCTGAACAAAATGGCCATTTTTTCGTCTTGCAATTCCTCAAACACCGCCGCAATATCATACGGCATCATCGTGATGAGGATGTCTCGAATAGTGGAATACTTTTTTTCTTCGAGCAATTTCTTAATGGTTTGCGTCAGTGTAACGTTAACCTGAACCATCATCTCTCCTCCTTTTCTGTCGGAAAGACGCGTTCGCGGGATGATAATGAATCAGATAAAAATCATCTGACCGCAACTTTTATCTGACTCATTTTCGGGTGAAATGAACGCAACTATGCCGTTCACTTCTACTTCGCCCGGGAACTGCGCCTGAACTTCCGGCTGCGTCCATTAAAAATTCACCTCTCATTGTCTGCAAATACAGTTAGTACTTTTCTATTTTATGCGAAAAATCCGCGGATGTCAAGACAGACCGGGCGTTGATTTCGGAAAGCCTTGATTTTTTGACAAATTAATAGTATAATCGGGTTGTATCAGTTTTAGTATGTATTTTCCGGAGGTTTAATATGAACGGTATCATTAAAAAATATCTCCCCTACGCGATCGTGATTTTTGCGGTGTTTCTGCTTGTTCCGCTGATTTTTATAAAGGGCGGTCCGCTCGGAAAATTCTGGCCGGTGGCGTTTTACTTTATCCTTCTGACCACCGCGGTCATCACCTCGGCGGTCTACTGCGCGAAACACGGCATCGACTTTTTGTTTACGCTGATGGCGCCTATTGCGTTTATGTTCACGATGATCTACAGCGGCGGCTTCATCGGCACCAACCTGATTTTGCTGTTTGTATATCTGGTTGCGGGGATCTTCGGACAGTTTTTGGGCGACCTCGCTTTCGGAGACGAAAGGCGCAAAAAGGAACGTCAGGAGCAGGCTGAGCAGGAAAAGCTTATGCTCCGCGCAAAGCGCCGCGACGAACGCGAAAAGATGCGTATGGAGCGCGAATCCCGCGAAATGCGCGCAAGAAGCGCAAAACGCGCCATCCGCTACGACTATGACTACACCGACAGCGGAGACGATTTTGACTATGACAAGTACTCCTCCGGCTCCGATTCCTCTTTCGATTACGATAAATACGACACCTCGTTGTTTGAGGAATGATCATACAAATACAACAACGGAGACTGCTTTTATCGCAGTCTCCGTATTTTTTTGCCGTTATTTCTTTGTCCACACGTCAAAGTTCATAACGCCGGAGTAGCCGCCGGACTCGCTGCTGTGGAACACCAGTTCCGTTTTGCCTTCCTCTCTGAAATCGATCATTATATCTTCGGATTCGCCGGAGCTGTAGTCGACTTTCATCAGATTATCAACATATTCCTCGCCGTTGCCGTAGGTTTTATGAGCAACGGAAAGCTCATAGGTGAAGGATATTTCCTCGCCGTCAAAGTTTTTATATTTTCCCGTTCCGTCCTCGCTGAACGACAGGGTCTCAACATCAAGATCCTTGGCGACCCAATCTCCGACCAATTTTGATTTATTCTCGGCTATCATTTCTTCGTCGCTTGCCTGAGTGGTCTCCGGCTCTTCGGTAACGGCTTCGGCAGCTTCAGTCGTCTGAACGATCTCCGCGGTCGTTTTTTCCGCTTCGGTCTCGCTTGTTTTTCCGCTGCCGGAATCACCGCAGCCCGCAAAAGACGCCATCATTACCGCGGCAAAAATAAATGCTAAAGCTTTTTTCATAATTACACTCCTCAAAAAATGATTGCGCATATATTTTATCATAAATTTGATTTCCGCGCAAGGCAAAACAGCACTTTGGTGTCAATCGGATTTGTGATAATAAAAAGGAGCTGTGAAGAAATGAAGTTTAAGACTTCGTTCTTCACGGCTCATCTAATTTTTTGTGGAAAACATATTCAATTGTTGAAAAAATGATATAGTTCCCCTTACCCCAAAGAGATGAATGTTGAAAACTCAAG
>CACXGW010000050.1 GCA_902767325.1 uncultured Ruminococcus sp.
GGTTTTGGGAATCCTCAGTCAGCTTCGCTGACAGCCCGTAGCCGGGCGGCAACCCTTTTGGCACTTCGTGCCATTTCCCCTGCTAGGGGAATCACCTTTACAAAAGGAGCCTTTCATTTGACAGGGCAAACCCTGTCACTACAAATAAAACCGAACATTTACATAAGGACTGATGGTATGAAGAAAAATGACACTAAGCTTTACAATATGATTTTTCCGCCTTATCTGCTTGTGGCTTTAGGCGCTGTTCCCTGGCTTTCGGCTTTGGTGATTTTCGGAAACCTTGTTATCGATTCTATCGTTTTGCTGATAATAACGCTAATACTCTTTAAGCGGATGAACTGGAAATTCTTTCTGAAAAGAGTCTTTGTAGTTTGGCTAATCGGTTTTTTGGGTGATATTGCCGGAATAATCTTTTTGCTTATTGGCTCTCACATCGGATATTTGTGGCGTGACACAGATAACAAAGCGCTTCAGCAAGTGATATATGGTATGAACAACGTCACAAATCACCCCGGTGAGCTGAATATTTACAGCTATATTTTGCTGTGGTTAGGTATTTTAGTTGCAGCTGCCGGCATATTCTTTTTTGACTACTATTTTGTTTTCCGAAGAGAATGGATCCCGAAAAAGAAAAGCATTGTTGCCGCTTTGACGATCGCGGTTTTGACCGCGCCGTATACCTTTTTGATCCCTAACAGTTTTTTCTATTGATTTGAAATGTAGGGTACGGTCTTGACCGTACCGCGAACGATGAACAGACGTTGAATGCTCAAACGGCGGTTCGGTCAAGACCGAACCCTACAAAATGTTTTATAAAGAATTAAGTGCAACAACGTTTATCAAACAAAAAGCGCCCCTACTACTGTAAAACACTGCTCCCCTAAAGCTTTTACACTTTAGGGGAGCCTTTTCTATCATCTAGCTTCTAGCTTCTATCTTCCGGCATCCAGCTTCTCAACTATCCTCTCCACCGTATCTTCTACGCTGTTGCCTTTTTCAACGCGGACGGTTATATCGGCGTATTTCTCATAGAGCGGCTGACGGTCGCGGTAGACGTCGCGCAGGGTTTCGTGCGGGTGGAAGGCTATTCCGCGGGTTTTGATGTTGGTGACGCGGCGCTCGATCTCCCCGAGCGGAACGTCAATGAAAGCCACGGTTCCGATCTGCTTTAAATGTTCCATAGCAGCAATGCTCAGCACCATTGAGCCGCCGGTGGCGATGACTGTGCGCTCGGCGCTTATAGTGCTGCCGAGCTGTTCTTCGAGCTTTAAAAACGCGTCGAGACCGTCCTCGTCGAGGATAGCTTGCAGCGTTTTGCCCGCCTTGCGGCTGATGAGAAGATCGACGTCCTCAAAAAGATAACCCAGCGCCTTCGCGAGCAGAACGCCCGCGGTGCTTTTGCCCGAGCCGGGCATACCGATAAGAATTATATTGTCCATTACAGAATACGGATGTTGAGCGAGTCGGTGCTGGAGGTCGGGACGGTTTTATTGGAGGAGAGCACGACTACGGTGTCGCCCTTCTGAACCAAGCCGGTGGACAACGCGCGCTGCATCGCCTGCTCGGTGATCTCGTCGGAGGTGAGCTTTTCCTCGCCGATCAAAGCCGTGATACCCCAGTTGAGGCAGAGCTTGCGGCAAACGAGTCCGGAGGTTACGACCGCGATAACGGGAACGTCGGGGCGGTAGTGAACCATAGCGCGGGCGACTCTGCCGGTGGCGCTTTCAACGATGATAGCCTTTGCGCCGACAGCCTTCGCGATGTCCTTCGCGGCACGGCAGATGCTTCCGCGGAACACGTTGGCGTCCTTCATTCCGTGCTTTTCGATAAAGGTTTGCAGAGCGCCGAACTCGCCGTTGCTCTCTGCCTCGCGGCAGATGGAATCGAGCGCCTTTACGCTCTCTATGGGATATTTGCCCGCGGCGGATTCGCCTGAGAGCATTACCGCGCTGGTGCCGTCGTAAACGGCGTTTGCAACGTCGCTTATCTCAGCACGGGTGGGGCGCGGAGCGGTGGTCATACTTTCGAGCATCTGGGTGGCGGTGATGACGTATTTGCCCTTTGCCACGCATTTGCGGATAAGTGTTTTTTGAATTTCCGGAAGCTTGATGAACGGGATCTCAACGCCCATATCGCCGCGCGCTACCATAATGCCGTCGGCGTAGTCCATGATAAGATCCATATCGTCAACGCCGCTTTGGTTTTCGATTTTAGCGATGATCTCAACGTGCTCGTAGCCGATGCTGTCGATAAAATCGCGCAGCGTGCGGACGTCCTCGTGATTGCGAACGAACGACGCGGCTACAACGTTAGCTCCCTGAGCGAGACCGAATTCGAGGTCGCGCCTGTCCTGAGCGCTGACGTAAGGCATATTGATGAAATAGCCGGGGATGTTGATGCTCTTGCGGTTTTTGAGCACGCCGCCCTTATTGACGGTGCAGACGATGCGGTCGTTTTTGACTTCCTTTGTGATGATGGAGATAAGACCGTCGTCGAGCAGAAGCTCTCTGCCGATGGCGTCCTGACCGTCGCGCAGGAAAATATCGACGAGCTTGGGATAAGAGATGGCAACGCCCTCGCTGTCGCCCTGCTCTTTCTCTTTATAAAGAGTGAACTCGGTTCCTTCGACCAGCTCGGCAGAGCCGCCTTCGAAGGTGGTGACCCTTACCTCGGGACCTTTTGTGTCGAGCATTATTGCGACGTTTTTGCCGCTTTCCTCGATAGCCTCGCGGATTGTGGCGAACACGCCCGTGAGAGTTTCGTGATTGCCGTGGGACATATTGATTCTGGCAACGTTCATTCCCGCGTCGATCATTTTAAGCAGCATTTCCTTGGTGTTGCAGGCGGGTCCGACGGTGCAGACGATTTTGGTTTTTCTCATAAATACGCTCCTCCCGTATTATATTACTTCTTTTACATTATACAATATGTTGAACGAAAATTCAATTGTTTTATGAAAAGTTTTATATATTTTCCCAAAGAGTTGATCTTGAGACCCCATCACACTTCCACCCCGACAGAATGTATAAAAATGACGTGATTTTTTGTGACAACGGCGAATTGCAAATTGACTATCGACCGTGCAGCCCACCACGACCTTCAACGGCACACCCACGGCTTATTATCTAAAGGGCTCCTTCAACAACTGGGGCACGACAGACCCGTTCCGCACAACGCAGGACAGCGATATTATTTCGGTGACCAAGAACCTTTCGGCAGGCACATATACTTTTAAAATCAACATCAATTCCGCCTGGTACGGCAACAACGGAACGATACAGGACACCACCAAAAAGACCTCTAACGGCGGCAGGGTCATGAGCACCGGCGAAGGCGACTGCACGCTTGTCGCGTCCGGCGGCACCTACATCTTCAAAAGCAGCTACGTTCACAAATAAACCGGATCAAAGCACAAAAACAGCCCGAACGCTTATTGCTTCGGGCTGTGATTATGTAAATCTTTGTTTTTTATCTTTACATAATCCGCAAAATATATTAAAATCATAATACACCAATCTCCGGAGGTATTTATGAAATTCGGAATCCTGTACAACAAAAGCAATATGAACATCGGCGACGATATTCAGGCATACGCCACCGAAAGGTTTTTGCCTCAGATCGACTATTATATCGACCGCGAAAACATCGACAGCTTTACGTCCGAAAACAACGAGCCCGTCGCGGTCATTATGAACGCGTGGTATATGTGGCGCAAGTGGAACTGGCCTCCGTCGAAATGCATTTATCCGCTGATGGTGGGTTTCCACTATGCCGACCATCAGCTTGCGAACCAGTGGTACGGCTCGCCGCTGAAATATCAGTTCCTCGGCGGCTTGGGCGGCGAATACCTCAACGCCTACGGACCTGTGGGCTGCAGGGATATGTTCACGCTGAACAACCTTAAAGAAATGGGCGTAAACACATACTTCAGCGGCTGCATCACGATGACTATCCCGAAGATGCCCGAGACGAGCGACAAAGGACAGTATATCTGCGTTGTTGACGTTGCGAAAAAGGCAGCAAACAAGCTTCACGAAATGCTCGACGGAAAAATCGAGATACGCGAGATCTCTCACCTGAGAGAACGCGATGAGACCATCCCCTGGGAAACAAGAAGAAAAAGCGTTGAGGAGCTTTTGACGGTATATCAGAACGCGCGCTGTATCGTCACGCGCCGTCTGCACTGCGCTCTGCCCTGTCTTGCGATGGGCGTACCGGTGCTGCTTGTCAGGGGCAACGAGGACGACACCAGGTTTGACCCGTATTATGACCTGCTTCACCGTGCCGCTCTTGACGATTTTATGAACGATGATTACGAATATGATTTTCTGGATCCGCCCGAGAACAAAGGCGATTACAAACAGTACAGCGAAAGCCTTGCGAAAACCGCGTCGGAATTCGTCGCTTCGGTAAAGGACGACGACCGCTCGACAGACGAGCTTTGTAAAACCTCCTTCACCGACGAGGAGCTCAAACTTTGGCGCCACGACGTGATGAAAAACGCCCTTGAGATATGGCTCAACGACGACCATCTCAAGCACGAAAAGGAAGTAAAGAAAAACAAGGAGATAACGCGCCTCAAAAAGCAGGAGAAGCTCGCCGAAAAGCGTCAGACCGAGATAAAAAAGCTGGACGCAAAGGTAAACGAGCTAAAGGAAAAAGAGAAGAAAAAGGATTCAAAAATAAATGAGCTTGAAAAGAAAAACAAAGCTTTGAGCAGCGATTTGTCATCGGCGAAAAAAGAGATCAAAAAACTAAAGGACGAGCCGTTCTTCAGCATATTCAAACGCAAGCTGAAAAACAGAATAAAAAGGATGAAGCTCGTAAAACTGATGCGCAAAAAATAACAGTTCACCCCGAAATCCGCATAAGCAAGCGGTTTTCGGGGTGTTGTCTTTACACGGTTATTTGGCTTTGTCAGTCGAGCTTCTGACCGCAGCCTGAGCAGAAATGATCGACCCCTAAAGCAACAGCTTTGCCGCAATTGGGGCAGTTGCCGTTGGTCGCGGCAGCGGGCTCGGGCTGTACCGGCGCTGCCTGCGCGGGTGCGGCTTGCGCGGGCGCACCCTGCGGATATACGGGTGAGCCGTCCTCGTTGATCGCGTAAAGCTCGTTGTGACGCAGCGGTCCTCTGCACTTGGGGCAATATACGAATCCGTCGGGATACCAGGGTCTGAAGTCCAGGCTGTAGTCGTTATATCTTACCAATGTGCGGCAGTGATAGCAGGTTTGCTGATATGTCAGTCCGCTGTGCCAGAGTGCTCTTTTGAATGCCATATTTTTCGCCTCCGATGATTTGATTTTTGTTTTTAAATGCTTTTATTTATATTTATTTTATCATTGTTCGCGGTGTTTTTCAAGACCGATCTGCACGGTACGGCTTAAATCTTTTTTCAGCTGTTTGACGATTCAGATTATATCCATAACTTTACTGCTGATGTCTTTTGTTACCGCAGAAGTCGTTTCGGACGCGTAGTTGCTCATCACCGAAAGGAACAGTTCCTTTTGCGGTAAATATATGACGTGGCAGAAAAATCTCGGGGTTGCGCCGCTGTGCATATATACCGTGCCGACGGGAGTATCCATTATCATCAAACCGTAGCCGTATGACGTCCCGTCGCCGCATTCGACATATTTCTCGGTCATTTTTTGAACCATCTCACCGCTTATAACCTTTCCGCCGTGGAGAGCGACAGTCCACTTGTATAAATCTTTCGGGCTTGCCATAAGATCGCCGCTGCCGAAGGAAACGCCGGGATAACCGTACAGCTTGCCAACAGATCCCGTGACCGAATCGCGATAGCCCTGCGCGACAGAAGCGGAGCTGTTATCATAGTTTTCATCAAAACCCGCGGTCGTCATTTCAAGCGGCTCAAAAAAGTTTGTTTTCAAATAATCAAAGTATGTTTTGTTTGAGACCTTTTCGATGATCTCGCCGAGAAGGAAGTAATTGGCGTTGGAATAACTGTAACGGTCGCCCTGCTCAAACAGCAGCTTTTGTGAGAATATCCACGTTCTTATAGCGTCGCGGTTTTCCTGAGCGCTGTTATCCGCCTCAACGCCGTCGATCATTATCAGAGTTTGACCGTCCGTTTCGTTGCCGTCTTCATCGTAAAAGCGTGTGAAATCGGGGATGCCGCTTTGCATCGACAACAGATTATGAATGGTGATATCCGCGCCTTCTTTGTAACCGGCAAAGTATTTTGACAGAGTGTCGTCAAGGCTCAGTTTATTTTCTTCGCAAAGCTTCAAGATAGCCACGGCGGTGAATTGCTTTGTGACGGAAGCGACATGATAAACGACGTCGGCGCTGTTATCGATATCTTTATCTTTATCCGCCTTGCCCGTTCCGCCGGCGTATAGCTCCTCGCCATTACTCACAAGATATCCCGCGCCTTTGAAGCCGTAGCTTTGGAAGCTCTCTTCAAAAATCTCAGTCGCCTTTGCTTTTACATCGGTGTCTACCGCCGCCGTTTCTGTTACAGACTCCTGCGTACTTTCGCTGCCGCTTTCGCCGCAGGCTGAAAATATCATAACTGACATCATCAGCGCAAGTATGATCGAAATTATCCGTTTCACTCATACATCTCCCTTGAATTTTGATTTGCGACGATAAAATTATAGCACTAAAGATTTGATTTGTCTATCACTTGAACATATAAAGAAAAACAGACAGCCTGAAAAGGCTGCCTGAAATCAAATATAGTTTAGTGATATTCCCTGTCGATACCGATGCTGAGGTAATATTTTTGCTTGCTCTCGTACATCTTTTTGTCCGCCTCGGCAATGACTGAATCGACGTCCTCATGATCTTTGATAGAAGCGGCGCCCGTAGAAACGGAAATACTTTTGATATAGCTTCCGCGCCACTGCAGCATCAGAGCTTCCAGATTTGAAAGATAAAGCTTTGCTTTTTCAAGCGAACCGATCATTATGATACAGAATTCGTCGCCGCCGATGCGATAGATCGTTTCTATACCCTCAAATGCGGCGGTCAGACACTCCGACGCGCCTATTACCAGCTCGTCGCCTGCCTTGTGACCGATGGTGTCGTTCGTTTTTTTCAGACCGTTGATGTCTGCCATAATAACGCAGAATTCAGACGGCGGATCTTCCTCGAGCTTCAACAGCATATCCTCATAGGCATGTCTGTTCCTCAACCCTGTCATACGGTCAAAATATGCATACCGCATTCGCATTTCCGCAAGTTCTTTTTCATATTCCGCGTAAACATAACGTTCAAAACGTTCTTTGTTGATAGCGTTTCCGATTAGAAGCCCGAAGATGGAAAACAGAATATAATTGACCAGTCCCCATGAATATATATCGGGAGAAATAGTGTTGCTTCCCAACAAAATATACAGCACAAGGGCAGAACAATGGACTATCAGAGAGGACACCGTACTGTCAATAAAAATAGACGGTGAAATGATCGCGACCGCAAACAAAGTCAGCGAACGCAAGCCCCATTGGCAAACTGCTATCCCGATTCCGCCGCCCAGCAAAGACAGCCGGAATATGTATTTGAACACGGAAAGAGTGTTCGGGTACCGCGTCACGATAAAACGCGAACACAGGTAGGAAAACGCGCAGAAGCCGAGCGCAATTATATATGCGGGGCGGCACATTCCGTAGTCTGCCGCATAAAATGACATAATAATGCAGTAAGCCCAGAAAAAGCTGACAAGAACAGACCAGTGCCTCAGCGCCTTGAGATTCGCCTCCGCTATCTGGCTGCGAACCCGTTTGTATTCAACTTTATCTATACCGCCATATAATATATGGTTTTTAAGCTTTACAAAAAGAGATTTGTCTTTCATCGCATCTCCTTTCAA
>CACXGW010000051.1 GCA_902767325.1 uncultured Ruminococcus sp.
CCCTCAATGACCACCGAGATCGGCAAAAAGATTCTTGCCGAGCATCCCGGCACCACAGGCTCACTCGGCTGCGCTATCTCCGAGGCTGTTGAGGTTGCCGTAAGCACAGAGGGCTATCGCTATGTTCTCGGCAGCGTGCTCAATCAGGTATTGCTGCACCAGAGCATCATCGGTCTTGAAACCAAAACCGCTCTCGATAAGCTCGGCGTAAAGCCCGACATCATCATCGGCTGCGCAGGCGGCGGCTCCAACCTCGGCGGTCTTATCGCTCCGTTCATGGGCGAAAAGCTCAGAGGCGAGGCAGACTACAGAATCATCGCTGTTGAGCCCGCGTCCTGCCCCAGCTTGACCAGAGGTAAATACGCTTACGACTTCTGCGACACCGGCATGGTTTGCCCGCTCGCGAAGATGTACACCCTCGGCTCAAGCTTCATTCCCTCCGCTAACCACGCGGGCGGTCTCCGCTATCACGGCATGAGCAGCATACTGTCTCAGCTTTATGACGACGGTCTTATGGAAGCTACAGCAGTTGAGCAGACCAGCGTTTTCGAGGCTGCGGAGCAGTTTGCGCGCGTTGAGGGCATCCTTCCCGCTCCCGAGTCCAGCCACGCTATCCGCGTTGCTATCGACGAGGCGCTCAAGTGCAAGGAGACCGGCGAGGAAAAGACCATCGTATTCGGTCTTACCGGTACAGGTTACTTCGATATGGTCGCTTACGAGAAGTTCAACGACGGCGTAATGAGCGACTACATCCCCACCGACGAGGACCTCGAAAAAGGCTTTGCCGGACTTCCCAAGGTAGATAAATAATCAGCATATTATTTGCAATCGGGGAGCTTGCGTTTCGCAGGCTCCTTTTTGCGTTTTTGGCAAAAAAATACTTTACAAATAACAACAAATCGTATATAATATACCTTGTACAATTAACACAAAAAATTATATATATAGGAGGGTTTTTTATGTTTTGTGAAAATTGTGGTTCGGACAATGTTCCGGGTGCAAAATTCTGCGCTTCCTGCGGTGCGCCACTGAAGTCCGTTCAGTCTGAGCCGAATGGTTATCCTCAGGAATCCTATCAGCAGGACATCTACCGGCAGGATACTTATCAGCAGGATATTAATCCTCAGAGCCAGGGCTATTATCAGCCGCAGAGAGTCGTAAGAGCTCCTCAGGCGACAAGATCAGCCGGCGCTATCGTGCTGTATATGATCGCGGGCGCTATCGCTCTGCTCAGTATCCTGATGGTCTTTTTGCCTCAGGTAAAGGTTTGGGGCGTCGGTGCCAACACCTTCCAGATCATCACCAACACCTCTTTTGTTTACAGCCTTTTCAACAGCAGAGACGCTGAGATTATCGGAGTAGTGCTTATTGCATTTTTTGTTATTCCGATGATTTTGCAGCTGGTTTGGGCTATCCTGTCGTTTGCTCGTGTAAGAGCCGCGGGAGTTCTGGGTCTGATCGCTTCGATCATTTCCATAAACGTTACATTTTACTGGGCGGTAGTTTTAAAACTCGCAAGCCGCAATATGACCTCCGTTCCTTATTTTATGGTCGCGTTGTCGATAGCCGGACTGGTGCTGTCGATCATTCAGCTCACAAAGAAAAACCGTGTCAGATAAAACCAAAGAGTTAAAAAGGAGAATATTTTATGTTCTGTGAAAAATGCGGTACCAAAAATGCAGACGGCGCGAAATTCTGCGCCGGCTGCGGAGCGGCTCTTGAGCAGAGCGCTCAGCAAAATACATATACGCAATATAAGCCGGCGGCGCCTCAGACGCGCGGCGTGACGGCGACCACCCGTGTTCTGATGTTGATCAACGCGATTTGCGGAATTGTTTCGCTGGTTGTGATTTTTCTCCCGATCCGCAGTTCATGGGGATTTATAAGAAACTTCTTTGACGGGCAAAGCGCCTTTAACGAGCTTATCCGTTCCTTTGAGGGACGCGATAAAACAAAGGCGATCCTGTATCTCGTTTTGCTGACGGGAACCATCGGCGTTCTGATCGCGGGGGTCATCCTTTCGTTTATGAAGCGCAAGGGCTCGGCGGGATTCATCCTCGCCGGCTGCACATACCTCGCGTGTTATTGCTACGCGTGGATGGCGACCTCGACCTTTGCCTATTTTACCTTTGTTATATATTTTATGGCGTTGGCGGCAATCGGAGGGATCGTCACCTCCGCGCTGGTGCTTTCAAAGTATAAAAAGCAATAAGGAGGGTATATATGTTCTGTGAAAACTGCGGCACGCAAAATGCCGACGGCGGAAAGTTCTGCTCATCCTGCGGAGCTCCGCTTAGCAGTGCGGCGGAACCCGTTTATCAGGCGCCGCAATATCAAAGTATTGAGCCTGCTCCGAAAAGAACACGCTCGGTCGCTTCGATGGTGATCTACTTCATCAGCGGCGGCGTTGCGGTCTGGACGGCTATGCTGATTTTCATTCCGCAGATCGTCATCGGCAGCAGATTCTTTACTATATTCCAAATCATCGACAGTCCCACGCTCACAAGCTTTGTAACGGGCGGAAGCAGCGACAGCGATTTTATGATCGCGATATATCTTGTTCCGTTCTTTGCCGCCTTGGCGCTGCAGATCGTTTGGGCGATTTTGTCGTTCGTCCGTGTAAGAGCGGCAGGCGTGCTCGGACTCATAGCGTCGATCATCTATATCAATCATTCCGCTGTATGGATGACAATGCTGACCACAAGCAGCTTTAAAGAGCCCTATGCGGTCACTCCGATCCCCTATTTGATGGTAACGCTCGGGATCGCCGGAATGGTGCTGTCGATCATGCAGCTTGCAAAAAGAAGAACAGTAAGATAAACAGTCAAACAGGCGGAAGACCCGCTTTGATATAATCAACTCAAGGAGATGTTTTTATGTTTTGTGAAAAATGCGGAAGCCAAAATAACGACGGCGCGAAATTCTGCGCTATCTGCGGTGCGTTGATGGAGCAAGGCGCTCCTCAAAGCGCTCCCGAGCCCGCATATACACCCGAACCCGAGCAGCCTGCGTACACACCTGCTCCCGAACCTGCTCCGGCTGTCGAGCCCGCGCCTGCGTATACTCAGCAGACATACGCGCCCGCGTATACTCAGCCCGGCTACGCTCCGCTTCCCCGCAAGCGCGATATAGCTACGCCCTCGAAGATCATGCTGATCCTCTGCTCGGTCTTCAGCGTTCTGAGCATGGCAATGTTCTTTATCCCGTTTACTTTTTCAAAGGAAAGCGAATTCACGACCAAGTTCTATAATATTATCAGCATTTTCGGCGAATCGTTCAAGGCTGATCTGTCCAGAGCAAACGGTATCGTTCTTCTGATAATGTTCATCATCGCGTCGATCGCAGCCCTTGCCGCTGTCATTCTGGCTGTTTTGCGGTTCAAGGCGGCAGGCGCCATGGCTCTTGTTGCGGCTGTGTTCGCGTTTGGACTTAACTTCAACTATTTCTTCGGCTTTATCGGATATATATTCAATATGTCCACTTACGAGATGTACGGTTCGGGCTACACACCGGTGCCGCTGGTCATCTTCATTTTATCTGTGATCGCGCTTGTCATTTCGGCGATGGCGCTTAGCAAATACAGACTCAAAAAATAAGATTTCGCGGCGCTGCCGCATAACAGCAGGCACAGTGTGTATTACCGAATATATGCACCGTGTCTGTTTGTGTTTTGATACAAAAGCAAAAACCATAAGGAGAAAAGGAAATGAAAAAATCCGTAAAACTGTTCAGCCTGCTGCTTACCGTGCTTATGATCGCGGGCGTCTTTGCCGCCGTTCCGCTAACGGCTGAGGCGGCTCCGGCAGATGAAGCCGTGGGCGACGCACTGTCCAATTTCGACGCGCTGAGGAATTACATCGAGAACTGCTACGACGGTATGGAGCCCGACGGAAGATATATTTCACGCTACTGGACCGACTCAAGCGGCGGCACTGTTTCTTTCTACCTTACACATCATGAAAACAACGCGCTGACGCTCGAAATGTATTACAACATCAACGGAACGAAAACCGTTGTGAAAATCAAGAATTTTAATTTCCGCTCTTCATATAACATAAATCCCGAGGTGATTTACTCGGAGAACGGGAGCATGGAGGATTTCAAAAGCACCATCAACCCGGTCGACGCGCGTACCTACAACCCCTCTACGGCGTATACGGTAACGATTACCTACAGCGACGGACTTTATTCAAACTCAGCGGTCGCCGCGAAATCCAGAGAATGTCTGAAGCAAGCGCTTAACTGTTTTGACGCGGTGCTGCTTACGACTATAGGGCTCCATCTCGGCGACATAGGCTTCGGTTGCTATTCGAAAACCACGGTTCCCGCCTCGGGCATCAAGCTCAACACAACTGTCCTGACCATAACCGAGGGCAACAAATATACGCTCAAGGCGACCATCACTCCGTCCGATACGACCGATAAGACCGTATACTGGAGCTCCTCCGACCCGACGGTCGCGGGCATGGCGAGCGGCGGAGTGCTGACCGCAAAGAAAGCGGGCACCTGCGTCATAACCGCAAAGACCCACAACGGCTACAAGACGACCTGCAATGTCACGGTCAAGGCAAAGTCGGCTGACGTCCCGACGGGGATCACCGTAAGTCCGACCGCTTTAACTATGACGGCAGGCACAAAATACACACTTAAAGCAAATATCACCCCCTCCACAACGGCGTCCAAGACCGTTTACTGGAGCTCGTCAAACCCGAGTGTTGCCGGTATGGGCAGCGGCGGCGTTGTCAACGCTAAAACCGCCGGCAACTGCGTCATCACCGCAAAAACCTCAAACGGCATAAGTGCCAAATGCACCGTGACGGTCAAGCCGGCGATCACCGGCATCACGGTCAGCCCGACGACATTAACGATGACGGCGGGAACAAAATATACGCTTAAAGCGACGATAACTCCTTCCGACGTTCTCAGCAAAACCGTATACTGGAGCTCATCCGACCCGAACGTTGCCGGTATGGCAAGCGGCGGCGTGGTCAACGCCAAGGCGGCGGGAACCTGCACCGTCACCGCAAAGACCTCCAACGGCAAAACCGCTACCTGCAAGGTCACGGTCAAGGGCAACTCAAACGGTCCCACCGGGATCAAGCTCAACTTTTCTTCCGTGACGATGACCGAGGGCACGAAGTTTACGCTCAAGGCGACCGTCATTCCCGATACGGCGAAAAACAAGACCGTATACTGGAGCTCGTCCGACCCGACGATAGCGGGTATGCAGAGCGGCGGCGTTATCATCGCGAAGATCCCCGGCACCTGCACCATCACCGCAAAAACCTCAAACGGATTCTCCGCGAGCTGTAAAGTCACGGTCCGTTCCATCGAACAGCGCAATATCGATAACTTTAAAAAGCTCAAGAACTATGTGGAAACAAAAGGAGCCACAGACGAGGGCGGCAACAAGGTCATTTCCAAGATCTACGGCGACGACGGTATCCAGATGTATATGTACACCACATCAAGCGGCGGACTTCAGCTTATGCACATCGACACACGAGACACGGTCATTGATTACACGGTGCTCAGCTGGAATCTTCCCGTAAACAAGTCGGCTTCCGCTGTGGTCAAACAGTACACATCGAACTACGGTTCTCTCAAATTCAGCTCAAACGCGACCTTCAACATCGGGCTTTACGACGGTGACAACGCGTCCTTTTCCTCTCATTCGGTGGATTCGCACGCTTGTCTTAACGACGCGATCTATTGGCTGAATAATTGGATGAAGAGCCTGATGGGCTTCGGTACCAGGGAGCTCGGCTTCTCAAGCTTTTATCTGTAATTATTCGATCAAAGGCAATAAAAAAACAGGAGGAAACAATGAAAAAGTCTGTAAAACTATTAAGCCTGCTGCTTTCGCTGCTGATGATAGCAAGCCTGTTTACCGCTTTGCCGTTCACGGCCGGCGCTGCGCCGGCGGGAGATTCGGTCGGCGACCTGACCTCAAACGTCAACACGCTTAAGAATTACATCAAAAACTACGGCGATTCGGACGGCAACGGCGGTTTCTATGTCACCCGCCAGATCGACAACGGATCGGGCTACTTCTATTTCATAACCCTCACCCTCAAGGCGGACGGCTCGCTGGAGTTTTGGACAAAGAGTCTGAACGGTTACGAGGCGCTTGAGAATAGTGTTACGTTCGATCTATCCAAGTCCTATAACTTCACATCCGATGTTTGGATGTCCGGCTACAGCAATAACGTTTTCACCGCGAAAATGGTTGTTGACGCGCGCACCTATAACCCCGCAAGCACATCCTATTCGGTAACTGTCACCCAGACTGACGGAACCTACAACAGCACTGAAATCGCTACAAACACCAGAAAAGCTACCTCCGAGGCGCTTGAAAGATACAACAGGGTTTTGAAGAGCTGCACAGGTCTGCAGCTCGGCGATCTCGGCTTCGGCAATTATCCCAAGTCGATAATTGATCCCACCGGAATCAAGCTCAACACAACAGCTCTTATGATCACCGCCGGCACCAAATACACTTTGAAGGCAACCATCTCTCCCTCCAACGCGACCAATAAAACCGTGTATTGGAGCTCCTCCAACACATCGGTCGCGGGCATGCAGAGCGGCGGCGTTGTCAATGCCAAGAAAGCCGGCACCTGCACTGTTACCGCCAAAACTGTAAACGGCAAAACAGCCACCTGCAAGGTAACCGTTAAGCCCGCGCCCTCCGGCGTTTCTCTGAACTACAGCTCCGTCACCATGTCGGCAGGCACGACCTTCACGCTCAAGGCGACCGTTTCGCCTTCTTCCGCGCTCAACAAGACGGTCACCTGGAGCACAAGCAGCAGCGCAGTCGCGACCGTCAGCAGCAGCGGCGTGGTTTCCGCCAAGAAAGCCGGCACCTGCACCATCACCGCCAAGACCTTCAACGGCAA
>CACXGW010000052.1 GCA_902767325.1 uncultured Ruminococcus sp.
ATCAGCACAAAGAAAAAGCTGACGCTCACTCCGTTGGAAGTGCATGCGATAGGCACCGCGCTCATACCGAAGGTGATCAGCGTTGTGCCGAAAAGCGCGTACGCAAGATTCATATAATGCAGCTTTTTATAGTATATCAAGCTAACAACAAAAGCCAGCATCAAAAACAAATATGTGATGACATAGGACGCCGCGCCCTTTGTTACAAGGATCGGCATAAGCAGCGCGTAAAGCATACATATGATCGTCAAAGGAATGCAGCTTAGCAGCTTTCTGGCGTAGAGGTATTCTCCCACCATGAGCACAGACGCAAGCCCTACAACTATTCCGACAAGAGGATTCCACAATTCCGAAAGAATGATAACGATCAAAACAGAAGGTATCCCGATTGCCGCCGTCAGCAGACGCGGTTTTAATGATTTCATAACTTATCTCCATCGCCTTTCTCCCGCTGCACCCCAAGTCTGCCTTATCGCGGGTAAATATAAAGCAGTATTTATCAGACGCCGCCGTAGCGTCTGTTGCGCTGTGAATAGATGCGCAGCGCTTCGTCGAAGTCCGATTTCTGAAAATCGGGCCACAGCTTATTCATTATTACAAACTCGGTATATGCCGACTGCCAAAGCAAAAAGTTTGAAATGCGGTATTCGCCGCTCGGACGGATTATCAGATCGGGATCGGGCTGACCCGCCGTGTAAAGATGATCCGACACAAGCTTTGCGTCGATTTCGCTTTCATCGATCCTGCCGCTTTTGACCTCGGCGCAGATGATCTTAACGGCGCGGACTATCTCGTCGCGGCTGCCGTAGTTCATCGCTATATTGAGCACCATACCGTCGCGGTCTTTCGCGATCTCTTCGTTTTCATCCATCAGCTTCTGCAAACCGGGAGAAAAACCGGTTCTGTCGCCGATGAATCTCACAACGATGTCATCATCCTTAAAATCGGTGAGCGCTTCCTCCAAATACGATTGAAAAAGCTTCATCAGTGCGCCGACCTCATCCTCGGGACGCTTCCAATTCTCGGTGGAAAACGCGTAGACCGTAAGGTGCTTGATCCCGACCTTAGAGGCATAGCGTGTGATCTCACGAAAGACCTTTGCGCCTTCCCTGTGCCCCACCTTTCGAGGCAAGCCGCGCTTTTTAGCCCACCTGCCGTTGCCGTCCATAATTATGCCGACGTGCTTGGGAAGGATTATATCCTCCAAAGGCAGGGTCTCAGCGGCTTTTTTGTTTTTTCCGAACAGCGCCATATTACAGCTCCAGAACCTCTTTTTGCTTGTCAGCGGAGGTTGCGTCGATCTTCTTTGTGAATTTATCGGTAAGCTCCTGAGTCTTCTTTTCGCCGTGCTTCAGATCGTCCTCGGTAAGCTCGCCGGCTTTCTTCATAGCCTTGAGCTTTTCGATCGTGTCGCGGCGGACGTTTCTGACCTGGACCTTTGTGTCCTCGGCGATCTTCTGGACATCCTTGACGATCTCTTTACGTCTGTCCTCGGTGAGCGGCGGGAAAATCAGGCGGATAAGCTTGCCGTCGTTCATCGGGTTGATGCCGATGTCGGACTTCTGAATAGCCTTTTCGATCTGTCTGAGCACGGAAACATCCCACGGCTGGATCGTAAGGGTCCTTGCCTCTGTAACGGAAACAGCCGCAAGCTGGTTTACGGGAGTGGGCGCGCCGTAATAGTCGACCTTTACCTTATCCAAAACCGCCGGGTTTGCTCTGCCCGCTCTGATCTCGGAAAATTCCTTGCACATATGGTCATATCTTCTGCCCATTCTTTCTTCTGCTTTTTTTAATTGCTCTTTCATTTTAACGCCTCCTAAATATATTAAGACTGATTAGTTTCAATTCGTTTTGCTTGTAACTACGGTTCCGATGTTTTCGCCGCAAACCGCACGGTAAATGTTTTCGGGATCCTCAATGCTGAAAACGAGGATCGGAAGTTCGTTGTCCTTGCAAAGAGCCGACGCAGTGCTGTCCATAACGGCAAGATCCTTGCCGAGCACATCGTGATATGAAATCGTGTCGAACTTCTTTGCGTCGGGATTCGTCTTGGGGTCGCTGTCGTAAACGCCGTCGACCATCGTCGCCTTCATAATGACGTCGGCTTCTATCTCGACCGCTCTGAGAGCCGCGGCAGTGTCGGTGCTGAAGAACGGGTTGCCCGTGCCGCAGCCGAATATTACGACTCTGCCCTTGTTGAGATGGCTGACCGCCTTGTTGCGGATATAAGGCTCGGCGACCTGGCGCATAGAGATAGCGGTCTGGACTCTTACGTCAAGTCCGAGCTGCTCCAGCGCGTCGCAAACGCCCAGCGCGTTGATGGTCGTCGCGAGCATTCCCATATGGTCTGCGCGGGTCCTGTCCATCTCGCCCGAGGCTCTTCCGCGCCAGAAGTTTCCGCCGCCGACAACAATGCCGACCTGCACGCCTGCGTCAACGCATTTTTTGATCGGTTCGCATATTTTCAGCACAGTGTCAAAGTCTATCCCGTGCTTTGTTTTACCCGCGAGCGACTCGCCCGAGAGCTTCAACAGAATTCTTTTATACTTTGGTTGCATGCATAACACCCCATTGTTCATAGTTATATTTATTATACTATATATTGGAAACAAAGTAAAGGCAAAACACTAAATATTTTAAGTTTTCAGACATCCGTCACATTGTAATATAAAAACAAAAAGGCTGTCTGAAAAGCAAGGCTTTTCAAACAGCCAAATATTACAGAACCTTTGACAAAAAGTCCTTGAGTCTCGGACTTTTCGGGTTTTCAAAGAACTCCTTCGGAGGTCCCTGCTCAACGATAACGCCCTCGTCAACAAAGACGACTTCGGTGCCGACCTCGCGGGCAAAGCCCATTTCGTGAGTGACGACCACCATCGTCATACCTTCCTTTGCGAGCTTTTTCATAACCTCAAGCACTTCGCCGACCATTTCGGGGTCGAGCGCGGAGGTGGGCTCGTCAAACAGCATAACGTCGGGGTTCATCGCAAGAGCGCGGACGATCGCTACGCGCTGCTTCTGACCGCCCGAAAGCTGCGAGGGATACGCGTTCGCCTTGTCGGCAAGTCCAACGCGCTCAAGCAGCTCCATAGCCTTTTCCTCGGCCTCTTTTTTGCTCATATTCAAAAGCTTTATAGGACCGAGCGTCATATTCTTCAGCACGGTCTTGTGCGGGAAAAGATTGAACTGCTGAAACACCATGCCCATTTTCTGACGGTGCTTGTTGATGTTTACCGACGGGTCGGTGATGTCAACGCCCTCAAAGGTGATTGTGCCGCCTGTGGGCTCCTCAAGCAGATTAAGGCAGCGCAAAAATGTGGATTTACCGGAACCGGACGCGCCGATAACGACCATTACGTCGCCTTTTTTTATCTCGGCGTCGATGCCCTTGAGGACCTGCAGATCGCCGAAATCCTTGCGCAGACCGTCGACCTTTATCAAAACATCTTGATTAGTGGTCACTGTTACGCAGCCTCCTTTCAAGCTTTTTAAGGAAGAATGAGAGAATCAACACTACGATCAGATAGAACACCGCAACGGAAATAAGCGGGAAGAACGCGTCGTATGTTCTGGAAATAATGGTATTTCCGACCTTGGTAAGGTCCATGATAGCAACATAACCGGCAACGGAGGTTTCCTTTACCAAAACGATGAATTCATTGCCCAAAGCGGGAAGAATGTTCTTCAGTGCCTGAGGCATAATGATATGGACCATTGTGTTTTTATAGTCAAAGCCCAGCGAACGGCTCGCTTCAAACTGTCCCTTGTCGATCGACATGATACCCGAACGCACGATCTCGGCGACATAAGCGCCCGAGTTGATTCCAAATGAAAGTATCGCAATCAGGACAGCGTTTCTTGAAGAAGCGAAAATAATGTTGTACATTATCAAAAGCTGAATAACAACAGGCGTTCCGCGAATCACAGTAATATATATGTTGCAGATAAAATTGAAAAACTTGAGTACATAATCACCGAACTTGGAGCTTTTTTTGCCCTGTATGGTCAAGTCGTGGGTCGAACGCACCATTGCGACCAAAAAGCCGAGCGCAAGACCTAAAACGGCGGCAAACAAGGTGATTTGCACCGTCTTTAACAATCCGTCCAGGAACATTTTCCAGCGGTCTTCGGTAATGAAAGTACTCTCAAACCGTCTGCAAACATCTTCCCAAAAAGCGGCAAATCCGCCCTGAGAAGCGTCCGCCTTCAAAGCGGCGGACATTGCGATCTGATTGATAAAATGCATAACAAAATCCTTTTAGAAATTACGCAGTCAACAAAAATGCCGACTGCGCAAATATCAACTATTCTTTATTTCTTTACGATGATAACCTGAGAAGCGTCCGCGTATGTATCGGTGAAGTTAACAGACTGCTTTCTTTCGTCGGTAACAGTCATTCCCGCCATGCCGAAATCAGCCTTGCCGGTCTGGATGGAACCGATGATGGAATCGAACTCCATGTTGTCGATAACAAGCTTGTAGCCGAGCTTATCGCAAATTGCCTGAGCAGCCATGGGATCGATACCGACGATCTCGTTGTTCTCGATGAACTCATAGGGCTCAAACTCAGCGTTGGTAGCCATGTGAAGCTCGCCGTTGGGATACTTGGTTCCGTCGGGAGTCTTGTAGGGAGTTTCGCCCTTCTTGTCGCCGATGTAGTTGTTTACAATGTTGGAAAGTGTGCCGTCTTCCTTGAGCTCGCCCAGCGCCTTGTTGAACTTTTCAAGAAGGTCTGTCTTGTCCTTTGCCATGCAAATAGCGTACTCTTCTTTTGAAAGCGGTTCGTCAAGGATCTTCAAGCCGTCATTTGCTTCCACAAAAGACTTTGCGGGCTCGCTGTCGATGATGACGCAGTCGATCTTACCGTTCTTAAGCGCGGCAACAGCGTCAGCGCCTTTGCTGTAGCGATTGATAGTGGAACCGTCATTCTTTTCATACTCGGTAGCCAGCTCGTCGCCGGTCGTTCCGGACTGAACGCCGATGATAGCGCCCTTCAGATCGTCAGCCTTTGTGATCTTCTTGCTGTTGTCGGAACCGCCGCAGCCTGCAAAAGCAAGAGCGGAAGCGCAGAGCATTGTGCCTGCCAGAATAGCAGCTAAGATTTTCTTCATGAAAAACATCTCCTTAAAATTTATAGATTTTCATTTTTCAAACAATATATAATATAGCAGACTCAAAAGGAAAAATCAAGTATTTATCGAATTTAAATTGAGTTTTTCCGCATATTTATTCAATATTTTGCTTTTCCGGTGTATCACTTACGGCAATAATCTTTATTCCTGCCTTCGAATCCCCTTCTTTCTTTTTCACCAAAACAAAAAGCACCCTAGTGGGTGCTTTTATTTTGGCGGAGAGAAGGGGATTCGAACCCCTGGTACGGTGATTACCGTACACATGATTTCCAATCATGCTCCTTCGGCCAGCTCG
>CACXGW010000053.1 GCA_902767325.1 uncultured Ruminococcus sp.
CCGGTTGCGAATGCGTCCTCGTTTTCGACGGTGATGATCTCGTCGTAAATGTCTGTGTTGAGAGTATCGGGAACAAAGCCCGCGCCGATTCCCTGGATCTTGTGCGGACCGGCAACTCCCTTTGAAAGCACCGGAGAACCTGACGGCTCTACCGCGACGACCTTGACGTCGGGATTCTGCTGTTTGAGGTATCCGCCTACGCCCGAAACCGTACCGCCTGTGCCGACGCCGGCAACGAAAATGTCGACCTTGCCGTCGGTGTCTTCCCAAATTTCGGGACCCGTGGAGGCGATGTGCGCCGCGGGATTTGCGGGGTTGATGAACTGTCCGGGAATGAAGCTGTTGGGGATCTCCTTTGCGAGCTCCTCAGCCTTTGCGATAGCGCCCTTCATACCCTTTGCGCCGTCGGTCAGAACGATCTCCGCGCCGTACGCCTTGAGCAGGTTGCGGCGCTCGACGCTCATCGTTTCGGGCATCGTGAGGATAGCGCGATAGCCGCGTGACGCCGCGACTGCCGCAAGTCCGATTCCGGTGTTGCCGCTGGTGGGCTCGATGATAACAGCGCCCTTTTGGATCTTTCCGCTCTTTTCGGCTTCGTCGATCATTCTGAGCGCGATCCTGTCCTTTACGCTGCCCGCGGGATTAAAATATTCGAGCTTTGCGTAAACGTCCGCGCCGAGATCGTTTTTCTCGATGAGGTTGTTGAGCTTTAAAAGCGGTGTGCCGCCGATGAGGTCTGTGATTTTCTGATATACTTTCATGATGATTCTCCTTTGATCGATTTGTGAATTGATGTTGATTGTATTGAAAAAGCAGAAAAATTACCGCGTCAACATCGTTTCACACCCATGTTTTTCATATTATCACCCTTCTTTTGTCTATTGTTTACTATTCCTAGTGATTTCGTAGGTTTATTATAGCACCCCTCTCCCCTTTTGTCAAGCATTATTTTAAAAAGTTTTTTTGGGACCTTAAATAACCGCAAAAAATCATAAGATTTTACTTTACAAATCCCCCTAAACATAGTATGATAAATATAGCAAAGCTTTGAAGGAAGTGATGATATGGTCGTACTCGCCTCTAATTCACCGAGAAGAAAAGAACTGCTGCGGATTATTTTCCCCAGCTTTGAGATCGAACCCGCCGATATTGACGAGCATATCAGCGAGAATATCCCGCTTGACAAAATGCCCGAATATCTCGCGGCCAGAAAAGCTGAGCACATTCATAAAAAGCACCCCGACGACATCGTTCTGGGCTTTGATACCGGCGTTTTTATCGACAATATGATGATCGGCAAGCCCAGCTCCGACAAGGCGGCGTTTGAGATACTAAAGATACTCTCCGGCAAGACCCACCGCGTAATAACCGGCTGCGCGATATTCAAGGGCGACAAAAAGCTCGTGTTCTCGCAGGTCACCGAGGTTGAGTTTTATCCGCTTACCGACGAAGAGATAAACGATTATATAGACACCGGAGAGCCCGACGACAAGGCGAGCGCATACGGGATCCAGGGCAAGGGCGCTCTGCTGGTTAAAGAGATACGCGGCGACTACAACAATGTGGTCGGTCTGCCGCTGGCACTGCTGAATAAAAAGCTTAAAGAGATATAAACAAAGAGGCTGCAAACGCAGCCTCTCTTTTTTACTTCTTCGGTTTCTTTTTCTTTGGTTTCGGCGCGGGCAGCTCGTCGAGCATTGCGTAAACAAGCTCGCTTAAAAACGCTCTGTCGTCGATATTATCGACCAAAATCATTTCCTTTGCGCCTTCATACGGAAGCTCCATCGGAGCTTCGGGCATCAGCCGCTTTGCCGACGGAACCGGCTTGATAAGAAAGCGGTCGTCGTAGATACCGCCGACGATCTTGCCCCGGCAGTAGATGATATACTCCCCCATCATCGCGCGGTATGTTATATCTTCAACGTCCTGAAGCTGCTCCAACACATATTCAAGATAATCCTTGCTTGAAGCCATATTGAATCTCCTTTATATCTTAAAGCACTTTTGAATATCCTTATACTTGCCGAGCACCATCAGCGTGGCGCCTTCCTTTAGCACCGTGTCGGGAGTCACCGAAAAGCTCATATTGTCGTTTTGTTTTACGGCGATGATGTTCAGGTCGTATTTACGTCTGACGTCGATCTGAACGATGCTGCGTCCGACCCATGATTCGGGAACCGACAGTTCGTAGATCGAATGCTTTTCGTCAAGCTCGATATATCCCAGAATATTGAACGAGCTGTATCTCACCGCAGCCCACTTTGCGACCTGCTTTTCGGGATAAATCACCTGGTTGGCGCCGTTGCGCAGAAGGAACTTTTCCTGACCGTCACGCTCCGCACGCGATACCACGAAAGAAGCGCCCAGCTCCTTGAGCAGGCAGGTGGTTTCCAAAGAGCTTTGGAAATCGTTGCTGATGGTCACAAAACAAACGTCGTAGTTATCAACTCCGAGCGAACGCAGGAACTCCTCGTTGGTGCTGTCGCCGATCTGAGCGTTGGTGACGATGTCCATAGCTTCGTTAACGCGATCCTCGTTGTGATCCACACCCATGACCTCGTGGCCGAGAAGGCTGAGCTGAATAGCGATGTTTTTGCCGAATCTTCCCAAACCGATCAATAATACGCTTTTCATAATTTTATCTCCTATCCTACGGTTAATTTTTCCTGAGGAAGCTTTGAAAGCTTTTTGTTTATTCCCGACATTGCGGCATAAACCACAGTCAGTCCGCCGACTCTGCCGAGGAACATCAAAAGCATCAGAACGCACTGAGAAATGATCCCAAGCTTCGGCGTTATTCCGAGCGTGAGACCGACCGTGCCTACGGCAGACGCAGTTTCAAACAGACAGACGCCGAGCGGCAAGCCATCCGTGGCGCTTAATACCACTGCACCGCCGAAGCACAGCGAAACATACATCAGCAAAATGGTGGCGGCAATTTTTACAACGCCGGGTTCGAGCCTTCTTCCGAAGAACTCGGTGTCCTCTTTGCGGCGGAAGCTGGCTATCGCGTTCGCGACAAGCACTGCCGCCGTGGTGGTTTTCATACCGCCCGCAGTTGAACCCGGAGAACCGCCTATGAGCATCAGGACAATGAATATCGCCTGACCTATCCTTGTCATGGAAGGCAGATCGGCAGTGTTGAAGCCCGCCGTTCTGGTTGTGACCGATTGGAAAAGCGAGGCGTTTATCCTGTCGCCCATCGGCATTTTTGAAAACTCCGAGAAGAAAAAGATTATCGCGGGAACAAAAATCAGGATCGCCGACGTCACAATCACTACCTTGCTCTGCAAACGGTAACGCCTGAAGTGGTGTTTGTTGGTGAGAATATCCTTCCATGTAAGGAAGCCGATACCGCCGATGACGATAAGCAGCATCAGCACGGTATTTATAAGCGGATTGCCGACATACGACGTCATTGAGGCGAACCGGTTGTCGGGCGTGCCCATCAGATCAAAGCCCGCGTTGCAAAAGGCGGAAACGGAATGGAAAAACGACATCCATATCCCCTTTACGCCGTGGTCGCTGACAAACACCGGCATCATAATGAGCGCGCCGGTAAGTTCGATCAAAAGAGTTGCCCTGACAAAAAACCTTGTGAGCCTGACTATTCCTCCGACTTTCGGGGCGGAGATTGCTTCCTGCATCGTGCTTCGCTGCTTCAGCGAGATCTTTCTGCCCGAGATAAGCGCGACCAGGGACACCATTGTGATAACGCCCAAGCCGCCTATCTGTATCATCACCAATATGACCGCCTGCCCGAACTCCGACCAATACGACGCCGTGTCCTGAACGACAAGCCCCGTAACGCATACGGCGGAGGTCGCGGTGAACATAGTCTGGTTAAAAGGCGTTACCTGTCCGTTTCTGGCGGATATGGGCAGCATAAGTATCAGAGCGCCCAAAACTATTACGCCGAAAAATCCGATCAGAATAACCTGAAACGACGACAAGTGTCTTTTTCTCTTAAAAGGAACTGCCATATATCTCCCCCGCAGAATCGCCGGTCAAGCCGGCAAATCAAGTCTGTTCAAAAATCATTATATCACACGAAAAAAAGAATGTCACCCCTAAAATAAAAAACGGAGTTCTTTCTTTCAGGTTACTAAAGCAACCGGGCTGCCGCTGATCTTTGCGGCAGCCCAAATGTTTTAATTTCAATCAAATAACCAGATCGCTGTCCTCGATCTTTCCGTTAAAGAATCCGATCGCCTTGATGCACGGCTTTCTGAGCAGCAAGCCGAGAACAAGCGCGGGAATGATGAACAGCAGCAGTAGTCCGATGTTCAACCAGTACGTGCCGAAGTCAACGCCCGCAACGGTTTCTCTGAGCGCGTTGATACCGTACCTGAACGGCAGATAAGAAACCATCGCCTTGAACGGTCCGGGAAGTACTTCTACCGGGAACGTTCCGCCCGAGCCCGCGACCTGGATGACCAGAATGATTACCGCGAGCGCCTTGCCGATAACGCTGAACGTGATCGTGAGAGAATAAATAAGCAGCGTATATACAAAGCTTGAGATCAGGCACGCCAGAATGAACAGCCCGGGAGTATCGCACTGTATCTTCAGGAAATACAGATCGCCGAGCGCGATGATCAGCGCCTGGATCTGTCCTGTGATGAAGAACATTATGTAGCGGCCGAAGAAAAGCTGGGTGGAATTAGCCTTGCCGAGCTTTTTGCGGTCCTTAGGAGTGAGGTCGACGTTCAATACAGCAACCAGCACAACGCCGCCTACCCAAAGAGCGAGAGTGGAGTAGAACGGGGTCATCGCCGAACCGTAGTTGTCGAGAGGATATATCCTGTGCGACTCGGAATCGACCGGCGCCGCAATGAATTCGCCCAAAGCGGTGGGATCTTCGATGATAGGCATCATAAGATTCTCGATGGTTTTGTCGTTTTTCAGTTCATCGACTCGCTTGATAAGATTATCAATTCTTTCCGAAAGGTCGTCAAAATATCCCTTCAGATCGACTAAAACTGCTTTCAGGCTTGCAACGGTTTCGGAGCCGCTGTCAAAAGCAGCGTCGAGCTGATCTGTCGTAAGGCTGAGCGTCTGGGCAAAATTGGCAAGATCGTCAAGCTGTGAAAAGGAAGTGTCGAGCGCTGAATCAAGGCTCTGTTTGATGGACGCAAACTCGCTTGAGGTGCCCGCTATTTCGGTTTTCGCCTCGGAGATAAGTCCTTCGATTTCCGACTTCGCGTTTGCGGGAGCCGCGCCTGTTTTCTTTATATTTGAGCAAATGGATTCGATTTTATCGATTATCTTGTTCTGCTTATCGGTTGACGCCTGGATCTTGGAAAGGATTTTTGAGCAATCGATGCCTGTGCTTGACTGGATCGCCTGGATTATGGAAGTAAGCTTGTTGTTAACGCCGATAACCTTTTGGTTGACGACCTCGATTTTTGAGAGCTTTGTCGCCAGCGCGTTCGCGTCGTTGCTTACCGTGCTGAAAGCCTCGTCGAGCTTTGCGGAAGCATCGTCCATATACGCGTCGCCCGAGCTCAGCAGATTATCGATGGCAACAGAAAGCTGAGAAGCGATGTTTTTCGTAGAGGAAAGCGCGCTCTTGATATCGCCCGTGACAACTCCGACGCTCGAGAGAGATTCCTTTAATCCGGGACCCATCTCTTTATTCGACTTGATCAGGCTGTCGATAGAATCGAGCGTTGTGATCAGCAGGTCTACGGAACCGTCAAAGGTTTTTATGTCGGCTTTTGCGTTCTTGAGCGCGGAGACTATCTTGTCCGCCAGAGTATCCTTGTTTTCCTCAAGCTCCTCGCCCGAGATATTCAGCGTGGTCGCGATCGTTTTCGCAAGCGTGCTTACAAACGAAGAATCGACGCTTTCCTGGATCGCCTCGATGCCCTTGTCGGTGATCTTGGGCGCGATGGCGTTTCTCTTTTCGTTTACATAGTAATCGAGCTTTGCCTGCTTGAATTTACCCGTCGAGATCGAAAGCAGGTTATCGCTGAAATCCTCGGGAATAATAACGGCAGCGTAGTATTTGTCGCTTTTGACGCCGTCTATGGCATCGTCCTTGTCGACAAATTGCCAGCCCATTTTATTGTTAGCCTTTAGACCTTCAACGATCTCGTCGCCCGCCTTTATTTCAACGCCCTTGAAGGAACTGCCCTTGTCAAGCGAGCACACCGCAAACGGAAGCTCGCCGGTGTTTGAATACGGGTCCCAGTTTGCGGCGATGTTGAACCACGCATACAATGCGGGAAGGATAGTTATTCCTATCACCACAACAAATATGATCAGGTTTTTTGAAAGGCTTTTAACATCCTGACGGAATATTCTGAATATCGTTTTCATTGTTTTCCCTCCGCGTCATCTTCCGGTTTTTCATCGGCTTCTTACGGTTCGTCAACGGCGTCTTCCGGTTCTTCGAAATCCTCTTCAGACTCTTCGCCTTCGGCGTTTTTGTCGATGCCGAGGATCACCCTGAACCGGTGGTATCTGTATTCCGCCTTTACCATCAGAGCAACGCACAATATAATGGTGACGACCCACAAAATCAAAAACTCGATTTTGCTGTCGAGCGTAAACATAAGCGACAGGAACACGACGCCCGTTAGTACCACAATCAACGGACCGTATTTTTTATACTTATTGCGCTTTGTTTTGGCCTCTTCAAATTCACTCATAACGTTGAGATATATTTGATGCTCGTCCGCTGTGATGATGTCTTCCTCTTCGCGCTCAGCGACAGCGGATTCGGGCATAGCAGCATTCTTTGTCATAATTCATCTTCTTTCAAAGCATACTTCGATTTGTATTTTAGCATAAAAATAAAACAAAATCAATTGTTTTTTAATGCTTTTTCACAAGGAGCGCTTTGATTTCAGAGCAGACTTAAAAATGTTCATTCCGGCGCTTTGTTCAGGCGGTCATAGTTGATCCTTGTGCAGCCTGGATGCCGGAATTCAAATACAGTTCACTGATTTTTTCTTTTTGCTTTTGCGAAAGAAACCTCTTTTCTTTTTTTATAATCTCTTGACGGATTTTGTTGTTTTGTTATAGAATATAATCAGGTTTTGTTTGAGCATATCTATCCGGAGGGAGGGTGCGCGATGACAGGATATATTATATTGACGCCGCTTTTGATTTTGGTATTCGGATCAACGCCTATCGTGGCGCGGGATTCCCACGCCTCGGCAATCACCGTACCGCCTCCTGTTGAAAACGCAGTCACCATCTTAGTCCCCAAAAAGAAGGGAGAGAAAAGCAAATGAAGATAATCGCAGCCGACGACGAGATATTGCAGCTGGATAAGATGGAAAGAGCGATAGCGAAGGTCGTCCCGACAGCTGAGATATCCGCTTTTTCGGATTCGACAGAACTGCTCAACCAAATTGAAAGCGGCTGCACAGCCGACGCGGACGTTGCCTTTCTCGATATCGAAATGGGCGCGGTGAGCGGAATCCAAATCGCCAAAAAGCTGCAGGCGGTCAATCCTAAGATCAATATCGTTTTCGTGACAAAAATCCTTGAATATGCACCGGAAGCATTCGAGCTAAGAGCCAGCGGCTATGTTCCCAAGCCCGTGACCGAGCAAAAGATACGCGCTGAAATCGATAATCTTCGCTATCCGATACCCAAACCGCAAAACGTAAAGAGGATACGCGCAAGGTGCTTCGGCTATTTTGACGTAACCGCTGACGGCGAGCCCCTCAGCTTCAGGCGGGAAAAGACAAAGGAGCTTCTCGCCTATCTGATAGACAGGCGCGGCACGGTTTGCACGCCGAGAGAGATCTGCTCTGCATTGTGGGAGGAAGAAAAGCCCGACTACCTGCGCCAGCTCACAAAAGACCTGCGCGAAACGCTGAAGGCTGTCGACGCGCAGGATGTCTTTATCGCCCGCTTCAAGGAGTACCGCATCGTACCGGAGCTGATCGAATGTGACTTTTATGACTATCTGGACAGCAAGCCGTATGCGGTCAAGGCGTTCCACGGGGAATATATGACGCAGTACGGCTGGGCAGAGAAATCGCTGGGCAAGTATTTTTACTGATAATTTTTTATAAAGCGTGGCAATATTTCTTTATTGGAAATATATGTCACGCTTTTGTTACGAATGGTGTGTTATAATGAAATGGACAATGCTATACAAAAAAGTGTTGTATTTATTATCAAGGAGTGAAACACTATGATCTCAATCAAAGGACCCGCATTTAAAATCGTTGCAGCGATAATTGGCTTAGCTGCGCTTGTATTCGGAATTTACTCGACCTTCTTTATGTCGTCCGGCTACAAAACTACGACCGCGACGATCGTTTCCATCGAGGAAGACCCCAACTACGTTCCCGACCCGAACAGCGAAAACGACAAGCAGTATATCGCCACCGCGAAATATACGGTCGACGGCAAGGAATACACCAGACAGCTCGATTCCTATTCCCCCGACTATAAGGTAGGCAAAGAGGTTGAAATCAAATACGATCCCAAGGATCCTTCCAAAATCACCTCCGGCTTCGGCTTCGGAATCTATATCATGATCGCGGGCGGCGTGATTCTGCTTGCAGTGATCCTTCTGACCGTGAAAAAGAAGCTTTCTGTCAAGAAGCTCAAGGAAACAAACGGCGAGCTCACCTTTGCTCCTTCCGTAAAGGGCAAGGAACGCAAGCTGTATTTCATCACCGATCTCGGCACCGTGAAGGTCGGTCACCGTCTTGAGGACGAAAACCGCAAAGTCATATATGAAGCAAAGATGACAAAGTTCTCGCCGATGAGCGATTTCAAATTCGACTTCATCGACCACGAGAACAACAAGACTGTCCCCCACCTTATCGGTCACGCGGAGGAAAGCGATTGGAATTCACTTTTGATCGATAATAACTACAGCTTCTCCTTCGACGGCAAGGACGTTTGGAAACAGCTCAGGAAGCTCGGCGTCAAGATAGACTCCCGCTTCGGTAAGGCGCAGGGCGTTATGCCAAGCTACAGCATAAGCCGGAACGGCGAAGAGCTGGCGTATGCCGAAAACACGAGCCAGTACGTCCACGAGGATGATGAAGAGGCGCACAAGGTAGCATCCAAAATGCCTGTGCAGGGCTTCTACCGCGTTCGTACAAGGGAAACAAACCTTGATTTGCTGTTCACGATCTTAGTCGCAATGGCGCGCAGCGGAGCAACAGACGAAAGAGGCGGCAGCCGCAGAATGGTATTCAACACATTTAAAGGTGAATAACGCTCAGGAAGTGACTAGGCGTGATCTCTTTATTGATTTCCTTTGCTGTTTTGATCATCGGCTTTCTTGTTTACGGCAAAGTAGCTGAAAAAATATTCGCACCGGACGACAGACCGACGCCTGCCATAGCGATAAACGACGGCGTTGACTGCGTTCCGATGAAAACATGGAGAGCTTTTTTGATCCAGCTTTTGAACATAGCCGGAACCGGACCGATTTTCGGAGCGCTGATGGGCGCCGTGTTCGGACCCGTTGTGTTTTTGTGGATAGTGTTCGGCTCGATCAGACTATATCTTACATTTGCAGAGGCGCGGCTGCTGCCGTGCTGTTCACGATTTATAATATCGCTTTGATACGCAGGAATAAAAACAAGGAAATCCGAGGAAACAAATGAAAAAGCATACTCCGAAAAAAGGTATATTTTCTTAGCGGTAACGGTTGCGGTTCTTGTTATCGGCTTTGCTGTATACGCCCTGTGCTTCGGGCAAAACTACCGCTATATCCAGGTCGCGGGATACTGCCCTGCCGATATGGACACCCTTGAAATGAAAAGCTCGGACGAGAGCGTGCTTGCGGTAAAGAGCGTAGGTCAGGATGTCAGGGACGACGGTTTTTATTATCTATATGCCGATTTGGAGAGCAAAAGCAGCGGCAGCGCAACGCTTGGAATATCGTATACCCTTGAAGGGGACAGCTCCGGCGAGCGGATGGATATTGAATCTAAGTTTTACGTTTTGCCGACGGGAATGGTCTTCGATGTGACCGGCAGAAACTTTGCGGCGGCAAAATTTGTTATACCTCTGTTTTTGCTGATCGTTTTGTTGACTCTCACAACGCTGACAATCACCTTTATCGAAAAACTCAGGCACGGCGATTTCTCATATTCAATGGTCTTTATCGGCGGCGTCATTCTGTTTTTGCTGATCTCGTTTATCGTTATAATGCTCGACTTTCAGCTTTGGGGATTTGAAACCAATTTGTTAAGCTTTACCGATCTGCCGCTGCAGCTTATAACCTGCGGAAAAAGGTTTCTGATGATCACCAATATACCGATGCTGCTGCTTTCGGCTTCTTTGGCGATAAGCAATATCTGGCTTATCAAAAAGGAGGGCTTGCGCCTTCAAAACGCTTTCTGCATACTTCTGGGCGTGCTGTTCATCGGCGGCTTTTTCGCCGTTAAGCTAACCAATAATTATTTCAGTATTGACGATCAGGTGTTGTTTTACATACAGCTTTCCGTGAATCTTGCGGTGACATTTCTGCTTTGCTACTTTGAATGTATGCTTATTTCAACTATGTTTTGCGCCGTGGCTTCAACGCTCTACAAGCCCGCGCCGGATATGGATTATATAATAATCCTCGGCTGCGCGATCAGGCGCGACGGAACTCCCACTCCCCTGCTGCGCGGCAGGGTGCAGCGCGCGTTTGACTTTGAAAAAATGCAGTATGAAAAAACCGGAAAGCACGCGAAGTTCGTTCCCTCGGGCGGACAGGGCAGCGACGAGGTGATCAGCGAAGCCGAGAGTATGAAGCGCTGTCTTATGGAGCTCGGCGTTCCCGGGGACAGGATCGTCAAGGAGGACAACTCCGTCAACACTTATCAGAATATGGACTTTTCCAAAAAGGTGATAGAGCGCGACTGCAAATCGGAAAACTGCAATATCGCGTTTTCAACCACGAACTATCATGTGTTCCGTGGCTACACCTTAGCCGAAAAGCTCGGTATGAAGGCAAAGGGTCTTTCGGCAAAAACAAAGCTATACTTCTTCCCTAACGCTTTTATCCGTGAGTTTATCGGAGTGCTGTGGGAGAAAAAGATTCTGCACCTCCTGTTCGCGACTCTCATCGCGGCGGCGATGATAATGATGTTTATGTTCTTATTTTAATACATTATACGACTATTTGCCCCCGATCTGAAAATTCGGCTACAGATCAGGGGCAATTTGCATATATACAAATACAAACTATTATGATAAAATAGTATTGCAATCAAATAAACACAAAGGAGAAATCAATATGAAAAAGAGCTTGACTTTCACCTGCATCATTCTTTGCCTTTGCATGGCAGCGGCGGCAGTATTCACGGGCTGCGCTAATCAGAGCACAGGCACATCAAAAGCTTCCGCCGATGAGTTGTACTTCACACAACAGGAAGTCCGCAAGTCCCCCGAATGGGTGACAAAGCTTGACGCGGCAAAGGACGCCGAACAGCTGATCGCAGTCGCGGGAGTTGACAAAACCACCGCGTATGTCACCATGCACGAAAAGAACAAGGACGGCGAATGGGAACAGCTTATCGCAACCCCCGGCTTTATCGGTCTTGACGGTCTTGGAAACGCCAATATCAACGACTGCTACACGCCTGTCGGAACGTTCACGATAGACAAGGCGTTCGGTCTTGCGGATGATCCCGGCTGTCAGATGGAATACACAAAGGTCGACGATACCTACTATTGGTCGGGCGATCCGAAAAACCACTTCAACGAGCTGGTGTCCACAAAAGACGTACCCGATCTGGACACAGAGAACAGCGAGCACATTGCCGATTATGACTACGCATATCAGTATGTTCTGAACATGGGCTACAATTCGGAGTGCAAGGAAGAAAAGGGCTTTGCGTTCTTTTTCCATTGCTTCCGCGTAAATCGCACATACACAGGCGGCTGTGTCGGAGTGCCCGAGAATATTATGAAATTTGTTATGCAGCACGTTAAGCCCGGCTGTAAAATCACGATCGATTCGCTCAAAAACTTCAACGGCGATCTGGATAAATAAAGCTGTTCTCCGATCGGGACAGAAAACGGAGGTAATCTACTATGAATATGAAAAAGAATACGATTATTTGCGCACTTCTTTGTCTGTGCATTATCGCAACTGCCGTTTTAGCGGGCTGCGGAGCATCCAAAACCGACGGCACAAGCGAAACTACCGCTTCATCAGATGCAACAACGGCGGCGACAACCGTTGAATCGACAAAGACCGACGGCATCGACTACATGGCGCTGGTCAACAAGACCCACGCTCTCCCGGATGACTGGGAAGAAAAACTTGAAACCGTACACATGACCAACTCTGTCGGCGATGATGTTGAGGTTGAAGCAAAAGCATATGACGCTTATCTCAAGCTCAAAGCCGAGCTTGAAAAAGACGGTGTTTATGTCGACCTTGACTCAGCGCGCAGAAGCGTAGCCGAACAGCAGCGCATCATGGACGAGTTCACCGAGGAATACGGCGCGGACTACGCCGCAAAGACCGTCGCAAAGCCCGGATATTCCGAGCACCACACCGGTCTTGCGCTTGATTTGTACCTTATCATCGACGGCAAGGATGTTGTCGAAAACGAGGATATGATCAAGTACACCGATATTTGGTCAAAGATCCACGCAAATCTTGCCGACTACGGCTTTATCCTCCGCTATCTCGACGGCAGCGAGCACATCACCGGCTACGGCTACGAGCCGTGGCACATCCGCTATCTTGACAACGTTGATACCGCAAAAGAGATCACCTCAAAGGGCATTACTTTCGAGGAATATCTCGGCACTTACACCGGAGGCCCGGTCAGCATTGATTACGGCACTTCAAAAATCTATACTGAGGACGAGCTGAAGGACGCCGTTATCCAGATCAAGTGCCAGTTCGCGTTCTGGGGAAATGTCGATCTCAAGAGCATCCGCTACGCCGGCGATGAAAAAGCAACCGATGAAATGCTGAAAAAGATGAACGAGGTCAATCCCGACGGCAAATACACTCAGGTCGCCGAATTCCTGATGGATTTCCATACGCCTAAGGATGTCGGAGATACGACCCTTAAAGCGGATTCGGATTATACCGACTATCAGTGGTGGCTTGCCCGTACCGCAGACAGCGGCTGGGAGATCGTTACTTTCGGATACGGTTATTAAGGCAGCACTGCCAAATATAAAAAACTCACACCCTCAGCTCAGGCTTTGGGTGTGATTTTTTTAGTACTATTTCTGCGTTTATTTTATCGGCTTGCCGATCTCTTCGGGGACATCCATCTCGGCTAAATAACGCTGTATCTCGGTGGCGTCGGAGATTGTCACGATTCCGTCGCCGTCAACAGCTGTCTGTCGTTTCAGTTGCGAAAGCCGGAAGGGCTGATGTCGCCAGAAGCGCTGCCGAAAGAAACGCGCATAACCATTTTTCATATTTATTCCTCCAATAGTTTTTTCACATTGCGCTATTGGAATAATTATAGCATATCACTCGTAACAAAAACGTGACATTTATTTTCGGTAAAGAAATATATGTCACGCTTTATAAATATTTTATTATCCCTGTTACTTGTCAAGTGGAGATAAGTATTTGGAGTAAATCACTCTTTATCTTGACCCGACGCTTTTTTGTTTGTATCGACCGTATTCCTGTATACAAAGTACCGGTCGTAAAAATATTCCAACACCAAGTTCATCGCCATACTCAGTCCCGTCACGAGAAAATCGTTCCATCCGCAGTTTTCGGCCAGAAAGTTACCCAGTAAGGTTGAAAGCGGTGTAAATACAACATAGAAGCAGGCGACCTTCAACATGGCTATGGGTACATTTCCGGAAGCGCGGAATGTAAACTTCCTGTTTAATGTGAAATTCCAAAGCACAGACAGCACCAGCGCGATCAGATACTTCGGCCAGTATGGCCACGGCGTAAAGACTTCCAACAGCGCGAAAGAAACAATTTCAATGATTCCGGCAGATACCGAGAAAAGTGCGAATTTGATTCCTCTTATTGCTTCTTTTCGTTTGTTCAACTTATGACACCTCCGAGGTGATCAGGCATTTAAACCTTTAAAATTTAAGGCATTGGACTTGTAAAGATTTTTGAATACTTTATAGTTGCGTTCGTATACATCCTTATTTTTTGGATCGGGTATGTATACATGATTGGGTTTTACAAGCTGTTTTGATAATTCAAGCACATCCACACCCTTGACGCCTGCCGCGACAACGAGCGCGGTCCCGATCGCGCCGACCTCCTGCGTGTTATTGACGGTTTCTATGGTTCGCCCGGTGATATCCGAAAGCATCTGACCGGTAACGGGAGATAACGCTCCGCCGCCGACGAACCGGATGGTATCGGATGTTTTTACCTTTTTCTCCGAGCATTCCAGCAGCCAGCGCAGATGATAGCAGATGCCCTCGAGTACGGCGCGGATCATATCCCTCTTACCGTTTTCGATTCTTAGGTTGAAAAACATTCCGCCCGCGTTGGAGTCCTCAAACGGACAGCGGTTGCCGTGCATCCAAGGGGTGAAGATCACGCCGTTTGCTCCGGGCGGCACCTTGCTTACCTCGTCGGAAAGGTAATCGTACAGGCTTATATATTTGCTTTCTATATCATCTGCCACAGTGGCATTGTTCAGATAAACGCCTATCTCATCCAGCGCAAGATGATCCATCACCCATTCAAAGCACTTTCCGGCTGTTTCAAGCTCCGCGTAATAGTTGAAGTAACCGTGCTTAGCGGACAGAACGCCCGTTATCATGGCGTTTATATCGACGGTCTGGTGATCCATAAAGGTCGATACCCAGCCCGAGGTTCCGACATAGATATGCGTGTCACCGGGCTTTGTGCATCCGGCGCCGATATTGACAAAGGTGGTGTCGCCGCCCCCTCCGAAAACGGGTATCCCTTCAACGAGTCCGAGATCATCCGCCGCTTTCTTGGAAAGTCCGCCGGCTTTATCCGTGCAGTTGATGATCTCAGGCATATGGTCCGGGTTGACTTTGTACATCTTCAAAAGACCTTTGTTCCAGCCTTCCTTACCCTTTCGTGTGTCATAAAGAAAGGTAGCAAAAGCTGTGTCCGCAGTTCTAACGATCCTGCCCGTACAGCGGGACACGAGATAGTCGCCGATATCCAGCCACTTATATATTTTTTTGAAAACATCCGGCTCGTTGTTTTCGACCCACTTATATTTCCATACCGGGTCCTTGGCGCTGGTCGAGCCGGCGTAATTGACGCGCAGGTTCCGCAGGAGCTTGTAGAGGCTGCAGCCTGAAACCTTGATAACGCCGCTGCCCATACAATCCTTGTATTCTTTATAGCCCTTCTGATCCAGGTAGTTCATCGGACGTCTGACGGCGTTTCCGCTCTCGTCAACCAAAACCGTTCCCTGCATTTGTGAGCAGAACGCCATACCTTCTATCTCTTCGGGCTTGACGTTAGATTTCTTTAACGCATCACGGGTGGTCGAACACAGCGCCGCCCACCATTCTTCCGTGTCCTGTTCCGCGCCGCCGTTATCGGAAATGTAAAGCCCGTACTCAGCGGTCGATCCGGCAATAAGGTGTATTTTCGAGTCGATTTGAAACAGACAGGTCTTGACGCTGCTTGTTCCGAAGTCATAAATGATGATATACATTTACTCCTCCAGATGGATATTCCATCCCGTGTCGACTTTCTCGTGGACTTTTTTCAGAGTCTCTTCATCCAGTTCCGGCCAGTCGACCACAGTGCTTGCGTTTTTGATTACCAAGTGGGCTTTTTCGGCGCACAGAGCGAGCGGAGTGTCGGCAAGGGAGTCGGAATAGAAATTCTCGATCACAGGAAAGCCGTTGTCGATCATATACTTTGCCTTTTCCTTAGCGTACATATGATTATTCAGAAACACTCCGAATTGGCGGTCGAATTCCGTAGCCATAAAGTTTACGCCGAGCCTGTTTGCGATCGGCTCTATGATACAGGTCGGCGACGCGCTGATGATCAGGTCGTCATCTTTCTTTTGCTTGAGATACCATTCGGAGATCTTCTTTTCGTTTTTATCCCAATAGCGTTCGATTTGTTCGTCAAAATCATCTATCAGCGTCAGATAGCCGAAAAACTCACGCTGCATCTTATACTCCGGCATTTTCCCACGCTTGCGCAAAATCAGGTTTTTTATCGCTTTCGGGAAAAAGGTGAAATACATCTTCGGGTGCCGCTTCATACACCAGAAGCAAAAGCCTATCGAGCAATCTCCGGGAAAAATCGTTCCGTCAAAATCATATACATTCATTGTTAACCTCTTATTGTGATTATTATGTGCTGTAGGTTCAATTCAGGTTTTTCTTAATGGTAAGGATATTCTTTCCGTCCTTGTATTCATAGCTTACATTGTCCATGGTGTTTTTGACCATAAATATGCCGAGTCCGCCTTTTTTACGCTCCTTGGCGGAGAGAGTGACGTCGGGGTCTTCCTTTGCGAGAGGATCATACTGCACGCCGTTGTCGATAAAGGTTATCTCAACAGAAAGCGGCTCATCATGCACACTTATCTGCACCACGGCAACTCCTTCTCCCTGTTCGTAAGCATAGCTGGCGATATGTTTACGAACAGCTCCTCGACAGCGACGTCGATCGCTATTTGGGTCGTCATCGGACAATCTACCGCTTCAAGCTGCTCATCTATGAACATCTGCACCTGAGGTAGATTCATTCTGTCAGCTTCAATTATAAGTTCCTTTATCATTGTTCCTCCGCTTGGGTATTCTCCTGAGGACCGTTGTATTTTAATCCGACCATTGTCAGGTCGTCAAACTGAGGCGCTTCTTTGACAAAAGCGTCGACTGCGGCGCGTACACCTGCCAGAACTTCCTTCTGCGAAGCACCCTTTGGAACAGCGTTGAGAGCTTCAACGGTGCGGTCTGTGCCGAAGAGCTCGTTGTTCGCGTCGGTTGCCTCGGCGACGCCGTCGGTATAGACAAATATGCTGTCGCCTTTTTTGAGCTGTATCTCGGTATTTTTATACTTAGCAATATCCATCGCGCCGATTGCCAGACCGTGCTTGTCTTTCAGTATCTCGTATTTGCCGTTCAGGTTTACCATCGGATACTCGTGACCGGCGCTCGCCGAGGTGAGCTTGCCGGTGCTGATCTCAAGGATACCCAGCCAAACCGTAACAAACATATGAGCATTGTTGTTGGCGCAGACCAGCTTGTTGACTCTTCCGAGTATCTCCGCCGGAGTGCCGCCGATCGTGGCGTGGTCGTTGATATAGATCTTTGACGACATCATAAACAGCGCCGCGGGAACGCCCTTGCCGGATACGTCCGCAATAACTATCGC
>CACXGW010000054.1 GCA_902767325.1 uncultured Ruminococcus sp.
CGCCAAATCTCACGCGCCGCCTTTTCGGCGTTGAAATAGTGGAAGCACTGCACAGCCGTGACCGCGTCGAAGCTGCCATCCTTAAAGCCCGTGTCCTCCGCCGAGCACACTTTGAATCGGATATCCGAAAACCCGCGTTCAAGAGATGCGCGCTTTCCGAACGCGATCTGATTTTCCGAAATATCTGTGGACGTGAACTTAGCGCCCGTGGCGTGCATATTTATCGGCAAAACCGCCGTGCCGCTGCCTAAATCGCAGATCTCCTGACCGCGTTTGCCTATTCCGCAGCCGATCAGCTTTTTATACATACTTTCAGGGTAGATGTCGCGGTACATCGCGTAGCCTTCGGAGGTCTTTCCGAAGTCAAAAGCCTGACCGCCGTCTATTTTTTCAAGTTCCATTTTCCACCTCTGTCAAAGTCATTGAAAGCCGTCCTATTTCGTCATAAATTTCGCTGAACTCCTTGGAGTCATATTCCGCATAACCGTCCAGCGGGTCGCTGACCGTCACGGTTTGTTCCTTGTTATCATATCCGCAAAGCACAACGCAGTGCTCGTTTTCATACCAGTAATAATCCTTGCCGCCGCAGGTGTAGACCTCCTCGGTCATGGCGGGATAATTGCCGTAAACCGTGTACCAGACGAGTACCGGGCAACCGGAATCAAGCAGCTTGTATAAATCGTCAAGCGATATTCCCGTAGTGTTCACCGCGCGGATATTTGATTTTTGCGCTGACAAATAGCTGTTGGCGGTGCTGACGAGTGCCGGCGGAAATATCCCTGCGCCGTATTCCGAAAACGGATCACCGGAAAAGCCTGCTGTCATATCCTCGTCGTTGTAGAGGAGATATTCCTCGGCAAGCTCGGTTTTTTCGATGTCAAAGCCGAGATAATGCAAAGCCGCGGCGAGCGAAACCACCTCGCACCCTGTCGGCAGCTCCGGATACTGAAACAGCTCCTCAACTTTGAGCGCCGACGACGGACGGCGAAGCGACGCCGAGATGATCTCGTCCACACGATCCTGCGCCGTTTCCTCCAAAGACGCGTCTAACGGCAGTGTGGTATCGGCGGAGGTCGCGGTGCTCTCGGGCTCGTCGGGCGTTGCGAATGCGGGCACAGCAGAAGAAGACGCGACGTCACGCGCCTTTTGTCCGCAGCCGCCGAGGCAGCAAAGCAGTATTGCCAAAAGAAATGGCGCAATCTTTTTCATAATGACCTCAAATACTGTGATACGATCATTTTAGCATAGATTCGACAAAACCGCAACAAAAAGCCCACACTCTTTAGAGCGTGGGCAAAATATCTGATCAGTAGTTCCAGCGGTCGAAGAAGCGGACTCCCGCAAACGAAAGAATAAAATTCTGGCTTTCGTGGAAGGCGCTTTGCACCATATACGGATTGTACATATACATTATGCGGTGCTGCACCGCGTCGCGGTTTTCATCGAAGATGTAGTGCACGGCACGGCGGCATTCGTCGCTGGTGCCAATATCGGTGCTTCCGGTGTAGTGGCATTTCTTTATGACTTCCTCAACGGTTTTGAAGCCGTCAAAGCACATGGCGTCCTTGACCGACTGAGCGATCAGACACGCGCCGATAAAACCTCCGGAGCCAAACTCGCCCATACACAGGCGCTCGAGCAGGTCTCTGTCCTTTTCCGTCAGGGTGATCTTTGCGCAGGAATAGGATGTGTCGGGATTATCTATCGCGATGAGATACCCCAGGTCCCACTGAGCGTTGTAATCGGCAGGCGTTTCGGGTTTGATCGCCGTTGCGAACGGGATGTCCTCGGTGGGAGAAATCGTTGTGACCTGCGTTTCCTCCTGCGTTGTTTCCGCGGCGGTTGATTTTGCCGCGGTCGTTTTAGGAGCCGTCGTTTCCTGCTTTGTCGCGGGCGTTGAATCGGAAACCGTATTTTCAGCCGTTGACGGCACGCTTTGCGCCAGCGCCGCGGTCCCGCTTTCCATTATCGCCCTGTAACGCGGATTGACGTTTGTGTTTGCCTGCAACTCTATTCCATCGTCTTTAGCCAGAATGGCGTCGGAGATGATCGTGTGGACCGCCAGCAAAACCGCAACTACGACGAGCAAAACAACTATTATTATATTTTTATTGCTTCTGATAAACTTCTTTAGTTTCATACTCACCTGAAAAAGTTACAAATTGATTACATTCTATTGTAACACATATTCAGCTGTCGCGCAAGTCATTTTCAAAATATTATTATCACAAAAAACAGAGGCGGATCTCTCCGCCTCTGAATTTTAAACCTTAGAGGATCTATTACAGTTCGTCTGTCCAAACAAAGTCGATGTTGAACTTCGCGCCGGTCTTGGTAGCAAAGTCAAACTCGGTGAGGTCGAGTGTGATCACTACGGACATGCCTTCTTCTTCAGTGTCGAAGGTGATGTTGTCACCGTTGTAAACAGCGTCCTGGAACTCGCCTTCTGCCTCAGCGTCGAACGCGCCGCCGAAGTTATGGGTCCATGTGCCGTCGATTGCGAATTTGATCTGACGGTCGAATGCCTCGCCGATATTGTCAAAACGGATCTGCCAAACGTCGTCTGCGATCTGTTTCATTTCGTTTGCAGCAAAGCCGGGATCCCAGGAAGCGTCGTTCAGCCATGTGCCTTCGCCGTTACCTACTGCATAAACAGTATCATACTCGAAGTCGGTGATGAACTCTACGTTGTCGCCGGATACGCTTACTACATACTTATCATCTTCAGCGGGTGTAGCTGTTACGGTGAATGTACCTGCACCTGTGAGGTTGAAG
>CACXGW010000055.1 GCA_902767325.1 uncultured Ruminococcus sp.
GCGTGGGACTGGAAGCGCGAATACGGCGGAAGGATCACAACTCAGCTGCGCAAGCTGGGCGTAAGCTGCGACTGGAGCCGCGAGCGTTTTACAATGGACGAGGGCTGCTCGGACGCCGTTAAGGAAGTTTTTGTAAAGCTTTACGAGGACGGCAAGATCTACCGCGGCAACCGTATGGTAAACTGGTGCCCGCACTGCAACACCTCCATCTCCGACGCAGAGGTCGAGTATGAGGAACAGCAGGGTCACTTCTGGCATATCCTCTATCAGGTAAAGGAAACGGGCGAAATGCTTGAGATCGCGACCACGCGTCCCGAAACGATGCTCGGCGACACCGCCGTTGCCATAAACGAAGCGGACGAGCGCTATAAGCACCTGCACGGCTGCCACGTTATCCTTCCGCTTTTGAACAAAGAGATCCCCATCGTCTGCGATGAACACGCCGATATGGAAAAAGGAACCGGCGTTGTTAAGATAACCCCCGCGCACGACCCCAACGACTACGAGGTAGGTCAGCGCTGCAAGCTGCCGATCGTCCGCGTGTTCACCTACGACGGCTATATGACCGGCAAGGACGACGTTGCGGCATATGAAGAGCTGAAGGCTAAGGGCAACCTCGCCGAAAACGAGCCCGAGGTCCTCGACTGCGGCAAATACGCGGGAATGGACACCATGACCGCGAGAAAAGCCATCGTTGCCGATTTGGAAGCACTCGGTCAGCTAAAGGCTGTTAAAGACCACACCCACGACGTCGGAACCTGCTACCGCTGCCACACCACCATCGAGCCGATGGTTTCAAAGCAGTGGTTCGTTCGAATGGAACCGCTCGCTAAGCCCGCAATCAAGGCTGTGCGCGACGGCGACACAAAATTCATCCCCCAGCGCTTTGACAAGGTTTACTTCAACTGGATGGAAAACATCAAGGATTGGTGCATTTCGCGCCAGCTTTGGTGGGGTCACCGCATCCCGGCTTATTACTGCGACGAGTGCGGCGACGTGACCGTTGCAAAGGAAGCTCCCGCAAAGTGCTCTCACTGCGGATGCACCTCGCTTCATCAGGACGAGGACACGCTCGACACCTGGTTTTCCTCCGCGCTTTGGCCGTTTTCAACGCTCGGCTGGCCTGAGGAAACCGATGATCTTAAATACTTCTACCCCACCAGCACTCTGGTCACGGGCTATGACATCATCTTTTTCTGGGTCGCGAGAATGATCTTCTCGGCTCTGGAGCAGACGGGACAGGTGCCCTTCGACACCGTTTTCATCCACGGAATCGTCCGCGACGAGCTTGGCAGAAAGATGTCAAAGTCGCTCGGCAACGGCGTTGATCCGCTTGAGGTAATCGAAAAATACGGCGCCGACGCGCTGCGCTTTTTGCTTGTCACGGGCAACTCGCCGGGCAACGACATCCGCTATTCCGAAAAGAGGATAGAAGCCTGCTCGGGCTTTGCGAACAAGCTTTGGAACGCCTCGCGCTATGTTCATATGAACATCGACGACTACGATGTTAAAAACGAGATACCAAAGACGCTTATGACCGAGGACAAGTGGATACTCTCCACGCTGAACACCGTTGCGAAAGAAGTCAACGAAAACCTCGAAAAATTCGAGCTCGGCATCGCGGTTCAGAAGGTCTATGAATTCATCTGGGACTGCTATTGCGACTGGTATATCGAGCTGACGAAGGCAAGACTCCACAGCGAGGGCGAAAGCGCGCAGAACGCTCGTCAGGTGCTGCTGTATGTGCTCGATCAGATTTTGCGCCTGCTGCATCCCTTTATGCCGTACATCACCGAGCAGATCTGGCAGACCATCCCCCACGAGGGCGAGACCATTATGCTCGCGGACTATCCTTCGTATTCTCCGGAGCTTGACTTCCCCGAAGCAGCTGATGAGATGCGCCGCGTGATGGACGCTATCCGCGCGATCCGCAACCGCAGAAGCGAAATGAACGTTCCGCCGTCGAGAAAAGCAAAGGTTTATGTGGCGACGAAGTTCCCGCAGACCTTCACCGACGGAAGTGCCTTCATTGAAAAGCTCGCGGGCGCAAGTGAAGTCATGGTCGACGCAGGCTTTGAGCTTGAAGGAGCCGTTACCGTTGTTACCGCTGACGCGAAGATATACATCCCGATGGACGAGCTGGTTGACAAGGAAGCCGAGCTTGCAAGACTCAACAAGGAGCTTGAACAAGTGAAGAAGTTCCTCGCGCAGTCCTTGGGCAAGCTTAAAAATCAGGGCTTTATCGCAAAGGCTCCCGCAGCCGTTGTCGACAAGGTCCGCGCTCAGGCTGAGAAGGAACGCGAGAAGATCGCGATGATCGAAGCCGCTATTGACGCTTTGAAATAATTTTACACTAAAAAACGCTCTCTTTTAGGGAGCGTTTTTCTTTTTCCTATTGACATTCTGAAACAACTGTGATATATTTAAACTAACATATGAACAGTTATTCATATGTTCAATTGATAAATCAAAGGTGATAATAATGGATGATAAAAAAAGCTGTCCCGACATTGAAGTATTATTTGAGCTTGCCGACCTTTTTAAGGTGTTCGGCGATTCCACGCGCCTGCGCGTGATGGTGACGCTTTCCGACAGCGAGCTTTCGGTGATGGAGATCGCCGAGGCGCTGAATATGGAGCAGAGCACCATCTCCCACCAGCTGCGCGTGCTGCGGCAGAACAAGCTTGTGCGCGTTCGCCGCGACGGCAAGCAGATGTACTACTCTCTCGACGACGACCACGTAAAGAAGATCATCGAAATGGGACTTGACCATATTTTGGAGTGATACGATGAAACACATATTGGTTCTCGAAAACCTCAACTGCGCCCACTGCGCCTCAAAAATCGAAACAAAAGTCGCGCAGACCGAGGGCTACGAAAACGTAAGCTTCAACTTTGCCACAAAGCAGCTGCGCTTTGAGCACGCTGAAGAAGATTTAACCGGCGAAATACAAAGCATCTGCGACAGCATCGAGGAAGGCGTGACCGTAAAGCGCTTTTCGGGAAAAGCCGTACATAATCACGGGCACGATCACTGTCACGACGGATGCGACTGTCACGACCACGGCGAAAGCAAAAACGGCAGTATAAAAAATCTGCTGCTGATCTCGGCTATAGTTTTAAGCGTCGCCGCTCTTATTGTGCATTTGGTTGTCGACGGCACGGCGGCGCACTGGACGGTGTTCGGACTTAGCCTCGCGGCGACACTATCCGCCGGGTACGACGTATTTTGGAAGGGCGTTAAAAACGTCTTTAGGCTGCGTATAGAAGAAACCGTGCTGATCACCGTGGCGGTCATCGCGGCGTTCTGCCTCGGCGAATATGTTGAGGCGGCGATGGTGACGGTGCTGTTTTCCATCGGAGAATTCATCGAAGATATGGCGGTCGGCAAAAGCCGCCGCGACATAGAAAAGCTCAGCCAAATCCGCCCCGACACAGCGACGCTTATCGAAAACGGACAGGAACGCACTGTTCCCGCGGAGGAAGTAAAAGTCGGCTCAGTCATTTTGGTAAAGCCGCACGAGCGCATACCTCTTGACGGCGTTGTGCTGAGCGGCAGCTCCGATCTGGACGTTTCCGCGCTGACGGGCGAAAGCTTACCGCAGAGCGTGAGCGAGGGCAGCGAGGTGCTGAGCGGCGCGATGAACGGCGACGGACTTCTTACGCTGAAAACGACTAAAGAGTTCGGCGACAGCACCGCCACGCGTATCCTCCGCCTGGTTGAGGACGCCGCGGCGCAAAAGGGCTCGCGTGAAAAGCTCATAACGCGATTTGCGAATATTTACACGCCGATAGTTGTCGGCTTGGCGTTTTTGATAGCGATAGTGCCTCCCGTGTGCGGCTTCGGCAGCTTTTCCGAATGGGTCTACCGCGCGCTTGTGGTGCTCGTTGCGAGCTGTCCGTGCGCGATAGTTATCTCCGTGCCGCTTTCCTACTACGCCGGAATCGGCGCGGCATCCCGCGCGGGCGTGCTGATAAAGGGCGGCAAATACTTGGAAGCTCTGGCTAATGCCGACTGCTTTGCGTTTGACAAAACAGGCACACTGACCACAGGCAGGATCGCGGTGACGGACGTTTACGCATATGAAGGCTTCGGCAAGGACGAGATTCTCTCACTCGCGGCGGCATGTGAAGCGTATTCCTCGCACCCGATAGCGCAGGCGATAAAAGAAAAAGCCGTGGCTCCCGCCGACGGCTTATCGGATTTCAGAGAGCTTGCGGGCAACGGCATTTGGGCGGAATACAAGGGCAAAACGCTTATCTGCGGCGGCGCTAAGCTTATTAAAAGCGAAGCTCCCGACGAGCTTCGGGGCAAAAACGCGGTGTTCCTTATTTATGACGATAAGCTTATCGGCGCGATAGAGCTGAGCGACACACTGCGCGCGGAGACAAAGGATATACTCGCGCAGCTCGACAGCCTGGGCGTAAAGAAAAAGCTTATGCTGACGGGCGACTCAAACGCGACGGCTTCATCCGTTCAGAAGCAGCTGGGAAGCATTGAATACCGCGCGGAGCTTTTGCCGCAGGATAAGCTTGATATAATCGACGAGGAAAAGAGCCGCGGCAACATCGTATGCTTTGTCGGCGACGGAATAAACGACGCTCCGGTTCTGGGCAAAAGCGACTGCGGCGTGGCTATGGGGCTTGGCAGCGAAGCGGCGATAGAAGCCGCCGACGCGGTGCTCTCCTCGGGAGACCTCACCGCTCTGCCGAAAGCCGTGAAGCTCGCGCGAAAAACGATGCGCACCATCCGCACAAACATTATCTTCGCCCTTGCCGTTAAGGCAGCGGTCATCATTCTCGCCTTCTTCGGTTTGGCGCAGATGTGGATGTCGGTGCTCGCAGACACCGGCGTTTGCGTTGCCTGCGTGCTCTATACAGCAAGACTGCTGAGAGTTAAGTAAGAAGTTATAAGTCGGAAGTTTCCTTTACATTGTAGGGGCGACCATTGGTCGCCCGAAAAAAACGTTATAAAACAGCGGGCGTGCAATGAACCGCCCCTACTTTTTCGCTGACGCGAAATCCCCTTATCCGGCAGCTACGCTGCCACCTTCCCCTCGGGGGAAGGCTTCTGTAAAGGCAACCGTCGCTGAAAGCAAAAAGGGCGCACCTGTGTGCGCGCCCACGTTGTTGTATTGACGTCCGACTTAACGACTTCGGACTTCTGTTCTACTTACAACTTTAGCGACCCCTCAGAAAATTTTGCGGGCAAAAAAGACAGCTCCCCTTGCGCAGGGGAGCCTTCTTATGGTATTGACTTATAACTTATTACTTATAGCTTACTAATGACACTTGTCCTTCATCGGGCAGTTCGCGCAGCCGCAGCCGCAACTTGACTTGCCCTGTTTTTTCTTGCGGAAATGATTTATAACTATCAGGGCGACCACCGCCGCGACAACGAGCGCGACGATGACGGTGCCCAAATTATTTAAAAACCAACTCATAATGACACTTCCTTATTTCACCTTAACTTCAAGGCGGTTGGATTCCTTATACGGTCTGAACAGCAGGTATCCGATAAGCCCAATCACGGCAACGGAAGCGATAAGTCCTATAACGTTCAGATTGCCTGTAAATATAGAGCCGATCTGGAAGATGCACAGCGATACCGCATAAGCGAACACGCACTGGTAAGCGATGGCGAAGGTCGTCCATTTTGCGGAGTTCATCTCGCGCCTGATGGCGCCGATAGCAGCGAAGCACGGAGCGCACAGCAGGTTGAACACGAGGAACGAATATGCCGCGATCTGAGTCATTCCGGCAAAATCGAGCACGCCGAACACACCGACGACCTCTTCCTTTGCAACCAAACCCATGATCGTCGCGACGGTTGCCGTTGCGTCGCCGAAGCCGAGCGGTGCGAATATCCACTTGATAGCGTCGCCGATAACTCCGAGGATACTGTCGGAGAGCTCAAGATCGAGATAGAAGCCGAACGCGCCGTCTGTCCATCCGAAGTGCGAGCCTGCCCAGATGAGGATCGAGGACAGCAAAATGATGGTGCCGGCTTTCTTGATGAACGACCAGCCTCGTTCCCACATTGAGCGAAGCACATTGCTTATTGTAGGCAGATGATACGCCGGCAGCTCCATAACGAACGGAGCCGGATCGCCCGCAAACATCTTGGTCTTTTTAAGCATGATTCCCGACACGACGATCGCCGCCATACCGATGAAGTACGCCGAGGGCGCCACCCACCAAGCTCCGCCGAAAAGGGCGGTTGAGATCATGGCGATGATCGGCAGCTTTGCGCCGCAGGGAATAAACGTAGTGGTCATAATGGTCATACGGCGGTCGCGCTCGTTTTCGATGGTTCGCGACGCCATTATTCCGGGAACGCCGCAGCCCGTGCCGATGAGCATCGGGATAAACGACTTGCCCGAAAGACCGAACTTGCGGAATATCCTGTCCATTACAAAGGCGATTCGCGCCATATATCCGCAGCTTTCGAGAATAGCCAGGAATATGAACAGCACAAGCATCTGAGGCAAAAAGCCCAGCACGGCGCCCACGCCCGCGATTATGCCGTCGAGGATAAGGCTCTTGAGCCACTCGGCGCAGTTTATCGCGTCAAGTCCCTGCTCGGCAAGAGTGGGGATCCCCGGCACCCAAACGCCGTAGTCGGCAGGATCGGGAGCTTCGTCCATTATCGGGTCAACAAGATCGTGAATTTCAAAGCCGAGGTTTTCGACCTCGTCGGCGTAGCTTTCATAATCCTCCGAAAAATCACCGAAGCTCGGCTCTTTTGCGGTGAAATCCTCATAGAGAGTTTTTGCCGCAACGGTTTTGCCGTTAGATTCCTGAGCCTCGCGCTCGCTTGCAGACTTGAGCATAGCGCCTACCTCGGCGTTGTTGAAAAGGTTTTCCTCGCCGTATTTTTCATTTGCGTCGTCATATTCGGCGTCGCCGATGGTGAACAGGTGGAAGCCGTCGCCGAAAACTCCGTCGTTTACCCAATCGGTAAAGGCGGTGCCGACGGTGGTGATGGAAACATAGTAAACGATTATCATTATCACCGCGAAGATCGGCAGCGCGGCAAAGCGGTTTGTAACGACCTTGTCGATCTTGTCGGACGTTGTGAGCTTGCCCTTGTTTTTCTTTTTGTAGCAGCCCTTGATGATTGAAGCTATGTAGATGTAGCGCTCGTTGGTGATGATGCTTTCCGCGTCGTCGTCAAGCTCTTTTTCGGCGCGTTGTATGTCCTTTTCGATATGTTCCTTGACCGAAGGCGAAATGTTAAGCTGCTCAAGCACCTTTTCGTCGCGCTCAAAGATCTTTATAGCATACCAGCGCTGCTGCTCCTCGGGCAGCTCATGGATGACCGCTTCCTCAATATGAGCCAAAGCGTGCTCAACAACGCCGCTGAAGGTATGCTGAGGAACGGTTTTTCCTGCCTGAGCGGCGCTTATCGCCGCTTCTGCAGCCTCCATAATGCCCGTGTTTTTCAGCGCGGAGATCTCAACTATCTTGCAGCCGAGCGCGCGTGAAAGCTCCTCGGTGTTGATTTTGTCGCCGTTTTTCTTGACGACGTCCATCATATTGATAGCAACAACCACGGGGATCCCCAGCTCGGTGAGCTGAGTTGTGAGATACAGATTCCTCTCCAAATTTGTGCCGTCGATGATGTTCAATATCGCGTCGGGGCGCTCATTGATGAGATAATTTCGCGCCACGACCTCTTCGAGCGTGTAGGGCGACAGCGAATAGATGCCCGGCAGGTCGGTGATGGTGACGTCGCTGTGTTTTTTCAGCTTACCTTCCTTTTTTTCCACCGTTACGCCCGGCCAGTTGCCGACAAACTGGTTGGAGCCTGTCAGCGAATTGAACAGCGTGGTTTTGCCGCTGTTCGGGTTGCCCGCAAGGGCGATGGTAATACTCATTTTTCATCTTCCTCTCGTTGTTAGCCTTTGCTAACTCAATGTTATAAAAAACAAATTTTTAACAAACAAAATGCTTATTCGACTTCGATCATCTCAGCGTCGGCTTTTCGAAGCGAAAGCTCATATCCGCGCAATGTGATCTCAACGGGATCGCCCAGGGGAGCGACCTTGCGAACGCTGATCTCAACGCCCTTTGTTATCCCCATATCCATAATGCGGCGCTTTACCGCGCCCTCGCCGTGAAGCTTTTTGACCTTTACGGTCTCGCCTATTTTAACGTCTTTAAGTGTATTCATACCCTTACCTCCAAAGTCTGAAAATCAGACAAATATTTTTTGAGCCATTTCCTTGCTGACGGCAACGCGCGATTCCTTTACGTTTACGATAAGGTTTCCGCCCGTTTCGGTGACTATGCTCACCTCTGCCCCGACAACAAAGCCCAGATTTTCGATATGCTTTTTTGTTTCGGCGCTGCCGCCGATCCTTTTTATAATGCAGCTTTCGCCTACGTCGGCGAACATCAAAGGCATCATAATGATCTCTCCTTAAATTAGCCGCAACTAACCGCTGCGCCACAAAACGGGTTAGCTTGCACTAACCCCGATAGTAATATTATACCGATTATTATAGAGTTTGTCAAGGGGATTTCAATAAAAAGTTAGCGCGCGCTAACCGATTTAGTGTTATCCTTTCCCGGAGTTATTACATAGTAGTGTATGTTATGTATGTTTTTTCTGGTGTTCGTAAAATTTGCAAAAAAAAAACATAGTATACATTTATTTTTTTTACGGTTATTTGTATGGTGTAAAACAACATGCACAACATACATAACTATGTAAAGTTGAAAGTCAGAAGTTATAAGTAAGGCTTCCCTAACGCTTTAGCTTTAGGGGAGCTGGCATTTTTGCCTGCAAAAATGCCTGAGGGGTAATCGTATCCTCTTATACAAGGTGCCAACAGAAGCGACACCCCGTAGCCGGGCGGCAACCCTTTTGGCACTTCGTGCCATTTCCCCTGTTAGGCAATGTCGTCAACTTAAGGAAACATTTCCTTTACAGGCGTAGGGGCGACCAGTGGTCGCCCGCTGATAGGAAAC